>JABTTZ010000001.1:1809445-2111020 GCA_015075625.1 Anaerolineales bacterium | reverse complement strand
CTAAAGGCGGTGTTTTCTTGTGTGCCGAAGGTGGGAGTCGAACCCACACTCCTTTGGGGAACTACGCCCTGAACGTAGCGCGTCTGCCAATTCCGCCACTTCGGCAAGTATTCACCTATTGTAGGCGGTGGTCAGCCCAATGTCAAGTGTATTGCAGTACCCTCACTGGTTGGACTGCAACCAGCCTTCTTACAAGAAGGACGGGCGTCGTTCGTTTTCCCTTGATCGCCACCGCCTACCCATCGGTAAGTATATCGTGATAAGCGGGCTGTCAACCACTGCGGGGTCAATCTCGTTGAAAAATACTGTAGGCGAGTAGTCTCTCAAGAAGATACCGAACATTCCGCACCCCACCGCTAACCCCTTTTCTGTAAACCAAGAGGGGGCTAGGGGTGTTGGATCAGTACACTTATGCGCATAGCTATGCTGGATGAGTAGTCCATCCCCACGATTGATTCCTATTCCCTTTTCGGCTAGAGTTGCTGCGGATTATTGACCAAGCGAAAATGAAAAGGGAAACGCGCTGTGCCACAGGCTGTGATTGCACTTGAAGATGGGAGTCTCTACCCAGGACAAGGATTCGGGGCAGAGGGTATCCAAGTGGGCGAGGTTGTTTTTAATACGTCCATGACGGGCTATCAGGAATTACTCACCGATCCGTCCTACCACCGCCAGATCGTCGTCTGCACCGTCCCCCATGTCGGGAACGTGGGCATTAACGCTGATGATCCCGAATCGGAGCGGGTGTGGGTGGCGGGCTTTGCTGTGCGTGACCTCAGCCCAACGGTGAGCAATTACCGCAGCAGCGCAACGCTGGATGCCTATCTCAAAAACGCGGGCGTAATCGGCATCAGCGGCGTGGAGACGCGCTCCCTTGTGCGGCGCTTGCGAACACAGGGCGTCATGCGGGGGGTCATTGCGCACGGCGCGGCGGCGGCGGATACAACTGCGCTGATCGCCCAAGCGCGGGAATGGTCGGGGATGAACGACCTCGATCTAGCAAGGGAAGTGACCTGCCAAACGCCCTACACCTACGAAGAAGCGGCTGATCCAGCATGGTATGTGGCGGGGGAGGCAGCCCCCAACGAAGCATGTGGGCATATCGTCGCCTACGATTTCGGGATCAAACACAACCAATTACGGCTGCTCACCTCGCGAGGGTTTCGCGTCACGGTTGTTCCGGCACAAACAACCGCTGAGGACGTTTTGGCGCTTAACCCCCATGGCGTGTTCCTCTCCAATGGACCCGGCGACCCTGCCGCCGTGACTTACGCAATTGAGGCAACACGAGCGCTGCTTGGGCGTATCCCAATTTTCGGAATTTGCTTGGGGCATCAAATTTTGGGTTTGGCGTTAGGGGGGAAAACACATAAACTGCTCTTTGGGCATCGCGGCGGCAACCAACCCGTGATTGACCCCGAAAGCGGGGCAGTGACCATCACTGTCCATAATCACGGCTTTGCCATCACGCCCGGCTCCCTCCCCGAAGGGGTGGTTGTGACGCGCATCAACTTGAACGACGAGTGTATCGAAGGGATACGTGCCGACCATCTGAACGCCTTCAGCGTCCAATACCACCCAGAAGCAGCGCCGGGCCCGCACGATGCGGTGGATTTGTTCGATGAGTTTGCGCGGCGGGTGGGGCATGTATTGTCTTAGGATAGTTTGGGCGAGTGTGCAGCGACGCGCTCTGTCGCAAGGGGTGTGTCGCTTACCACGTTCACCGTTAGATCGCTCTCGCGGGAGGGTCCAATAATGACCACCCCGCGAGGATCGCTGAACGATTCCGAAGGCAAATCAGCATAAGCCGGATCGACGCGGATGGTGATCACTTGCGCCTTACCGGGGTCAAGGGTGAATTCCGCTGGTTCGGCGAGCAAATAGGGGGCGGGGTGGGTGCTTAGCGTCCATGCCCGCCCCCCTTCATTCGTCACTTTGAAGGTCGTTTCCTCACCACTGCGAAGGCTGATCGCTGGCGGGTTGATGGCGACCCATGGCGCCGACTCACTCAACACCAGCATCACCCGTACCACGATTTCTTGTCCCCCACCACTGATCGTAATCGCCTCATTCTCACTGATAATGCCCGGTAGTTGGCGGAGCGCTTTATCGGCAAGGAAGATTTTGATTTCGGCGGTGCTTCCTTTGGGAATTTCGATAGGGAGCGTCCGTGTGGGATGCTCGAAGGAAAGCCAGTCCAGATTGAGCGTGATCATCCCCGTCCAGGTGGCGGCACCGGCATTTAGCAGGCGAATCACTTGGGGATTGGTATTTGTTATGCTGTCCCCGATCTGCCCAAAATTCAAGGTGGGCGTTTCAAGGATCACCCCTTCCGGTTCATCGCGCACATCAAAATAGGCGCTGACAACGAGAGGTTCGCGCCCGCCTTGCACCGCAATTGCCTTCTCAAAGGTGCTGATGCCCACCTTCAACACCGTTTGCGCCTTATCGCTGAGGCTGATCGGGATGGTGATCGTTTCTTCCGGCGGGCAGGTAAAGCGCCGCTCTGGGACAACCAGCCACGAGTGCGCCGCACGGATTGTCCCCTCCCACCACGTTGGACCGAGGTTATAGATCGTCAGGCTGCCCTCCGGTAATTCCCCACGCACGAAAGGTGGAAAGCGAACGGGCTGCACAGCCAGAAAGGGCGGACGCTCAACCACCGTTAGGGAGACGGGGACGACCTCTGGATAGGGGAGTGAATCGCCTTTTGGCGTGAAGATCAGTTCGTCCACCAAAAAGGGTTGATCAAGGGCTGCCTCCTCAGGAACGGAAAGCAGGTTGATCCGCACCTCCAGCGTGCCATGCGGCGGTACGATCACCTCCTCTGGATCAACGCTCACCCATCCTTGCCGCGCCGTTAGCGTCCCTTCCCAAGCGGCACCGCCTTCATTCCATAAGGTGAAGGCTTGGCTAGGCAGAACGATGTTTCGCTCCACCTCCTGAAAGCCAATCTGGGCGTTCGGAAGGGTCAGATGTCCGCGTGCCGGCGTGACGACAACGTGAATGGGAATTGCCAGTGGGGAACCCTCGTGGGGAATCACCGTGAGGGCATTTTTAAACGTATGAGTCCCCACCGTGAGCGTTTTCCAATCAGGGAGAAGGCGAACGCTCCCCTCTACCGCCGACCATGCCCCGCCCTCTAAGGCGGTGGGAGGGACAACCTCCAGCCATGAGACAGCACTTTGCAGGCGTCCCTTCCATGCGGCAACCCCATAATTGATGATTCCCACCCGTGCCGTAGGGCTGGCGTTCAAGCCCGCCTCAACCTCACCAAAATCAACGGGTTGGGCGTCAAGGGCAATGGGCGGGCGGGCAATGGTGAGGGTGACGCCCAAATCACAGGCGTGACCGCCCCCTATGATCAACACCCCATTGCCAATGGTTTGTGTTCCGTTGGGCAAGGCGAGGGCAGATTCGTTGAGGGTCAATGTCCATTGGGCAGAGCGTCCCGCCGGAAGGCGAACAGCCCCCTCCGGGGTAACAGTCACCCACGCGAGGGGGGCAAGAACCTCTCCCCGCCACCCGTTTTTTCCGGCAGTGATGGTCAAGGTAACGGGATCGGGTATGCCCGCACGAAATTCTGGAAAGGTAATCACCTCGCGGTCTAGGGTGAAGGGGCGCTCTGCCTCGGCTTGAAGGGTGAGCGTATCTTCTCCGATGACGAGCGAATCGCCAAGTTTAAGCGGACGCCGCGCACGCGGCGGCACAAAGATGCCATTCAAGGTCACCGCCCCATTGTGATCTTCGGGCAGAAAGAGGGAGAGCATCCCCCCTTCATTGAGGATCACAAGCATGTGGCGAAGGCTTTCCAACCCAACCGCTTTGGCACGGGGGCGATCCAACCTCAAGCCTTGTGCGCCAACATGGATGAGATGTTTCCCAGTATGCAGGGCAAGCGGCAAGGAAGGGGCGGCGCTCTCCCCAACGACGCCGCTCACCCATAGGCGGCGGGTAGTCTCCCCTTCGCGGATGAGTATCTCCCCAAAGAGCAGTTCGCCCCGCCGGAGGGCATCCCCTTCAAGGTGCAGCGTCAGGTGGTGCGCTCCTGCCGCCGGAACATGATCGGGGGTGATCTGCGCCCCGTACAATCCGGCAGGATCAACGGTTGCCGCAGCCGTTGTTTCAATGAGCAGCGGCAGAGAAAAGGGCAAAGTGGGGGCAAGTTCGCCCAGATCAATGAGTGCGTTGTCGTCAAAAGACACAGAATCCACCCCTACTGGCTGCCATCCATTATGAGCGGCGACAAGGACGCCCGCCCGTATCGTTCGTTCAAGGAAAAGATTATCACAGCGCACCCCGCCAGAGCGGACAACCAGAACAGCACCCGCCCGCCGCCACAAGACCGTTTGTCGCCCCTGCCCACGCAGATGAAGCGGGACATCGACAAAAAACGGTCCGGCATATTCTCCCGGCGCAAGGTCGATCTCTGTGCCGGATGTGGCGGTACGCAGTGCCTCGCGGAGTTCGGCGGCGGTTGAAACATGCATAGCCCAGTCCCTTTCCCCTTACCGGTTTAGGGTGGGCAAGGGGTGCAGCGCGTCACGGTATGCTTTATCGTATGCCTTGCATCGTCACCTGTGCCAAACGCCCCCCCGTGCCAATTAAGAGGGTTTGCCCATGCTCTAGGCTGATCGGCTGCCCCACCTGAATGGGCTGTACGGTCCCTTTTTCGGCAAGGCGCAAATCGGAAATGTTCAGATTCCTAAGCTGCCAGCCATGTTCACGGGTATAGGTAACCTCGGCAAACGGTTGTTTGTCTTCCTCTTTCAAAATTCCCCGTTCCGCCATATCCGCCTGAATATGCCATTTGTGCAGCGTCCGCCCCTGCCACCCAACAATCCGCCCCTTATCCACTTGGAAATGACCATTTTGCCCAACCCCACGATAAAGGCGCAAGACGGGGACAGTTTGGGGAAACTTCACCGCCGTCCCACACCAGGGGCAAACCGCCGGACGATCCCGCAGCAGGACGAAGAACTTTCCCACACATGCCTCATGGGAACAAGG
Source organism: Anaerolineales bacterium (assembly GCA_015075625.1). Classification (NCBI taxonomy): domain Bacteria; kingdom Bacillati; phylum Chloroflexota; class Anaerolineae; order Anaerolineales; species Anaerolineales bacterium. The sequence goes on along the minus strand of JABTTZ010000001.1, from coordinate 2,106,010 downwards.
GATGATTTGGTCAAAAAGGCGAAGCAGCGCCTCATCCCATTCGGAAGCACGCGGGCGCTGTGTGGGTGTTCGCAAGCCAATGGTGAACGCCTTGCGCATGATTCCCTCAACCTCATCGCCAAGCGCCCATGCGCCGGGGAAGTCTTTTGCGGGGCGATTGGAGGTGTCGTTGGGGTCTTCAATGTAAAGCGCTCTCTCTCCAAACATGAGCGCATCATCGCGGCTAGGGTCATTCAGATCGTAATTTTTCGGTCCGCGTAAGGGGTGGCGCATCAGCAGCAGTTGGTAGATGAGTACGGCAAGCGAATGCAAATCGGCATCAATGGACGGTTTTGCCGTGTTATCGCCGCGAAAACTGGCAGCGACGATCTCTGGAGCAATGTAATCGCCCGTGCCGAGGATTTCCGGTGGCAGCACACCCGGCACCACCAAACTATCTAGGTCGATGAGAACAACCCTCTGAAGGGCGACATTTGCCAAAAAATTGTTTGAGGAAAAATCCGAATGGCAAAGCCCTGAGTTGTGCAGTTTCGAGGCAATGCGTGCCATATCGCTGGCAACCCGCGTCCGATCCAGCCATGTCCCACGCATCGCGTCGGGCATCTTTTGTAACAGTTTTGGGGAAAGCCACCAATGCAGCGGCTTGTAATCGCCACCATAGGTTACATTGCGCATCCGCACGCCCACTTGGGGCTTTTCAGAAATGCCATTGGGCCAGGCAAAGAGGTCTTTGATCGTGTGGTCGGGGCGGCGCAGCGCGGAATCACCTGGACTGGTGCGCGTGACGTTGAATTCGGTGATGATTTTCTTCAACCGCTCCGTCTTTAAGCGATCCGGCGTCGTATAAAGTTTGACAACAGAGCGCTTATCGCGTGAATGATAGAGATTTCCCTGCCCGCCGGAAGCGAACGGGTCATCCTCATAAATTTCCGTTGTGCCATCGGTGAAGGTGACAATCATCGTTTCCCTTTGCCCTCAACAACAGGCGTTGAGTCCTCAATCATATCGAGTTCACCATCCTCGCTCAGGTGAAGGGTCTGCTGCCCTTTGGGGTTCTCTCTGGTCGAAGACAGCGGGGCATAAGTGCCCTGCCGCTGCAATTCGCGCTGAATAGCCTTATCCCACCAGCGTTTGACGCCCCCGGAGAGGACGATCTCATCCCATGCATCCTGATCAGTCGCCCAACGAGAGGACGAGCAGCGTCCGGTCATCGAAACTTCCCCGCCGTTCATAGCTAATAAATTCGAGCAGCGCCCGTTCCCGATCTCGCAGGGGGTAACACAACACCCGCTGGCGCAGCGGCTCAAACAACTGCGTAGAGAAGGCTTCCCCGCTTGCCTCCAAATCGCCAGAGAGTCCGTCGGTCATCATCGCTAAGAGGCGAATCGGCTGTTCAAAGTCATAGACGATTGTCCGCCGCTTCCACACATTCACCTTCGCGCTGGTGAGGAACAGCGTCCGTCCGCTGTCCTCAGGGTCGGTGTCCGGTTCGGTGAGGTTGTAGTATGTGCCAACGACATCCTCGGCGACAATGATTCCATCCCCCACATGAACAACCCCAATCAGGCAGCCGCGCCGCTGCGGGGCGTGGATCACCAATTGTAGGGTCGTATGCAAATCGCTCACGGGCAAGTTCCGCGCACGGGCAAAGTCCTCTACGGCGTCGTGAGCGGCATCAATGCCTTCCCAAATGGCGCGTGCCACATCATCGGGAGAGGGCGGGTTGGGCATTGCCTTACGCATCGCGGCTACCGCTTCCCGCACGGCAAGGTTCGAGCCGATCCGTGCCAATGGCGCTGACCCCGCCCCATCGGCAACGGCGAGGATGTTCCAATAGCGAGTGGCGACGGCGGCAACGGCATCCTCACGAAACGTCCCCTGATGGGCGTGCGTTTTTCCACGGTGGCTGGCGGCAGCGATCTGGTAATCCTCTGTGCCGCGCAGGGAAAGGGTGAACTGATCGGGATAGGCGTTCAAGTCCCCCTGGTTGCTCGGCAGGTTGCGCCAGCGCGTCGGCGTCACACGGACGGGGTGCGGCGCTTGTGGAAGGGGGGAAAGCGGCGGCACATGCCTCGTCCCTACACCATCAAGGGCATACTCATCATGCGCGGGCTGATAGGCGTCGTAGCGCTGTGTGGGCGTCTCTCGCTGTCGTCCGCCGCGCTCGGTATAGTATTCGGAAAGGTTATCCTCAATAACTTCCGCCATCCAGCGGGCGGCGTGTTCCAAGCCGGCAGCCGATTGTTGGACGATTCGATAGGGAGAGCGGGCGAGAGGTTGATCTTTCGTCAGGGAGGTAATCTCGCGGATCACCGTGTAAGGAATGGAATCCGTATAAGTAACATAAAGGCGGCGCCCCCGCCCGTCAGGTCCATTCAGCCATACCCGAAGGCGTTCCACCCAATTCGAGGCGGGGGCGGCGGTGATCAACAAAAAGACAAAGGCATCAGAGTCAGCCGGAAGGCGATCCGCCCACCGCCCGTCCATGCTCCGCGCCTGCATTCCCACCGAAAAGCGAAGCCGCGCCTGAACCACCGAAAGGATAACCTCTGGGTCAGGGCGCTCTGCCCAATTCCGCATATCGGCAAGAAAGTAGATGTTCATGGCTCACCCAGGCATGGTTACGACCCATCCCCAATTCGTTTGATGATTGGGGGGAGGGGGACAATCTCCAACCCGTTTTCCTCTGCTTTTGTGTTGATGCGCTGGCTCGTTTTTTGGATACTGGAAGACACCCAACGGAAGAACTGCCGAATGGCATCTCCGCTTGTATCCGACATCAGCAAGCAAACGGGGGTAATTTCCTTCAAGACATTGACATTCACGTTGTTGCCACAGCCAAGCGCCACAAAAGACCCCAGTTTGCGGGTTTTCAAGGTAGCTAGGGGCGCACGCCATTCATCGGTAGGTGCGCCGTCGGTGAAAAGGAAAATAAGCGGACGGTAATCCCCTTTACGCCCTTCTCCTGCCGAGCGAATTTCCCGCTCAAGCGCCTGATCCAGCAGCGTCAAGGATGCCCCAAGCGCCGTACTCCCTCCCGCCGTCAGAATCGGGGGGGTGAAACTCTCTACAGAGGTAAGCGTAACAATCTGCCGTGCCGAGTTTCCGAAAACAATCACACTAAGGTAGACCGTCTCAATGGAATGGGGGTTGTTCATCAATTCATTGTGAATCATGATCACCCCTTGCTGTACGGCTTGGATAGGCGCACCTTGCATTGAGCCAGAGACATCCAACAGCAAATAGACGGGGCGGCGGCGAACAAATTGATCAGCGTCCATATCAAACCCTCTCCACAACGCATAGCGCAAGCATACCATACTCTAACAAAACTGAGAATTGCCTATTGGGGTTTCATAGGGGGCTAGCCGTCCACCACCGTGATTTCTAACGAACCCCTATCCCCCCGCCCCCTTTTCCTGCACACAGGGAAAGGGGAGACATGCTGCGGCGTAAGCGGGCGCCCCTGTGTGATCGCCCCTACAGGTATGGATGGTTTCCCCCTCGCCATAGGGAGAGCGCGTACACGCGAAGGCGAGTCCCAGGGGATGAGGGCTGTCTGATTCTAGGGGTACCTTTCTGATGGTCTACTAAGTACAAACAAAAAAGCCCTTTGGGGTGGGGACGACGGGAAAGCCCATACGGATATGCCTCTTAAGCCCCGAAGGGGTGGCTGTTTTCAGCCCGCTGCTTTAGCGGCGGGATCATACGTCAGCCCGCCTTTTCACTGTGGTGGTACTTAGGGCGCCTTTCCCTCCTCTCAGCCTCGTCCCTTAGTGCGGGGGCGCGGGCAAAGACTTTCCGCCACCGTCATCACAACGAATCGGTGCGGACAATGCGCCCCTCTGGTAAGATTGGCGGGTCGCCTACTGCAAAAAAATAAACCCAAATGCGGTTTACAGGATGTGCCATGAACACCCCCAACCACCTCCCCGATACGCCGCCCCTCCCCGATGAGCGCGGCTATTTTGGCAAATTTGGCGGACGTTTTGTCCCCGAAACCCTCGTCCCCGCCCTGGATGAACTGACGGACGCTTACGCCCGCCTGAAGGATGACCCCGAATTCACCGCCGAACTCGCCCACCTTCACCGTACCTACACCGGACGCCCGACGCCTATCAGCCATGCCAAGCGGCTTAGCGATCACCTCGGCGGGGCGCAGATTTATCTGAAGCGCGAAGACCTTGCCCACAGTGGGGCGCATAAGATCAACAACGCGCTAGGGCAGGCGCTCATTGCCAAGCGGATGGGCAAACAGCGCATCATTGCCGAGACCGGCGCCGGGCAGCACGGCGTTGCCAGCGCCACCGTCTGCGCTTTGCTTGGCTTGGAATGTATCGTTTACATGGGCAGCGTCGATATGGCGCGGCAGGCGCCGAACGTCTTTCGGATGCGTTTGTTGGGCGCCGAGGTACGGGCGGTGGAAAGCGGCAGTAAAACCCTCAAAGATGCGATCAACGAGGCAATCCGCGATTGGGTGACGAACGTCCACACCACCTACTACCTTCTTGGCTCAGCGCTCGGACCCCACCCTTACCCGCGGATCGTCCGCGATTTTCAATCGGTGATCGGCATTGAGGCGCGGGCGCAAATCCTCGACCTCGCACGGCGCTTGCCCGATGCCGTGATCGCCTGTGTGGGCGGCGGAAGTAACGCCATTGGCATGTTTCATGCCTTCCGCGACGATCCGGCGGTGCGCTTGATCGGCGTTGAGGCGGGCGGCTATGGCATTGCCAGCGGCAAACATGCCGCCCGCTTTGCCGACCCTACCATCGGGCGTTTGGGAGTCCTTCACGGGACCCGCTCCTACGTCATGCAAGACGACGACGGGCAGATCGCTGAAACGCACAGCATTAGCGCCGGGCTGGATTACGCCAGCGTCGGACCCGAACACAGTTTTCTGCGCGATAGCGGACGGGCAGAATACACCCTTGCCGATGATGCCGAAGCGCTTCATGCCTTCCAAATGCTCTGCCGATACGAAGGAATCATCCCCGCCCTCGAATCCTCCCATGCCGTTGCTGAGGCGATCCGCCTTGCCCCCACACTGCCCCGCACGGCGATCCTCTTGGTCAACCTCTCCGGGCGGGGGGATAAAGACCTTGACACCGTAATCAAGGCGCTTGATGCCCAGAAAGTGGTGGCAGGCAAATGATCTCAACTCACAGCGGCTTAGGGTCTATTCAAGCCACCTTCGCCCGTGCCAAAGCCGAAGGGCGGGCTGCCTTCATGCCCTTTTTCACCGTTGGCTACCCAACCCTTCCCGATTCGATTGAGGCGCTGGTTGCCCTTGCCGAATCCGGTGCTGATGCCCTGGAAGTGGGGATGCCCTTTTCTGATCCGCTTGCCGATGGTCCCGTGATTCAGCACGCCTCCAATGTGGCGCTGGCTCAGGGGACAAAACTCCGTGATTGCCTGGCTGCCATTCGCACTCTGCGGGCGCGGGGCGTCACCATCCCCCTCATCCTGATGGGCTATGTGAACCCTGTCCTCAATTATGGGTTAGAACGTTTCGTCAGCGAGGCTGCGGAAGCCGGTGTTAGCGGCTTGATTCTTCCCGACCTCCCCCCAGAGGAATCCGCCGATCTAACGACCTACACAGAGCGGGCGGGCGTCGGTCAGATTCCGCTCGTCGCCCCCAACACCACGCCGGAGCGCATCCGCCACATCGCGGCGATGGCACGCGGCTTCATCTACCTTGTCTCGGTGACGGGCGTCACTGGCGCACGGGCAGCGCTCCCACCCGATCTGGTCAGTTATGTGAGGCGCGTCCGGGCGGAAACGCCGCTTCCCCTTGCTGTGGGCTTTGGGATCAGCACGCCAGAACAGGCGCGGGGGGTTGCCGCCCACGCCGATGGCGTGATCGTCGCTAGTGCCTTGATTCGTCTGTATGAAAAGGAAGGGCTTCCGGCTGTGCGATCATTGGCGGCTGCGCTGCGGGCTGCTTGTGGATAGCGCGCACACGATGCACCCCTCCGAGGTACGAACATGCGTTGGTGCGGGGCTAAAGCCCTCGCGCTAGGACGAATCACCCCGTTGGGGCTTAAAACGGAAGATGGGTGCGCCGGTCAAGCGCGGACACCCCAGGCGGCATCCCTTTCTTGGTGCGGCGCATGGATTCCCCCTCCCCTTGCGGGGGAGGGGGCTAGGGGGTGAGGGCGCATTCCAAGCCCCGTAGGGGGGGCGTTCTTCGCCCGCTGCTTTAGCGGCGGGCGATGTCTCACCCGCCCGCAAATGCCCGCACCTTGCCGCGCACTGCTACCCGCACCCCCATCCCCGCCGTGTAGGGCGGCGACGCCTCTACGCGGGCGATGATCACGCTTTCCCCAAGCGCCACCCCCACCCGTTGATCGCGCCCGTAATACTCCCGCCACAAAACGCGCCCCTCGCCAGAGGTGTCGCCATCTGCCCACTCCGCAGCGGGCGTCAGGCGCACCATCTCCGGGCGAATCATAACCGCCACCGCGCCCGTTCTCGGTTCGTCTAAGGGCAAATCGCCTAGCGCACAGCGCACCGTTTCCCCTCGCCCTATCCCCGCCAAGAACGACGCCTCACCAATGAAGGACGCCACCTTTCGGTTGATCGGCGCATTGTAAATGACCTCCGGCGTATCACACTGGACGATATGCCCCTCTGCCATGACCGCCACCCGATCTGCAAGGCTCAGCGCTTCCTCTTGATCGTGGGTGACGAAAACACCTGTTATCCCCACCCGTCGCAAGATCGCCCGTATTTCAACGCGCATCATTCCCCGCAGCGCGGCATCTAGGTTCGAGAATGGCTCGTCCAAAAGCAGCATATCCGGCTGCGGAGCGAGGGCGCGTGCAAGGGCAACGCGCTGCTGCTGCCCGCCGGATAACTCATGGGGCATCCGTTGGCGAAACCCCTCCAGCCCAACCAAATCCAACAGTTCGGTAGTGCGGCTCGCTTTGGCGGTGGCGTTGCCTTTCACCCCAAAGGCGATGTTCTCCGCCACATTCAGATGGGGAAAAAGCGCGTAATCTTGAAAGACCATTCCCACCCGCCGCAATTCCGGTGGGGTTTGCACACCATCTCCGGCAACCACCCGCCCGCCAATCGAGATCGTCCCGCCCTGTGGGGTATCCGGCTGCTCAAAGCCGGCAATCACCCGCAAGAGCGTTGTTTTTCCGCAGCCGCTTGCGCCCAAAAGCGCCATGATCTCGCCAGCGTAAACCGTCAGCGAAACGCCGCGCAAGGCGGGTTGGCTGCCAAACGTTTTATGCAGTTGGGCGACGATGAGTGCCGGAGAATCCATCAGCGCTGAGGAAATGTTAGGGGTGTTAATGGTTGCCAGCGCCATCCCGCAGGATGAACACAAGCGAGAGCGCCGAAACCGCCACAATGACCAGGGCAGGGGCGGCGGCAAGCGCCCAATCGCCGTTTGTTTGCGCTGTCCACAGGTGGGTTGTCAGCGTGCGGAAACCTGTCGGGGAGAGCATCAAGGTTGTGGGGAGTTCTTTCATCGTGTTCAGGAAAACAAGCGCCATCCCGCCAAGCACACCCGCCCGCATCAGAGGGAGCGTCACCCGCCGCGTTGTCTGCCATGCCGAAAGCCCCAAGCTGCGCGAGGCATCTCCCAATCGGGGGTTGATCTGGGTGAGGGCGCTCCGTGTCGCCCCGATGCTCAGGGGCAAAAAGCGCACCCCGTACCCGAAAATCAAAATAGGGAGCGTCTGATACAGCGCGGGGAGGGCGTTCGCCGCCACAAAGACGAGGGCGAGCGCAATGACCAAGCCGGGCAAGCCATGCCCCAAAAAGGTGATCTGAACGATCCACCGTCCCCAACGCCCGTTTGAACGCACCGCAAGCAGCGCCATCGGCAGCGCCACCACCCCGACGACAAGAGCCGCAGCCCCGCTGACCGTCACCGTGTTCAGTAGCGCCCCATCCAATAGCGGCAGCGTCACCCCTGCTGCCGCCCCCTCAGCCAACCACGCCGCCAAGACCATCCCGGGCACGCCCACCCCCAAGCACACCAGTCCCCCACAAAACAGAAGCGCTGGCACTTTCCATCCCCGCAAGGCGACAACCCGATGTTTGCGGCACGCCCCCACCCCTGCCCGATAGTTCTTTTTCTGGCTGGCGATGCGCCGCTCAAGAAAAATCAGCCCAAAAGCGAAAACAACCAACACCAACGAAAGTGTGGCGGCAATCCCGCGATTGAACGAACTGGTGTATTGGACGAAGATCACGCGGGTGAAGCTGTCATACTGCATGATTGCCACTGCCCCAAAATCGCTCAGGGTATAGAGCGCGGCGAGGATCATCCCCACCCCCAACGCCGGGCGCAGTTGGGGAAACGTCACCCGCCGAAAGGTGGCGAAGGCGCTCAAGCCCATGCTTCGCCCTGATTCTTCCAACGCCGGATCGGTGTTCAATAGCGCGGCACGCAGCGGCAAGGCGACGTAGGGGTAGGTGAAGAGGGTGATCACCAGCCACGCCCCGAAAAAACCATAGATGGAGGGTAGGCGCTCAACCCCCAACGGGAGGAGCATCTGCTGAAGGTAGCCCTTTGCCCCAAACGCGGCGGCAAACGTCATCGCCCCAATGTACGAGGGGATTACGAGTGGCAGCAAGCCGAGGATCAGCCACGCCCGCCGGAAGGGGACATCTGTCCGCGTCGTCAGCCAAGCAAACAGGACGGCAAGCACCGTCGCCGCGCCGACTACCGCCCCCACCAACACCACTGTGTTCCCAATGATCGCCATCACCCGCCCACTAAAGAGATAGCGGATCGCTGCCTCCCCGCCACTTGCCGCCCGAAAGACCAAATACCCAACGGGGATCAGCACCGCCGCTGCGACGATCAGCCCAAACAGATGGAGCGCCATTCCCCCCGTCGTTTGCGGAAGGCGAAAACGAGGCAAGATGATTCCCCCCCGCAGGGGGGGCAGCGCGTTGGGGGCGATGGGGCGGGCGGGCGATGTGCTGCGGGCAATCTGCATCGGGCTATCTTTCGTCCTGTTCTCGCTCTCGGCTTACTATTCGTTATAAACGTTAACGGGTTATTTTTCTATGACGAACGATCTGTAAATTGTCTGCTTTTCGTCATGTGTCTATTCTATGGTGCATAGGTTTGCTGGCGGGCAATCCTCTCGAATTGCCCGCCTCTCCCTTTACGGAAGGACGCCAGTCTCTTGCAGCAGCGCCAGTGTGCCGCGCAAATCGGCAAGGTCGCTCAGGTCAATCTCTGGCATCTCCAGATCGGCAAGGGGCGTCAGCCCGTCGGCAAGCGCCACCCCTTCGATCAAGGGATACTCGAAGGTTGTCTCGGCAAAGTATTTTTGCGCCTTCTCTGAGAGCAGATAATCGATCAACTTCGCCGCTGTCTCGCGCTTTTTGCTCGTCGTCAAAATGCCCGCGCCGGCAACGTTCACCAGCGCCCCTGGATCACCTTTCGGGAAGAACGCTGCCGCCACCGCTGTATCCGGCGTTGTGGCGCGAAGCTGCCAAATGTAGTAGTGGTTTGTGATCGCCATCTCCACAACGCCATCGGCAACATCCTTCACCATCGGGACATTTCCCGAATAGACTTTCGTCTCGTTGGCTACCATTCCCTTCAGCCATTCGGCTGTTTTTTCCTCGCCAAGCAAAACGCGCAGCGCCGTCACCTGGCTTTGCAGGGAAGCATTCGTTGGCGCCCATGCCACACGCCCCTTGTATTCCGGCTTCACCAAATCAAGGATCGAGGTCGGCAGTTGATCGGCTTTGAGCGCCTTCGTGTTGTATGCCAATACGCGGGCGCGTCCCGACACCCCCACCCACACACCATCGGGCGATTGAAATTCTGCCGGGACACGCTCTAAGAGGGTGTCGGGGATCACCGTCAGGCGTTCTTCCGCCGCCAACGCCCCAAGCGCTCCGGCATCCTGTGCCAAAAAGACATCCGCCGGGCTGTTATCGCCTTCCTCAAGGATGGTCGCTGCCATCTCCGCCGTATCCCCGTAGCGAATTGCCAGTTTAATGCCCGTATCTTTCGTGAATTCTTCCAATATGGGGGACATCAATTTCTCATTGCGTCCCGAATACAGGGTGAGCGTTTCCTCAGAAGCGCGGGCGGTTGCTGTAAACCCTGCCGCGCCAAGTGTTGTCAGAAGGACAGCCAGCGCCATGATCACGCAGAGCGAACGTTGTTTAACCGTCATGTTGTCTTTAGCCTTTCTTTCGGTATGATTTCCAACCTTGACGGGCATAAGCCTACAGGAACGCTCGGTACGGCGTCAATCAGGCGGCTGAATAGTTTGTCTCACCCATTTCCTTAACAATACTGAAGTAGGGTTGTCATTGTCTATCATGGGAGTTGCGTTCATTTTTTATGGGGCAAAATGGAATCTTCTATGCGGGTTAAACTTTCTAAGGGTGACTTCACCGTGCGCCTTTGTGCCGTGCTATTCGCCCTTCTTGCCTGCAACCTAAGTGCAACAGAACCGCCTGCCGCCTCTCCCTCAGGGGAGAGCGCTTTCGCCACCCCCGCTCCGGTAATCACGGCGACGCGCCCCGCCCTGACGACGAATACCGCTGCCGCCGCTGCCCTCGTTCCCACCGCTCCCGCCGCGCTGCCCGCCGCCCCCTGTATTCCCCTTGCGCTTGGCGAGCCAGCCGCCCTTTACGAAGGGGATATTCGCGTCAATTACGCCGAAAAAACCGCCGCTGCCGCCTTGCGCATTACCTACCGCAACCCCACCGGACGCGATCTCTCTAACCTCGTTCTCAACGTCGATCCAAACCGTTCGGCGGGTGTCTTTTTGCTGGATAACCTCACCTTAGCAAGCGCCGTAAGTACGGGCAAAAATGCCATTGTTGGCTATACCCTTGAGGGGGGGCGGCTCACCATACGCCTTGATGAACCGCTCCGCCCCGATTGCCTAATCGCCCTTGATGTTCGCTTTACCCTGACTGTCCCCAAATTAGAGGCGGCGCGGATGCGTGCCTTCGCCTACACCGCCCGTCAGATGAACATGGGCTATCTCCTCCCAGAGATCGCCCCCTTCCGTAAGGGGCAGTGGCTTACCCCAGAGGCTGGGCGGGTGGGCGAATACACCTATTCGGAGATGGCACATTTTCGCCTTCGCGTCAGCGTCCAAAACGCCCCTAACGTTGATGTGATTGCCCCAGGCATTGCCGAACGTACTGCCGATGGCGGTTGGCAGTTCACCCTGAACGGTGGGCGCTCGTTCACGCTCACCGTGACAGACGCCATGCGCACCCTCTCCGCGACAACGGCGGATGGGCTTGCGATTGATCTCTACTACTTCCCCCGCCGCAAAGACGATGCCCCCTCCGAAGGGGCAAAACATGCCCTCCAAACGGCACGCGAGGCAGCCGAACGCTATACCGCCCTGTTCGGGGCGATTCCTGCCCCGCGCCTTGCCATTGTCGAGGGTGATTTCTTCGATGGGATGGAATACAGCGGCATTGTCTACGTTGGCACACAGTGGTTTGATCTCTATCGGGGGCAGTTGGATTCATGGCTGACGCTGATCACGGCGCACGAGGTTGCTCATCAATGGTTTTATGCCCTTGTCACCAATGATCAGAGCCTGTCCCCCTTCTTGGACGAGGCATTGGCGCTCTATTGCGAGGCGCTCTATTTGGAGACGAAATCGGCAGAGGATGTGGCCTGGTGGTGGACGTTCCGCGTCAAACAATACCAGCCTCGCGGCTATGTCGATGCCAGCATCTACGATTTTTCCGACACACGGAGCTACATCAATGCTGTTTATTTGCGTGGGGCGCAAATGGTTCAGGCGATTCGGGAGGGGCTAGGCGATACGCTCTTTTTTGCTTGGCTGCGGCGCTACCTAGAGAGAGGGCGCGGCAGCATTCTCACTCCGGCGGATTTGTGGCAGGCGTTGGGCGAAAACGCCTATCGGGGCATTGCCCCCATTCGGGCAGAATACCTTCGGGATGCCGACCCGCTCCGGCTAGACCCCCAAGCGACGCCCACCGCCGCCGCACAGAAATAACCCTAGACTAAGAGACGTTCACGGCGGCTACATCGTCATCGTTTTCCAGCGAACGTCCGTGCAGGTGGCGGCGAATATCTTCTAATGCCGCTTGAAATAGGCGTGTCAATTCCCGATCCGACCCTTTATAGCGCCGCAAGGTTTGCGTGGCACAGGCGGCACAACCCCGCATGGCACGATAGCTATCCGTCTCGCAGGCAAGACAACCATCCAGCCGGATCATCATCAGCACGAAGGCGAGGCTCATCTCATCCCCTTCGGGAACAGCTAAGACACGGGCGACAAGCTGCTGCCATTCCTCGCCGCGTAAATTACGCAGACTGGCGATGACGTAATGGGGAAAGAGCAACTCATTCTTCGTGTACATCCCTCCGCCTTTCTAAACAATTGTTCTCAGTTAAAAACATCCTTCATCAAACGCCATTCTATCATGGAACATTGCAGGTAATACGATCTTAACCATTTTCTATCCAAACCTTCCGACATTTTTTCTAATTCACAGACGTTGCGCAGTTGCCCTCATCCTCCTCGCCCGCAGAATTTCTCGCCTTTCCCTGTCTATAGGGAAAGGGGCGGGGGGATAAGCTCACCTTACGCAAACAATGTGATTCTCCCTGAGATTAGCTGTATAAAAGGGTGGGGAGGGGCAGCACCCCTCCCAAAGAGAATCCCCCACTACACGGGCGAGGGGGTGAGGGGCTGTGCGTAAGGTGAGTGAGTTAGAAATTTTTCTGGTGAACTAGGAGATGTTCTTCCCCCCTAACCATTGGGGGTATATCTTAATCTCTGATCGGGTGTACGATTCATTGGTGTGATCCTATTACGGCTTACGCAGTTGCGCCTGTTTACCCTGTATTCATCGAAAGGGGAAGTTTGAGGGGGCTTCCCCCTCAAACAATGGATTCCTCCTTCTCCCACTGGGAGAAGGGAGGCAGAGGGAGGCAGAGGGAGGCAGGGGGATAAGGGCAACTGTGTAACGTCTACCTATGTCATGCTCACCCCTGAGCATAAGAAAGGGATTTAGGCAATTTATGGGCGCCCTCGTTGCAATTGTCGTCCCACTGATTATTCTTGCCATACTCATCTTCGTGTTGATGGGTATTCGTTATGTCCCCAACAACAAGGTGGGGATTGTCGAAAAACGTTTTGCCACCAAAGGCTCGGTGAAATCGGATAGTTTCATCGCGCTCAACAAAGAAGCCGGCTATCAACCCGAAGTCTTGCGCGGCGGTCTGCGCTGGCTGATGCCCTTCCAATACAAAGTCCATCTCGCCCCGCTGGTGACCATCCCCCAGGGGCAAATTGGCTACGTGTTTGCCCGTGACGGTGTGCCGATGGCGCCCACCCAAACACTGGCAAATGTCGTCCCAGAGGCAAAAACCTTCCAAAATATGGAGGCATTCCTACGCGGCAGCGGGCAGCGCGGACCGCAGCGGGAAATCCTCCGTGAAGGGACGTATGCCCTTAACCTCGTCCAGTTCATCGTCTTCACCCAAGAGGGCATTTATTACCTGCCCATCAGCCGCGATGAAGAAGCCGTGTTCAAGCGTATGGCGGCGCTCATCCAAGAGCGTGATGGCTTTCGCCCCGTCGTCATTCGCGGCTCGGATGACAAAGTGGGCATTGTCACCGTTCATGACGGACCCTCCCTTGATCAAGAGGAGATCATCGCTCCCACCGTCGGCAACGATCCGGCACAACCAGCCACCTATCACAACAACTTCCAAGACACCGAAAAGTTCCTCAAAGCGGGCGGGCGGCGCGGACGCCAATACCATACCCTTGTCGAAGGCACGTATTACATCAACCGCTTGTTCGCTACCGTTGAGATGATTGATAAAACAACCATCGAAGTCGGCTATGTGGGCGTTGTCGTTTCCTACATTGGCGAACGCGGCGGCGACCTCTCCGGTGAGGAATACAAACACGGTGAGATGGTGGCACGGGGGCAAAAAGGTGTTTGGAGTGAGGCACTTATGCCGGGCAAATATGCCTTCAACACCTATGCCGGTAAGGTGATCACCGTCCCCACCACAAACATCATCCTCAAATGGAACAGGGACGAAATTGGCTCTCACCGCTTCGATGAGAACCTCTCCGCCATTGAACTGATCACCAAAGATGCTTTTGAACCGCTGCTGCCCCTCTCCGTCGTCATGCATATCGACTACCGCAAAGCGCCCCTCGTCATCCAGCGCTTTGGCGACATCAAGCGTCTTGTCGAGCAAACGCTTGACCCCATGGTTGCCGCCTACTTCAAGAACATTGGGCAAACACGCACGCTGATCCAACTGATCCAAGAGCGTTCGCAAATCCAGAAGCAGTCCTCCGAGGAAATGAAGGAACGCTTTGAGCATTACAACCTCGAATTGGAGGAAGTTCTGATCGGCACGCCCTCGTCCTCGGCGCAAGACCGCAAAATCGAGGAAATCCTCGCCCAACTGCGGGATCGCCAGATCGCCATTGAGCAGGTTGAAACCTACAGCCGCAAGCAGACTGCCGCCGAAAAAGAGCGCGAACTGCGTGAGGCAGAATCGGTGGCGAAATCGCAAACGGCGCTGACCGAATCGCAAATCAACATCAACGTCGAAAGCAACGTCGGGAAGGCGGCTTACCAACGTTCGCTCCAAGATGCGGCGAAGATCAAGGCGCTGGCAGAGGCAGAGGCAGAGCGCGAGGCGCGTATCGGTATTGCCAAAGCCCTTGCCATCGAAGAACAAGTCCGTGCCTATGGCGGACCGCAGTACCAAGTTTTGCAGGAATCGATTGATCGGTTCGCCCAAGCGGTGGAGACCTCCGGCGTGGACATCGTGCCGCGCATGGTCGTCGGCAATGGCGGCGGCGGCACGAACGGGCAGGGCGGCTCATACAGCGCCTTTGAAGGGCTGATGATGCTCTTGCTCTCCGAAAAACTAAACTTGGGCGTTACCCCTACCCAAAACGGCGGGCAAATGCCAGAGGAAATCAAGCGCCTGCGCGACGACATCATGCAAAATCTTGCCCGCAAACCGGAAAGCGGTGTCGGCACGCCCGGTGGAACGGCAGAGCCAGACTCAAAGTAGGGGCGCATTGTATGCGCCCGGGTTTGCGCCGGACGGTTAGGATTGACCGTCCCGCCCTAAAGGACGGGGCTGAAAGCAGGGAAAGACCCAAAATCTGCTTTCAGCACGCAGGCTTTAGCCCCGTGCCTCCCCGCATCCCCGTAGGGACGCCCTCTTGGGGCGTCCGCTTTGTCTAGGCATCTGCTATTGCCCCCTACAGCACCTCTTTTTCCACATGGAGTCCGAACTGCACCCGCAGCACGTCCATGATCTCTTGAAGGGTGCAATAGGCGCGGGCGCAGTCTAAGAGGTGTGGCATCAGGTTTTCCGTCCCCCCCGCCGCCGCGTGGAGGGCGCTCAGCGCCGTTCCAACCTTCTCGTTGTCCCGCGTCTGGCGCAGTTCGGCTAAGCCCGCCGCCTGCTTCTCATATCCCTTCGGGTCCATCACCAAAATCGGAATGTCAATCTTTCCGTTCGTCTCCGCGTACTGATTCACCCCGATCATGATCTGTTCGCCCGCTTCCATCTCCCGTTGATAGCGGAAGGCGGCGTCAGCGATCTCTTGCTGCATAAATCCGGCATCCAGCGCCGGCAGCAGCCCCCCATACGCCTCAATGCGACGGAAGTAATCGTACACAGCAGCTTCCGTCTCGTTCGTCAGTGTCTCTAGGAAGTAGGATCCTCCGAGCGGGTCAAGTGTGTTCGTCACGCCACTTTCGGCAGCGATAATCTGCTGCGTGCGGAGGGCAATCGTCACCGCTTTTTCGCTCGGCAGCGCCAGCGCCTCGTCCATGCTGTTCGTGTGGAGCGACTGCGCCCCGCCGAGGACAGCCCCCAACGCCTGAATCGCCACCCGCACGATGTTGATCTCCGGCTGCTGCGCCGTCAGGCTGACTCCCGCCGTTTGACAGTGGAAGCGCATCAGCCACGAGCGGGGGTCTTTTGCCCCGAACGTCTCGCGCATCTCCCGCGCCCAAATACGCCGCGCCGCCCGCAGCTTAGCGATCTCCTCAAAGAAATCGTTGTGAACGTTGAAGAAAAATGACAGGCGCGGGGCGAAGTCGTCAATCTCCAGTCCCCGCTGCCGCGCCCACTTCACATACTCAATGCCATCGGCAAGGGTGAAAGCAAGCTCCTGAATGGCTGTGCTACCTGCCTCCCGAATGTGATACCCGCTGATGCTGATCGTGTTCCACAGCGGCATATGCTTTGCCCCAAACTCAATCGTATCGGTGACAAGGCGCATCGACGGTTCTGGCGGGAAGATGTATTCCTTTTGGGCGATGTATTCCTTCAAAATGTCGTTTTGGAGCGTCCCCCGCAGCGCAGACATGGGGACGCCCTGTTTTTCGGCGGCGGCAATGTAAAACGCCCAGATCACGGCGGCGGGACTATTGATCGTCATGCTTGTGCTGATCTCTCCAAGAGGAATCCCCTCGAAAAGGCGCTCCATATCCCGCAGCGAGGCAACGGCAACGCCGCATTTCCCAAACTCGCCTAGCGCTTCTGGCGCATCCGAGTCGTAGCCCATCAGGGTGGGTAGGTCAAAGGCGACGGAAAGCCCCATATTCCCTTGCGAGAGCAGGTACTTGTAGCGGGCGTTTGTCTCCTCCGCCGTGCCAAAGCCGGCAAACATGCGCATCGTCCACAGCTTGCCCCGATGCCCCGTCGCATGGACGCCCCGCGTGTAGGGATACTCGCCGGGCAGACCGAGATCGCGCAGGTAGTCGAATTCGCCCAGATCGGCAGGTGTGTAGAGCCGCTTGATCGCCTTGCCGCTCGTTGTGATGAACGTTTTCCGGCGTTCGGGCATTTTCCCCAGTGTCGGTTGGAGCGTCTCCCGCTCCCACGAATCAAGGGCGGATTCAAGTTCTTCTAAGCGTTTCGCGTCGTACATAAAAGGCGCTCCTTATCAAAAAATGATCGGGCAGTGATTGGGCATGGTCTTGTTTGTGCGTGATGCACAAATTATGACACAGCCCGTCAACAAAACCACGCCTCACCCCAACACCGTGCCTTTAACACCCTTTTTGACTGTATAGACAATTCTCTAACAATCATTCGCTTTACATTGTTAAGTTAACGGTGTAAAGTTATTTAAAAGTTAACGGTGTAAAGTTAACGCCGTAAAGGAAACGAAAGGAAGGGTTGGTTATGCCCCGTGTTCGCAGCGATGCTGCCCATGAAACGATGAGCATCACGATTAAGCAAGCCGCCCGCGCCCTGATGGTAGAGAAAGGGACAGCGGGAGTCACCATTCGGGGGATTGCCAAGAGACTAGCGGTGACGCCCCCCGCACTCTACACCTACGTTCACAGTGTGGACGATCTGATCACCGCCCTGATTGTTGAGGATTTTACGGCGCTCTCCGATGCGCTGGCGGCGGCGGCACAGATGAAGAAGGAAACGCCCGTCCTCCGCCTGCGGGGGGTGCTGCGGGCATACCGCCAATGGGCGGTGGATCACCCAATGGATTTTCAGTTGATCTATGGGAATCCGATTCCGGGTTATGTCGCCCCGCG
Source organism: Anaerolineales bacterium (assembly GCA_015075625.1). Lineage (NCBI taxonomy): Bacteria > Bacillati > Chloroflexota > Anaerolineae > Anaerolineales > Anaerolineales bacterium. The sequence goes on along the minus strand of JABTTZ010000001.1, from coordinate 2,088,460 downwards.
TGAGGTGACGGTGCCGGCGGTGGCGCGGGGCTTCGCGGTGATCATCCGCACCATCGAGGATGTGCTAAAGACCGAACGGTATCAGCCGCAGCCCCCTTATGATCGCGTGCCGCAGGCGCTGACGGGGCGCATTGCCCAACTGCGGCAAGATTACGCCGCCGCCGAACCAGACGCCGAGCCGGTTTCGGACATGGCGTTTTACTTGGGCATTGTCGGCTGGAGTCAGATGCACGGGCTGATCACCCTAGAGGTCTTGAACCATTTGCAAGGGGTGGTGGCGAACACGGCACACCATTTTGACACCCAAATGCGCTTCATGATCCAATCCTTCGGGATTATCGTGCGGGACAACGAATAGGGCATGTAGGGAGTGGGCTTGTGAAGGGGACTAATCCTTACAGAGATTACGCAGTTGCCCTCACTCCCTAACCCTCACAAGGGGAGAGGGGGAATCCTAGTTTTGAGGGGGCTTCCCCCTCAAGCTGCCCCTTTGCCAAAACACAGGGGAAATAAATCCAACTGTATAAGGCGAGATTCTTCGTATCTTGTTGACGAGCGACTCGTGAACACCTACACAGTAAGCAGCGTAACAGAGAAAACAAAGGACAGTAACCAATGGCTGGCACGCTACACATCGTTTTTGGGACGGGACCGCTAGGAAAGAACACGGCGCGGGCATTGATCGGCATGGGAAAACAAGTGCGGATGGTCAACCGCAGCGGGAAACTGGCGGGGATGCCCGCCGAGGTTGAGGTTGTGGCGGCGGATGCTTACAATCCGACAGCGGTGATCCAGATCACCCGCCATGCGGAGACGATCTACCAATGCGCCCAACCGGAATACCACGACTGGGCAGGGAAATTCCCCGCGCTGCAAGCCTCGATTATGCAAGGGGCGGCGGCAAACGGGGCAAAATTCATCGTCGGGGATAACCTCTACCTGTACGGGGATGGCGGTGGGCAGACGATCACCGAGGAGTCCCCAATCAAGCCGATCTCGAAGAAGGGAATCATCCGGCGGGATATGGCGGCGGCGGTTATGGCGGCACACGGGCGCGGCGAAGTGCGGGCGGCAATCGGACGTGCCTCCACCTTCTTTGGTGGGGAATACGACGTGATCGCGGAGATGGTCTACAAGGCGGCGCTCTTGGGGAAGCGGGTGCAGTTCTTCGGCAAGGGGAACGTCCCCCACACCTTCACCTATATCCCCGATTACGGGCGATTGCTGGCAGCGTTGGGGACTCGTGAGGAAGCGCTAGGGGAGGCATGGATCGCCCCCTCGAATCCCGCCCTTACCCAAGAGGCGTTCTTGACCTTAATCAGCGCTGAGGTGGGCAAGCCGCTGAAGGCGAGCTATGCCAACCGCCTGATGATGAGCGTCTTTGGGCTGTTCAACCCGGGTGCGCGGGAGACGGTGGAGATGATGTACGAGTTCGAGAAGCCGTATATCATCAGCAGCGCGAAGGCGGAACGCACCTTTGGTCTGAAACCGACACCCTTCCCACAGGCGATTCGGGAGACGTTCGATTGGGCGCGGGCGCAGTTCATGACTCCCACCGAGAGGATGGCGGCGGGGGGATAATCCTCGGAGGGGCGCGACCACGTGGTCGCCCGTGTCAATAAAGCGTGGCATGGTTAATTTAGGAATGGTAGTGATCGAACGACACAACAAAACCATACGATAGAAGGACTTACACAGCTCACCTTACGCAGTTGGGTTTGTTCACCCCGTATTCGTCGAAAGGGGCAGTTTGAGGCCCCTCAAAAAAGTGCATTCCCCCTCTCCCGCGTGGCGGGAGAGGGGTTAGGGGTGAGGGTCTGTGCGTAAGGTGAGTTACGCAGTTGAACGTGTTTCCTCTGTATTCATCCAAAGGGGATGTTTGAGGGGAAGCCCCTCAAAACCTCTTTTCCTCCTTCTCCCTGAGGGAGAAGGAGGTAGGGGGTGAGGGCAACGGTGTAACGTCTACACCTATAATTCGGTGAAGAAGGTATTCCTATCCATTGTTCAATCCTTTCGTTGTTGTCTTGGAGTGTCCATGGGCGATACCTTCTTTTCCTTACCAGACAAGCCTTTTAGCGGTGGGGTCACTGGGGTTACACTATCAACACAACCGAACATTGACCGGTCATTCAGGACAGGGAGTTTTATTACACTTATGGATCGCCTTTTGACAAACGCCACCGTTCACACCCTTCAGCCGGAGCAGCCCCGCGCCTCGGTGATCGCCGTGCGCGGCGGGCGGATCGTCGCCGTTGGCGGGGAAGACCTGCTTGCCTTGCGAACGAAAGAAACGGTGATCGATGATTTGGCGGGGGCGACGGTCATCCCGGGCTTGGTGGATGCCCACATTCACTGGGCATGGACGGCGCAAGGGCTGCGCGAGATTGAGCTTTTTGCCGTGCCAAGCAAGGCGGAGGCAGTGGCGCGGGTGGCGGCGCGGGCGGCGCTGACGCCGAAGGGCGTTTGGCTCACCGGGCGCGGGTGGGCGCAAGACCTGTGGGCGGATCGCGCTTTTCCCGCCGCCGCCGATCTGGACGCCGTGACGCCCAACCACCCCGTCTTTCTGAAGGCGCGGAGCGGTCACGCGGGGTGGGCGAACAGCGCCGCCCTGCACCTTGCTGGAATCAGCGCGGCGACGCCCGACCCCGAAGGCGGTGTGATTGAGCGCGACGACAAGGGACGCCCCACCGGAATCCTCTTTGAAACGGCAATGGACATGGTGGATCGGATTGTGCCGCGCCCCACTCCGGCGGAGCTTGCCGATTTGATGGCAGAGGCACAGCAGCACGCTTGGCGGGCGGGCTTGACTGGACTGCACGATTACGACCCGCCCCGCGCCTTTGAAGCGCTGCAAATCCTCCACGAACGGGGCGCGTTGGGGCTGCGCATCGTGAAGAACATCAACGATCCGTACATTGATCAGGCAATTGGGTTGGGGCTGCGGTGGGGCTTTGGCGATGATTGGCTGCGGCTTGGCGGGCTGAAAATCTTTGCTGATGGGGCGTTGGGGGCGCGGACGGCGGCGATGATCGACCCCTATGAGGGCGAACCGTACAACCGAGGGGTGATCGTCACCGACAAAGAGACGATGTATGCCCTTGTCTCGCGTGCCAGCCGCGCTGGATTTCCGGCGACGATTCACGCCATTGGCGATAAAGCCGTTCATGATGTGCTGGATGTCTATGAGGCGGTGCGCGGGGAGGAAGCAGCGGCGGGCATTCCCCGCGCAGCACGGCGTCACCGCATTGAACATGTGCAGGTGATTCACCCCGCCGATGTGGGGCGTTTGGCGGCGCTGGAGATTATTGCCTCAATGCAGCCGATTCATGCCACCGCCGATTACGAGATGGCGGATCGTTATTGGGGGGGGCGCTCGGCGCTTGCCTATAACGCCCGTGTCCAGATTGATCAAGGCGTGCGCGTCGCCTTTGGATCGGATGCGCCCGTTGAGCCGTTCGCCCCGCTGGTGGGGATTCACGCCGCCGTCACGCGCCGCCGCGCCGATGGCACACCGGGCGAGGCGGGGTGGTATCCGGCGCTGCGCCTGAGCGTTGATGAGGCGATTCGCGGTTATACCGAGGGGGCGGCATACGCGGCGGGGATGGAGGATCGCTTGGGGCGGATCGCGCCGGGCTTCCTTGCCGATCTGACGATTTTAGAGCGCGATCCGTATGCCATTCCGCCGGATGACTTGTTGACGGTGAAGGTGGTGGGGACGATGACCGGCGGGGTATGGCGCTATGGGGGGTAGCGCCACGTCGGGCGGCTCACCCGGCAAACCCTGTAATCGTGATCCCCGCGCCCTTCACCTTGTACTTTTTGTTGATGTAGAGCAAGACGGGCGTCAGCGCTTCCACCGCCACAGCGTTGATCAGCGCTCCGGCGTCAATGCCGCGCATCCCCGCCGCCATGACGAGCGTGATCGCCGTATTTTTCGCCGCCTCGTCATCGCCACAGACCAAGACATCGCAGGCGGGGGCGTGGTCAAGGTGCATCAGGTGGGCGGCGCTCACATTTTGAAAAGCGGCGACGACCTTTGCCCCCCTGCCGAGGATTGTCTGCGCCTCGACACAGGCGGATTTCCCCTCTGGAACATAGACCTTGCGAATGTCTGGCGGCTGCATGGGGACAGTCACATCAATGACGACCTTCCCTTGCAGCACATCGTGAAGGGCGCTAAGGGTGGATGTGTGGGCGTCATAAGGGACGCTGATCACAACGACCTGAGCGGCGCGGGCGGCATCGGCGTTGCCCATCCCTTGCAGCGGCTTATGGGTGGGACTGCCCTGAGCAGCGAGTTCAGCATTGAGTTCGGCGGCTTTTTCAGCTGCCCGCGCCCCATCCCGCGAGCCGATGAGGATGGGCATCCCCGCGTTTGCCCAACGGAACGCCAAGCCTGCTCCCTCTTTGCCCGTCCCGCCAATGACAGCGATCACGGTGGATGTTAGATCAGACACAAAATCTCCTTCTCGTTTAAGCCGCACAGGAAAGTTTACAAGCCGACGATTCGTGCGCCGTTCGTGCGCATTCCGGCGGTGGCGTTGCGCGTATCGACAATCAATTGGGCATTGGCGATCACCGCCGAATAATCGGTGATACTGTGATTCGTGACAATGACGACGCAATCCGCCGCTTGCAGCCACTCTGTCGTGAAGGGCACGGATTCGAGATGCCCGCCATGACCATGATCTAGGCGAATGGAGGGGACAAAGGGATCGTGATAGCTGACCTCCGCACCCCGTTCGATGAGGAGTTGGATGATATCTAGCGCCGGACTCTCGCGCACATCGTCAATATCTTTCTTATAGGCGACGCCCAAGATCGCCACCTTTGATCGTTTGATCGATTTCACATCATCGTTGAGCGCCGTCGCCACCTTGTTCACGACGTAGATCGGCATGGAGGTGTTGATCTCGCTGGCGAGTTCGATGAACCGCGCCGTGTAGTTGAGCGTTTTCATCTTCCAACTGAGGTAGAGCGGATCAATCGGGATACAGTGTCCGCCCAAGCCGGGACCGGGGTAGAAAGGCATGAAGCCAAAGGGTTTCGTACTCGCCGCCCGAATCACCTCCCAAACATCGACGCCCAGTTTATCGCACATGAGGGCGAGTTCGTTGACCAGCCCGATGTTCACCGCGCGAAAGGTGTTTTCCAGCAGTTTGACCAGTTCAGCAACGGTGGGGGAGGAGACGGCGACAACGGTATCCACGATGCTCCCGTAATAGGCGCAAGCAACTTCCTGACAGGCAGCGGTGACACCGCCGATCACTTTCGGCGTGTTGCGGACGCCGTAGGTCTTGTTGCCGGGATCAATCCGTTCTGGCGAGAAGCCGATGAAGATGTCCTCGCCGGGGGTTAGCCCGCCCGCCGTCAGTTTGGGGATGACAATTTCGTTCGTCGTCCCCGGATAAGTGGTGCTTTCGAGGACGATCAACATGCCGGCGTGAACGACCTGCACCAGCGATTCAACGGCGCTGTTCACATAGCTCATATCGGGGTCTTTTGTCTTGAGCAGCGGCGTTGGCACGCAGATGCTCACCGCGTCTACCTCGCGCAGCGCCCCATAATCGTCGGTGGCGCTAAGTTTGCCCGATTGGGTGAGGGGGGCGACTTGTGCCGTCGGGATGTCGGGAATATAGCTTTCGCCTCGGTTCAGGGCGTCCACCTTGCGGGTGTCTAAATCCAAACCGATGACACGGTAGCCTGCCTCGGCAAAGGCGACGGCAAGGGGCAGCCCAACATAGCCAAGCCCGATAATGCCCACAACCCCGCTGCGGTCATGGAGGCGTTCCAACGCCTGTGTTTTGCTCATAAGGGGTTTCAATGATTCCTTCACGGTTTCAATTCAGGGGAAAGATTGTACCGCGACTTGACGGAAATTGGAGGGTGGGGCTTGAATGTGTTCCCCCCGTGCTAAAGCACGGGGCTGAGATCAGGGCAAGACGCGCGCACTCTCTGCCCCGCCTCCTTGTGGAAGTAGGGGGAATCCTGTTCGGCGTCTGTGTGCGCCCGCTGCTAAACGATCCGTCTAGGGCGTTGCCACTGCGGTGGGCGTCACTTGGAGCGTCTCTTTGGTCATCATCCGCCCCTCAATCAGCACCAATTTAGGGACTACTGCCCCGCCCAACAAGCGGACGGCGGCATCAACGGCAAGCACCCCCGCCCCCACCGGATCATTATCGAGTGTGGCACGGAAATACTCGCCAGCGGTGATCAACCGTCGCACTTCCAATTCGGCATCGACACTGACAATGCGCACCTCGTCAAAGCCTTTGCCTGCCTCCCGTAGGACACTGACTGCCCCAAGCGCCCCATTATCATTGATGCTCATGATGACATTCACTTCGGGGTGTTCGGCAAGGATGCGCGTCATGCTCTTTTTGCCTTCCTCCGACAAGCCGCCTATGTAGCGCCCTAACAGAACAGCGTCAGGAGCGCCCGCTTTCAGCGCCGCTTCCATTGCGTTGGCGCGGATGGTAACTGTCGGCACGTCGGGGTATTCAAGGATGACCACATTCGCCTTTCCCCCCATTTCCTCATTGATCATCGCTACCGTGTATTCGCCAACCTTGCGCCCCATGGTCTCGTTCGTCAGGGTGAGGCTGACGGCGTTTTTGCCCCAAACCTTTTCGCCAGCACTCACAACAACCACGCCACCATCTTGGGCTGCTTTGACAAGCGGCGCAATGAGTCCCTCATCAAGCGGACACATAAGGATCACCTTTGCCCCATCGGCAAGGAACTTATTCAAGATCGTCGTCTGGCGCGATTTTTCCGCTTTGCCGTCTTCCACCCGCACGGCAAACCCGTAACTTTCCGCCCGTAGGCGCATGGAGCGCACCAACGAGGCGTGGTATTCCGTCTCTGTGGTACACGCCATAACACCAATGAAGGAGGTCTTTAAGATCGCACGGGCAGTCTCAATCTCTGCCGCTGTGGGGATAACCGACTCCGGCGGACCGCTTTCGGGGCGCTGTGCCTCATCAACAGTGGCAGCCACCCCCGTTGTTGCCGAGGGGTTCAGCCGCGAGACAAGAAACAACCCTAGCGTGAGCAAAACAATCGTCAGCAAGCCAATGGCGGCGATGTTCCGCGTGCGGACAGAATTCAAACTGCGCAAATTCGTCAACGAGACGGAGGTCATAATCAGCGTCCGCTGCTGCGTGACGAGCAGCCCTTGCACCGCCAAGCCAAAATCCCGCGCCAATTCCGTTGCGTTGGGGTAGCGATCTTCGGGTTTCTTTGCCAGTGCGCGGAGTAAGACGGCGTTCACCGAGGCGGGAAGGTCTGGGCGGAATTTTGAGGCGGGGGGCGGCGGCTCGCCCACGTGCGCCTTCATCACCGAAAACATCGAATCCCCGCTGAAAGGGGGCTTCCCCGTGACCATCTCGTAGAGGACAACGCCGAGGCTGTAGAGGTCAGAGCGGTAGTCGCCTTTGCTGGTGAGCGCCTGTTCGGGGGAAATGTAGGTGGGCGTCCCGACCAGGGCGCCGGTTTTGGTCAGGTTGTTTTGGTTGGGCTGCTCGCTTAACTGTGCCAAGCCAAAATCGGCAAGGTAAATATCGTCCTGATCATCGATCAAAACATTGCTCGGCTTAATATCGCGGTGGACGATGCCCTTGCCATGCGCGTAATCCAATGCGCCGGCAAGCTGCTTCAGAATGGTGCTGACCTTATCCAGCGGCATGGCGCCCTGCGTGATGCGGTCTGCCAACGTGCCGCCGCGAATGATGCGCATGGCAAGGTAAATTTGCCCCTCTGGGGTGCGCCCATGATCATAGACGGGGACAATATGAGCATGTTCCAGCCCGGCTGCCATCTCCACTTCGCGGTGAAAGCGATCCACAAAATCTGGGGAGTTGGCTAATTGAGCGGAAAGCACTTTTAGGGCAATATCGCGCTTCATTGCCGTTTGGTGCGCACGGTACACATCCGCCATGCCTCCATGCCCGATCAGCGAAACAACCTCGTAGCCTGCAATGTGTTTCCCAATGAGCGGATCGGTCATGGTCAAGTTCCCTCGATAGGTTTTGATGTGTGCTTATCCCTCGCCCCCTCCATTGTACCGTAAAGTTTGATTCCCGTTTTAACCATCTTTGCTCAGAATGGTTGCCTTTACAGGGGTAGACGTGCGAGAGGGGTAGGGTCTCTCTGGTGCGGTGCTAAATGAGACCTTGCTCATCTACCCCCTCATAGTTGGGGGATTGAACGAATCTCTAGAATGGGTGTAGGATGTTGCGTGGTTTCACGTCTCCCTTATCTATGGAGGCATAGGTATGACACAGCAATCTTCATCAGCCATTCACACAACTGGACTGACAAAATTCTACACGCCCGGCAAACCGCCGGCGTTGACCGACCTGACCCTAACGGTGAATCAGGGTGAGATTTTCGGCTACCTCGGACCGAACGGCGCGGGCAAAACAACGACGATCAAACTCTTGCTTGATCTGATTCGCCCCACGCGGGGGAGTGCTTCTGTGCTAGGCATGGATTCCCAAAAGCAAGGCGTTGAGGCACGGCGGCGAATTGGTTTTCTGCCCGGTGAACTTAACCTATGGGACGGTCTAACGGCGCGGCAGGTGATCGCCTATTTGGGTGGGCTGCGCGGCAAGGTCGATTGGTCATATGTCAATGCCCTTGCCGAACGGCTGCAATTTGACCCGACGAAAAAAGTCCGCAGCTATTCATCTGGGAACAAGCGCAAATTGGGCTTGATCGTTGCGCTGATGCACAAAGCCGATTTGCTGATTTTGGATGAGCCAACGAACGGGCTTGATCCGCTCATGCAGCAAATCTTCCTTGACCTGATGATGGAAGTGCGGCGCGAAGGGCGAACGGTGTTTCTCTCGTCCCATGTCCTCAGCGAGGTACAGGCGATCTGTGATCGGGTGGCGATTATCCGCAATGGGCAGCTTCAGACGGTGGATCGTGTTGATGCCCTGACCCATGTCAATTTCCGTTGGGTCAGCGTCCGCACGGCGTCGCCCGTCCCTGCGGCGCGGCTGGCTGGCGTCCCGGGCGTGGCGGATGTCAGCGTAAATGGCGACCCAACCACGCTTAAGTTCCGTCTGACGGGCGATATTGACCCCGTATTGAAGGCATTTTCCGGCGAATACATCGCTGATATTCGGACACAAGAAGCATCGCTGGAGGAAATCTTCCTCAAATACTATGGCAATGCCGCCGAGACAGCCATGACCGCCGGGAAGGAGGCAGTCCGATGAACACCGTCGTCTTTAAGGAAACCTTCCGTCGCAATTGGCGGATGATCTTCATCTGTGGCAGTTTCATGATCGTTTTGGCGGTCTATGTTGCCGTGCTGTTGAACGACTCCAAACTGGTAGAGCAGATGACGACCTTGTTGGCGAGTGTTCCCTTCCTGCTGAAAACCTTTGGCGGTGGGGATGCAGCGTTCATGGCGTCGCCCGCCGGACTGTTGAACTACAGCTTTTTCGGCTGGGTTATGTGGATGCTCTCTGGGTATGCGGTGGCGGCGGGGCTGAACATCACCGCCAATGAAGAAGAACGTGGGATTCTGGATGTCGTCTTGAGCGCTCCGCTCCCCCGTTGGCGTGTCCTTGCCGAAAAGCTCGCGGCGCACATCCTCGTTTTGGTGGGGATCGTCCTGATTAGTGCAATGGGAATGGTTGTGGCGGTCAGCCTATCTAGCGTCCTGCGCGATCAGGTCACCCCAGGGCAGTTGGTAGTGAGCGCGATCAATATGCTTCCCTCAGCGATCTTGGTCTTGGCGTTCACGGCGTTGGCGGGGGTTGTTTTCCGCCGCCGCAATACGGCAATGATGGTCGGGACATTCTTCGTCGTCGCCAGCTTCCTTGTGGAAACGCTAGGGCGCAACCTTGATACGGGTGGTGGCTTGCGGGCGCTTTCGTACTTCAACTATTACGACAGCGCAACGGTCATGCAGCATGGGTTGAACGTGGGGAATGTGGGTCTTTTGTTAGGCGCTGCGGCGCTGCTCACCGCCCTCACGGTATGGCGCTTCCAACGGCGTGAGATCGGCATCTAACCCCATCCTCTCAGTCTGCGCCGGTAGGGGTGCCCCCTGGGCGCCCCCCCGCACAGCAATCCAACACAACGCCAACATTCTCTGCCCTCCCGCTATGCTATAATAGGCGCTTGATCATTCGGGAGACAGAAACGACTATGGTGTTTAAGAAAATCGCCCGCGCTATGTTTGGCGACCCAAACGAGCGCGACCTAAAACCCTATCGCACACGCTTAGAGGCGATCAACGCCCTTGATACGGAGATGCGAGCGCTCCGTGATGAAGACTTTCCCCGCAAAACCGAGGCATTCCGCGCCCGCCTGCAAGAAGGCGAGACGCTTGACGATCTGTTGATCGAGGCATTTGCCCTCGTCCGCGAAGCCGCCCGCCGCACGATTGGACTGCGCCATTACGATGTTCAATTGATCGGCGGAATGGTGCTGCACGATGGCAAAATTGCCGAGATGAAAACGGGCGAGGGGAAAACCCTTGTCGCCACCCTCCCCCTCTACTTGAACGCGCTCAGCGGGGGCGGGGCGCACCTGATCACCCCCAACGATTACCTCTCCAAATTTGGCTTGCAACAGATGGGGAAGGTCTATCACCTTTTGGGGCTGCGGGCAGCGGTGATCCAGAACTATGCCAATGATCCCTCCAAAGGCTCTTTCCTTTACGACCCCACCTTTAGCAGCGACGATGATCGCTACCAGAACCTTCGCCCGTGCAGCCGCCGCGATGCCTACTACGCGGACATTACCTACGGGACGAACAACGAATTCGGCTTTGACTACCTGCGCGACAACATGGTGCGGGCGCTGGAAGAAACCGTGCAGCGCGAACACTATTTTGGCATTGTGGACGAGGTAGACAACATCCTGATCGATGAGGCGCGTACTCCGTTGATCATCTCCGGCGTTGCCGACCAAGCCAGCGATCTTTACGAGAAATTCGCCCGCATCGTGCGCGATCTGAAGCCAAGCAGCCAAGACAGCATCGATGACAAAGAGCCGGACGGCGATTACGTTGAAGATGTCAAATCGAAAAATGTCTACCTCACCGAGGCGGGCATTGAGAAGATCGAACAGCGCCTTCGCCGTCAGGGGTTGATGGAGGGCGAAAACCTCTACAGCCCGGAAAACTCCGACATGATTCCGTACCTCGATAACAGCCTTCGGGCGCTGGTGGTCTTTCACCGCGATAAGGAATACATGGTCGAAAAGGGGCAGGTGATCATCGTTGACGAGTTCACCGGACGCCCGATGTATGGGCGGCGCTTTTCGGAAGGGCTGCATCAGGCGATTGAGGCAAAAGAAGGGGTCACCATCCAGCGCGAAAACCTGACGCTGGCGACGATCACCTTCCAAAACTACTTCCGCATGTACAAAAAACTTGCCGGCATGACGGGGACGGCAATGACCGAGGCGGATGAGTTCCTCAAAATCTACAAGCTGGATGTCATTGCCATTCCGACCCACCTTGAAAACATCCGTACCGATCAGGAAGACCTGATTTACATGACCGAAGGGGCAAAATGGCGGGCGATTATCGGGGATATTCAAGAGCGCCACGCCCGTCAGCAGCCGGTGCTGATTGGGACGGTAGCCATTGAGACGAGCGAACGGCTTGCCAAACTCCTGAAGGACGCCAAAATTCCGCATATTGTCCTGAACGCCAAGCAGCACGAACGCGAGGCGCAGGTCATTGCCCAAGCGGGACGTCCCGGCGCGGTGACCATCGCCACGAACATGGCAGGGCGTGGGGTGGATATCCTTTTGGGTGGCAACCCCGAAGGGTTGGCGCGGGTGGGGCTGCGTGATGAGAACATTGAGGTGACCGAAGCCACCCCCGAACAGTGGCAGGTGGCTTTGGAAAAAGCGAAAGCTGCCTGCCAGCGTGACCGCGAAACCGTGCTTGCTGCTGGCGGGCTGTATGTCCTCGGCACAGAGCGCCACGAGGCGCGGCGTATCGATAACCAACTGCGCGGGCGGGCGGGGCGGCAGGGCGACCCTGGCGAATCGCGCTTTTACCTCTCCCTTGAAGATGACCTGATGCGGCGCTTTGGCGGGGATCGGGTGAAGGGCTTGATGAAAACCTTCCGCATGGATGAGGATGTCCCCCTAGAGGCGCGGCTGGTCAGCGGGACAATTCACCAAGCGCAGACGCGCATCGAAGGCTATAACTTTGATATTCGGAAGCGCGTCCTCGAATATGATGATGTGGTGAACAAGCAGCGCGAGGTGATCTACAAACAGCGGCGGGAGATATTGCAAAGTGAGAACCCCCGCGACCAGATTGAAAAGATCATCGCGGAGGAGATCACCGCCCTTGTCGATGAGCATTATGTAGAGACGACAGCAGAAACCGATCCAGAAAATGCGTGGCGTCCTGAAGAACTCTATCGGGATGCCCTGAGGCTCTTCCCTGTCCCCTTTCACGCCCACCCCGCCCATTGGCAAACTGCCGATGAAGAAACAATCACCGTTGAACTGACAAAAACAGCGCTGACTGTCTATGATGGGATTGAGCAGAAGGTCAACAGCGTTTTCAACAATGAGGCGATGATGCGTCAGGTGGAGCGCGAGGTCATGCTCCGCGCCATTGATCAACTGTGGATGCGCCATCTGACCGATCTCGATGTGCTGCGCGAGGGCATTGGGTTGGTTGCCTATGCGCAGCGTGACCCACTTGTAGAGTACAAGCGCGAGGCGTTCATGATGTGGGAAGACCTGAAAACCCAAATCAAACACAACATCGCCCAGACGGTTTTCCGCATTGACGCCCAACCGGTAGTTCAGCCCGCCGCAGCCGGGGCGGGGAGCGCCGCCAAGCCAGCGGCAGCGGGGACATCGAACACCATTGGAGCAAAGAACATCCGGGCGGTGCAAGCCTCGGTGAACACGTATGCTGGAAACAGCGGCGGGCAGAACGGCGGGGCAGCCCGCCAGCCGCAGCCGCAAACCAACCGTGACGCCGCCCCCGAACCGATCCGCGCTGATGTGTGGGCAAAGACAAAACCCAACGATCCATGTCCGTGTGGGAGTGGCAAAAAGTACAAATACTGCCACTATCGGGAAATTCAAGAGAAAAAAGTACTCGTCAACCATGACGAGGTGAAACGCGCCGTTGGAAAACGCCGGAAATAAGCGTGGCATGACCCTATGGAAAGCGCTGGTAGTGGTGCTTCCGCGCATCAAGCAATCACCATCCTAACGTGGTTTTTCCTCACCGCGCTGGCGGGCTTTCTGCTCTTGATTGCCCGCCAATATCAACGCGAGTTTGGCGAACGCACCTTCTTTTGGGCGTTCGCCCTTCCCCCCGTTCTTATTGGCATTGGGGCGGCACGTTATGCCTTCACCGACCAAGCCGGTGGCGATCCCCTCGGTGATCTCACCTCTGGCGTAGGATTGTTCCTCTTTGCCATCTTTTCCTGTCTTCTTACCGCCCAAATGCTCCGCTCGAAAGATGCGGCGGAATGATCCTCGTGGCGCTCATCTCCCCTGTAGCGCTCATCGTTGTTTTTGCCGCCCTTGCTCTGTTGAGCAAACGTTTGGGAGAGGTCTCCAACCGCCCGCCTATCTATCGCGGCTACTATGTGGGGGGGGCATTCGTCGCCTTAGGCGGACTCTTACGGGTGCTGTGGGGGGATGCCAACGCGGTTTTGATTGGGGATCGCGCCCTTGTCTACGATCTGCCTGTTTTCCTCGGCGTGGGAATTGCCGTTGTTGTCACCTGGCGCTGTTGGGGGTGGCTGCTGACGGAACGGGATTGAGCGGAATTGCTGGTTGTGAATCATTCGATGCGCTCTTTTGCGCTCACCCCATATATCGCGCTAAACGGGCTGCCCCGTCGTTGGCGGCAAGCGTCTCTAGGGTTGAGCCGATGAGGGCGATCAGGCGCTCTGCTGGCGGGCGCTCAGCATAGACATCGTGAAACGCCTCTAGGGTGATCCCTGCCCGCCAGACCAAGACTTTAAGTGCCTCGATAGCTCCTTCGGAAAGGGGCGGCGTCCCCCAGTAATTTTCAAAGCGCCCACCAGCACGGTAGGCGGGGTACTGTTCCAAGCCCATAAAGCGCAGCCACCAATCAGCGCGGTAACGCCCTGCTGCTGCGACAATGCCCTGATAATCCGCGATCACCTCGTCCAAAAGGTTGTTGCGCATCGCCCCAAACGCCCGTAGGGTGACGTAATGTGTCCCCTCGTGGGCGCGGCGGATCGTTTGCGAGAGGGTGCGCCATTGCTCTGCTGTCAAGCCCATCGCCTCGGCGGGAATGGCACTATAATCGCCGCCGCTGAGCAGCATCAGCCGATCTTGATAGCGTTCGGGGCTGCTGGAAAGCTGTTTTTTGAAGGCTGCCCATGTCAGTGTTGGGGTCTCACCCCCCAACGCCGCAAACTGTTCCCGAACCCGCCCCCAATTGATCATGCCGGTGATCAGGCACGCGCCCATTGAGGAGGGGACGGGCTTTGGCTCATGGCGCATGGAGAGCGCCCGCACCAGGGTGACGAAATCTTCCCGATCTGGGGTGAACAAAACCGGGATGCGCCCGGCAAGGGTGGGGTAGAGAGTCACGGTGAGCGCAGCGGGGGCGTTCAGGCTAAGCCGTTCTGCCTCGGAACGATGGGCAGAGGCATCCCCCTGACGCATTGCCGCCTGATACTCCCGTGTGGCGCTGATTCCCGCCCGAACGGGAAAGGCAAACTGGCTGAGCGCTTCCCGCAGCGCGGCATAGATACCGCTCTTTGCTGTGGCAATCCCTTCCCAAAAAGGGACGAACGGCTCATCGGGTAGAGGGAGGGGGAAAGCGCTTGGCTGAAACGGATTTTTGTTGTAAAGAAGGACTTCCTCCGCCACATCACCGACAATTCCGAGGGAGTGGAGGATCGTCCGCCGTTCGTTGGTTGATTCGATTTCAAAACTGACCATAATTAGATCAACTTTCAGGAGGGTAGGGAATGTCCAAAGAAAATGCCCGCGCCTTTCTCCAGCGTTTGATTGTGGATCGAACACTGGTCACCCGTTGTAAATCCGCCAGCCAGAGTGGACGGCTGCGGATTGCCGCGGAAATTGGTCTGCCGTACACGGAAGACGATATGCGCAGTGTTCTCCGCGAAGGTGTGAACCGCGCCCGCCGCGACACCTCGGACGAACTGAGCGAGGCGGAGTTGAGCCACGTGACGGGAGGGACACTCACCCTTTCGGCAGAGATCGTCCATCTTTTGCCCACAGGCGAGGGCGCGACAGAGTGGCTGACGGGAACACCGTTGGTCATCACGATGGGCTGATTATCGCCTGATCATTGCCTAAACCTACTTACCGCGTGAGTGGGGTGAAGGTGACTGAAGCAAGGATCGAATCGAGCAGGGGTTGGGTGACTTCGGCAAGGTGACCGGGCGTCGTCCAGCGAAAGACGATCAAAGCAACATCGGATTTCACCCCAATAAAGGAGATGATCTGCCCGCTGGCACGATCAATCTCCGTATAGACCGCCCCCTCTCGCCCGCCGATGGTCAGCGGGGTTAGCACGTCCGTTTTCCGCGCCTGAATCACCCGCCCTACCGCTTCAGCGGCGGTTAATGTTGTGTCCAATTCCTCGGCGATAATGACCAACTGAACGCCATTCACAAAGCCTGTATCATCTCGATAATCGCTTAGCGAGGCATCTCGATAGAGCGCCGCATTGGGGGCGAGAGGAATTTCTTTCCAGCCAAGCGGGAGTTCTAAGCCCACCCCGCCAGCGGGAAAGGTGATTGGCGTTTGGCGCAGATCGGGCAGGCTGTAAACGGTTGGCAGGACAAGCGCCGCCGAAGTGCGAATGGCATCGTAGACGAGGGCGAACTCCGCCCACTGCGCATCGGCGGCAACGGCGATCATGACAACGACGCGCCCATCGGGAATCCGAAAGGCGGTGGACTGCCCCATCAAGCCGTTTTTCGGATCATCGACATTGATATACCCCGCCCGCAGCCCCGCCACATAGCTTACACCCCGTTCCGAGCCAATGACGCCGGAGTCGGGAGCAATGCTCACCGAGGCGGCAATCATTTCGAGAGAGGTATCTTTGGCAAGGCGCAAATCGCGCACGGGGTCTACAATGCGCAGCGAAATGACACGATCCACCGCCGCCGGATCAAACGAGCCAGAGGGGGTGATCACCATCTCGCCAGCGGTGAAGATGGGCGCTTTCCACGATGCCGGAATCGCAAGGCGCAACCCAATATCCCAATAAACGATGGCGCGTGTTCCCTCTTGGGCGCGGCTTGGTTTCCCCCCGCTTAGCAAGCAGGCGCACAGCAGCATGAGCAGAAGAAAACGAAAACGTGTCATACCCATTGCCTGAAAATCCTGAAATGAAGTGATGTTATACTACCACACCACAGCAGCTTATCGGACTCGGTTCGGACTCAGGGAGGTAGGCGATTATGCAGCGGGATTCCCAACCCAAACCCCCAATGCTCCATACGAAAACACAACTTCATCGCGCCTACCGTCTGATTCAGGCTGGACAAAAAACAGAAGCGTTGGAAGTGATCACGCCGCTGCTTGCCCAACAACCGAACAATATCGATGCGTGGTGGTTGGCTGCCTTTGCCGCACCTACCGTTCAGAAAGCCGTTTTTGCCTGCCAGAAAGTTCTCACCCTCAAACCGGATCATTGGGCGGCACAGCACATGCTGGCGGAACAACAGCGCTTGCTCTCGCTTTCGAGTGTGGGCGTTGAACCCGATCACAGCAATCAACCGATTGCCCTAAAAGCGGCAAAGGCTGAACGGCGGCGGATTCGCCCTTTTCAGATTGTTCTGCTGCTGACGATACCGGTTATCCTGAGCGCCATGCTCTTGGTCTACATCAACCTGACGGGGAACACCTTTGGCTTACAGATTGGGGGGCTTTTCAATGGAACGTTTGATCTGCCCTCGATTGTCACCATTCCCTCTGTCGATACCGGATTGGTGGAGGGGGTGAATAACCCGAACCTGACGACGCGGGCGGGGTCGCTCGTCATTGGGGCAACCCATGAGTACCGCTTCCGCGCCACAAAGGGGATGAACCTCATCGCCATTGTGCGGTTTGCCTCCTCCAATGGGGAAACCCCCTGGCGGGCATTTCAACTCTTTGACGCCAGTCAAGCCCAAGACAATAGCAAGCCGCTTGCCATTAGCCCAAAGGCAAAAGGGACACAAGGCGAAATTCGCCTTGTGATTCCCGCCACCGGAAACTACATCCTGAAGTTGTATGGAACGGCGGGTGTGGCGCAAGGGCGCTACCAACTGCTGGTGACCTTCGCCCCTCAGAAGCCCTAACTCTATCCCTAACAATGATTCCATCACAGGCTACGCTAACTGCTATCTCGGGTGTGCGCGTTGGACACGCCACCGATCCCGACCATCCAACGGGCTGCACCGTGATTTTGCTCCCGCCCGGGACGGTGGGCGGCGTGGATCAGCGCGGCGGCGCCCCCGGCACACGGGAAACCGATCTGCTTCGCCCGCTCCATCTGGTGCAGCACATCAACGCTGTCGTGCTGACGGGCGGCAGCGCCTTCGGACTGGCGGCAGCCGATGGCGTCATGCGTTGGTTGGAGGAACGCGGAATCGGCTTTCCAACGCTGTCGGGCGTGGTGCCGATTGTCCCTGCCGCTGTGATCTACGACCTG
The DNA here is from genome assembly GCA_015075625.1 of Anaerolineales bacterium. Lineage (NCBI taxonomy): Bacteria > Bacillati > Chloroflexota > Anaerolineae > Anaerolineales > Anaerolineales bacterium. Next base: position 2,070,795 of record JABTTZ010000001.1, on the reverse strand, counting down.
ACCAGCACGGGAAACAAACGCCGCCCCGATGCGGCAATGGGCTATGCTGCTTGCGAAAACGCAAGCAGCGAACCCGTCGCTGAGGGACGTGTGGGCGGCGGGGCGGGGGCGACAGTGGCAAAAATGTTCGGCACACCCGCCCTCGGCGGGGTTGGCTCGGCGGCGGTGGAGATCGGCGGGGGGCTGATCGTCGCCGCGCTGATCGTCGTCAATGCGCTCGGTGAAATCCTTTCCGAAGATGGATCGATCCTTGTCGGCGCACGAAACCCCGCGAATCCGACTGAGATCATCCCCGCCCTAGAGATTCTGCGGATGCCCTTCACGCAGCCCCCCGCGCCGACGAATACAGTGATCGGGATTGTGGCGACGAACGCTGCCCTTGATAAAGAGGGGACGAACAAAGTGGCGCAGATGGCGCATGATGGGCTGGCGCGGGCGGTGCGTCCGGCGCACATGCCCTTCGATGGGGATACCATTTTTGCGGCGGCAACAGGTGAGATTCAAGGGGAGGGCTTGGGCGCGGGCTTTGTGGGGATGATTGGGGCGTTCGCCGCCGAGGTGACGGCAGCGGCGATTCGGCGGGCGGTGCGGGCGGCGGCGGGATAGAGATGTATCGAACGCCCCTCCTGATGGGCTGCTAGGCTGTGTTGACGTTTTGGTTCAGAACCCCTCTATCCCCCCCCGGTTACTGCGCAGCAGTCGCCTTTCCCCGTAGGCAGGGAAAGGGGGGAGAAATGCGCCCTCAGTTGCAAACGGTCAGAGAATCACTCGCGCCGCGCCCTACCGCTTAAGAACCTCACCCTTCTCACCTTGCTTCTTTCGATCACTATCCTCAGTTTGTCCAATTGCTTGACAAACGTTTTTTCTCCGCATACAATGATCATTAATTGATTGCGTGCTTGCAATCAATTAATGAATGAGCGTTATTTTTTTCCTTTTAGGTGGACGTTACAGGGCAATGTCGCAAACGCAACATCCTGAATTGATGCGGCAGCACAACCGGGCAATGGTCTTGGCGACCATTCAGCGGCAGGGACCTATCTCCCGTGTGGAGTTGGCGCAGATGCTTGACCTGAACGCCGCCACGATCTCCCGCATCACGCGGCTGCTGCTTGATGAAGGGGTGATTCTGGAAGAAGGCGAAGACGAGAGCAAGAACGTTGGACGCAAGCGCGTCTTGCTGCGCTTCAACAACCGCGCTCAGTTGGTCGCCGCGATCCGCGTCGATGAGACCCAAATTACAGGCATTATGGCAGACCTCAGCGGCGCGATTCTGACCCGCCGCACGCAGTTAATCACCCCTTTTCTCATGCCCGCCCTCAGCGCCTCTGAACTGCCCACGCTTTTGCTCACGCTGATTGAGGAATTGTTTGAGGCAAACCCTAGCTATCGCTCCCAGTTTTCGGCGCTGACTCTGACGGGTGACAGTGATCTCCTTCAACAGCAGACCCTACAAGATACGTTGCAAACCCGCCTTGAAATTCCGGTGGCGGCGATCCATCCGGCGGCGGCGGTTGCCCTAGCCGAGACGGAATCGGAACTGCTGCGAGGGGAAACTGCTTTCCTAACGCTCTATTTGGGGGTGCAAAGCTGCTGCTGCCTCTACCTTGAGGGAAAAACACGCATCGGGGGGTTAGGGGTTGATGCCGACGGCAGCCCGCTGCACAGCCGCTTATGCGATGGGGGATTGATTGCCCACGTCCAAGCCGGATTTGCCGACTGTCCTGAGAGCGTCCTCACCACCCGCCCGCTGAGCGCACGCCTAATCTTTGAGGCTGCGCGGCAGCGGGATGCGCTTGCCCTGCGTGCCGTCACCCATCTTGCTAACGATCTAGCAAACGCCCTGCTGTGGATGCGCAGTTTATTTGCCGTTCAGCATGTCGTCTTGAGCGGGGCGTGGATTTACGCTGCCGATGTCTTGATTCCCTTGCTGCATACGGCGTTAGGGGCGCACAGTGGCGGTCTGCTGCTCCATCCAGCACATAAACGGGATGATGCAGCGCTGTTGGGGGCGGGTAAGTTGGCTATTTCCCTCGCGGAAACAACGGTTTAAGGAAGGGCTGTCATGGGCGCAAAACTCGTAATCATTGGCGGCGGCAGCACCTACACACCCGAAGTGATCGATGGGCTGATTCAACGGCGGGACGAGATTCCCCTCCGCGAACTTGCCCTTGTCGATATCTACCAAGAGCGTTTGGCGGTGATGCACGGGATGGTCTCCCGGATGCTTCACCATGCCGGCTATCCGCTCACCCTAAGCGCGACGACCCACCGCGAGCGGGCGCTGGACGGGGCGGATTTTGTCATTGCCCAACTGCGGGTGGGCGGGATGGCAGCACGCTTGATTGATGAAACTGTCCCCCCACGCTTTGGCGTGATTGGGCAAGAGACCATCGGTCCCGGCGGACTGCTGAAGGCAATGCGCACGATCCCAATCATGTTAGGCATTGCCGAGGATATCGAACGGTACTGCCCTTCCGCGTGGCTGCTCAACTTTACCAACCCATCGGGGATGGTCACCGAGGCGCTGCTGCACGAGACAAAGGTCAAAACACTTGGCTTGTGCAATATTCCGATGGATATGCACTCTGATGCGGCGCGGCTTCTGGATGTCTCCCTAGAACGGATCACCCTTGATTACATTGGGTTGAATCACTTGGGATGGGTGCGCGATGTTCATCTGGATGGCGTGTCCGTGATGGAGCGCGTCTTGCAAGCGACCATCCATGCCGCCCGACAGGAAAAAGACCCCCTCTTTTCGCCCGATCTGCTGCATACCCTGGGGCTTCTCCCAGGGTATTACCTTTCCTATTATTACAACCGAGATCGGATGCTCACCGAACAGGTGCAAAGCACGCAGTCGCGCACAGAGCGCGTGATGGAAATTGAAAGTGAGTTGTTCCGGCTCTATGCCGACCCGCTGACGGTGGAGCGCCCCGCTCTGCTGAACCAACGTGGCGGACGCCACTACTCCACAGCGGCAATGCGCATTATCCATGCCTTGTGGCACGATACGGGCGCAGTGAACGTTGTTAATGTCTTGAATCAGGGAACGTTTAGCAGCCTTCCGCCAGATGCGGTCATTGAAACCGCCTGCCGTGTTGATGCCGAAGGCGCTCACCCGCTGCCCGCCGCGCCGATACCAACGATCATTCGCGGGTTAATGGAATCCGTCAAAGCCTCGGAAGCGCTGGCTGTTCAGGCGGCAGTGGCGGGCAATTTAGGGATAGCCTTGCAATCTCTGCTGGCACATCCCTTAGTTCCGTCGTTTGCGGTGGCGCGTTCCCTCTTAGCGGCGTTGGTCGCCGAACATGCTGACTATCTCCCTCAATTTGCCCCAAGGAAACTGACCCAATGAAACCGTTGCGAATTGCTGTGGTGGGGGGCGGCAGCACCTACACCCCCGAACTTGTGGAGGGCTTTGTTCGCCATGCGGCTGAACTCCCCCTTGAACATCTGGTGCTGATGGATATTTCCGAGGAACGCCTGCGCACCGTTGGCGGGCTGGCGCAGCGTATGTTAGCGCCGTGCGGCGTCGAAGTGTCTCTGACGACACAGCTTGACGATGCCCTTGACGGGATGGATTTTGTCCTCACCCAAATGCGCATTGGCGGTTTGGCGGCACGGGCGCTTGATGAACAACTCCCTTTGCCACACGGCGTCTTGGGTCAGGAAACCGTCGGACCGGGCGGCTTTGCCAAAGCGCTGCGCACCATTCCGGTGATGCTGACCATTGCCCGCCGCATGGCAGACATTTCCCCCGATGCGACCTTGATCAACTTTACCAATCCAGCGGGGATCGTCACCGAGGCAATCTTGCGTCACACCGCGACCCGCGCCATTGGGCTGTGCAACGTGCCGATCAACTTGCGGATCAGCCTTGCCCAGACGCTCAATGTCCCCCTAGAAGCCGTTGAACTTGAGTATGTGGGGCTGAATCACCTCAGTTGGACGCGGGTGTGGGTCGATGGCAAGGATGTCACCGCCCACGTCTTGGCAACAGAGTGGGGGACAAGCGGCGGGCAGGTGGACGCGGGCTATTTGAAAGCCGTTGGACTGCTGCCCAACTACTATTTGCGCTACTACGTGCATCCTGATCGTGTCCTCCAAGAGCAGAAAAACGCCGCCCAAAGTCGGGGGCAATATTTACAGACGGTGGAAGCGGAACTGCTAAAACTGTACAGCGACCCCACCCTGCGCGAAAAGCCCAAACTGCTGGAAACACGTGGCGGGGCGCATTACTCAACGGCGGCGGTGGAATTGATCCGCTCTATTGCGCTGGATCGCCGTGATGTGCTGATTGTGAACACGCGCAACGGAACAGCCGTCCCCGATCTGCCGCCGGACTGCGCGGTAGAAGTCCCCTGCGTCGTCAGCAAAACGGGCGCCCGCCCCTTGACCATGGGCAGCCTACCGCCCACCGTGCGCGGCTTGATGGGTGCAGTGAAGGCATACGAAGAACTGACCATCCAAGCGGCAGTCACCGGCAGCGAGGATATGGCAATCATGGCGCTGTTCAGCAACCCCCTCGTTGGCTCATGGGATAAAGCCGTTGCCCTGTGGAAGGCGATTAAGACCGCCCATTGGGACTATCTCCCCCAGTTCCATCCCAAAGGAGAAGGGTCATGACCGGCACGGCAGGCACACCTCTCCCCCCCTATTTCCTCGGCGTTGATGGCGGCGGCTCAAAAACGGACGCCCTCATCCTTGATGGGCGGGGCATGGTCTTAGGAAAAGGGCGGAGCGGGCGCGGGAATTACCACACCGCAGGCATGGCAGAAGTGATCGCCAATGCCCGCAGCGCTATTGGGCAGGCGGTGGCAGAGGCTCAAACAAGTGGCGCTGATCTGTCTGGTACTGGGTCTCTTGCCCTCGAAAGCGCCGCATTTTGCATGGCGGGGGCAGACCTTCCCCAAGATTTTACCCGCCTGCGTGAGGCGTTCACCGCGCTGCCGTTGGGCTGTTCCTTTGAAGTCTATAACGATGTGATCGGCATTTTTCGGGCGGGCAGCCGCTTTCCCTATGGGGTCGGCGTCGTCTGTGGGACGGGCTTCAATGCGGGCGGTGTCGATCAACACGGGCGCGAGCTTCGCTTTCCGGCACTCGGTGGGTTCACCGGAGATCGAGCGGGGGGCGATCATCTAGCGATAGAGGCGGTTGGGGCTGCCTTTCGTGCGTGGGATGGACGCGGAGCGCCAACCCTCTTGGAAGGCGCCATTTTGCGCCTATGGCAAAAGCCTGATTACCTGACCCTCGCTGCCGATTACGAAAACGGGACGATTTCCGCCGATCAGATGCGGGCGCTTGTCCCGCTGCTCTTTGAGACAGCGGCGGCGGGGGATGCGCTTGCGCAAGGGATCATCCGCGAACAGGGGCTAGAACTTAGTACGGCGGCACTCACGATGCTGCGCTGCCTCGATCTATTGGGGACGGATTGTGATGTCGTCCTCGGCGGCGGCGTGTTTCGGGCGGCAAACCCCTTGCTCACTGACACCATTCGAGATCAGCTTGCTTCCGCTGCACCACAGGTTGTTGTGCAGCGTTTAAACCAGCCCCCCGTTGTTGGGGCGGCGCTTTTGGCAGCGGATCGCTGCGCCTACCCCACAGGGGATGGGTTTTTAGCCACACTGCGCAAGCAGATGGCGCTCTAAGGTTGGGTGAGTCATGGCGCTTTTCGATGGGGCGCTGTGTGAAACGATCACCAAAATGTCCGAAAGGTTTGGAGGAGTTGTTCGATGATTAAGAAAGTTGGTTTACTCTTTGTGGTGGTGGCGCTGCTGCTGATAGCCGCTGCGCCTAGCACACATCCGGCACAAGCTGCCCAAGAGCAGACGATCACCGTGTGGGGGTTTGTTTGGACGGCAGATTGGCTGGACAGCATCAAACCCGGCTTTGAGGCGGCGCACCCGGGCGTTACGGTGAATATTGAGCGGTTTGAGTACGATCCCTATCGGGATGCGGTGGTCACGGCGCTTGCCGCCGGGGAAAACGCGCCTGATGTGGTGACCCTTGATCCCATGTGGGCGGGCGATCTGATCCGCAATGGGGCAGTGGTTGCTTTGGATGGAATCGAGAACGAACTGAACCCGGCAGACTTCACTGGGGGCGGTTGGGAACTGTGCGGGTACGCCGGCAAACAATATGGCGTTCCCGCCGATCTCGATTTCAATGTGGTGTTTTACCGCAAAGATATCTATGACCCGGCAATCAAGGCGGCAGGGCTGGATGGCTTCCCCGCTAACACAGCCGATTTTGTGAAGGTTGCGCAGGCAATCACAAAAGACAAGCAGTATGCCATTCTGCTCGGTGTCAATGACTACTACGGGTTCTATCAGGGCTTCCTGACGCCCTACAACGGGCGCTTGGTCAGCGAAGATGGCAGCACCTACCTCTATAACAACGAGGCGGCGGTGGCAGCGCTGACGCTCTACAACGACCTCGCCAACACCTACAAAGTTGCCCGCTTGTGGGACGATGCTTCCGATGGCGATCAGGCTGCCGCGCTGAAGAATGGCGAAGTTCTCGCCGTGATGCGTGGCTCATGGTATGCCACCGAACTGGCAGCCGTCGCCCCAGAGTTGGAAGGCAAATGGGGCGTTGCGCCCATGCCCTTTGGTCCTGAAGACCGGAAATACCACGCCTCCACAGGTGGGGCGTGCTTCTCCATTCCGAAGGCATCGAAGGCACAAGACCTCGCCCGCCAATTCTTGGTTTATATGGAACAGCCCGAAGTCATGGCAACCTACTATGAGAAGGTCGGTGGCGTCCCTGCCCTCCAGACGGCATGGCAGCACATTGACCTAAGCCAAGACAACGAGTACCTCGGTGTACCGCTGGCAAAGCTGATCTCTGAATGGGCGGTGCAGGTGCGCGGGATGGAATTACCCTCGGCGGAAGTTGCCGAACATCTTGGCGAAGCGATTTACATCGTGACGAAAGAGGGCGGCGACGTGAAAGAATCACTCGATAACGCGGTGGCATCTAGTCCGGCGCTGAAGTAAGCCTTTCTTCTGGCGGGCATTGGGACCAAGCGCTTGGCGGTGCTTCCCAATGCCCGTGTCGTCGCCCTGTCTCTATCATACCTACCTTTTGTCATACCGTGCGGCGTTGGGTCACTGGAAGGTTCGCATGTCTCAACTAGCATCTCGATTGTTCGCCTCCCGAACCCTGACGGGCGAGAAACCATACCGCACAGGGCGATTCTGGGAGAAAAACGCGCCCTATGTCTTTGTTGCACCGTTTTTTTTGGCATTTTTGGCGTTTCAACTGTTCCCGATTGGCTTTTCGGTTTTTTTAAGCCTTCATCGCTGGGATCCTTACGCCGATGCGGGCAAGAGTTTCATTCCGCTGGATGGCGTGTTTGATAACTTTACCAACCTGTTCAACGATGCCCGCTTTTGGAACAGTGTCGGCGTCACGCTGCGGATCACCCTCTTTTGTGCGGTCATCGGCGCGGCATTAGCCGTCCTCATCGCCGTGTTGATTGACCGGATGCCCGATTGGTTGGGGGGTATTTTCCGTGCCACCTTTTTCTTGCCAGCGGTGACCTCTGTCGTCGTCATTGCCTATTTGTGGCGACAGCTTCTCAACACAAATTACGGACCCGTCAACGGGTTATTGGTGGCGTTGGGCGGGGAACGCGCAGACTTCCTCGGCGGGACAAACGCAATCTGGGCATTAAATGTGATGCTGATCTGGAGCGGCTTGGGGTGGGATGTTCTCATCGTTTCCTCAGCCCTGCGCAACATCCCGACGGAATACTACGAGGCAGCGCGGCTGGATGGGGCAAATGAGAATCAACTCTTTTTCCGAATCACCCTGCCGCTGCTGCAAAACGTCTTGTTTTTCATCATGACCACTGGGGTGATCTTCCTTTTAGGGATTTTTGTTCAGCCCGCGCTGCTTGTCCCCAACGATCCCCGCCATCGGGTAGAGACCATCGCCCGCTATCTCTATGACCGCGCCTTTTCCAAACAGGAATTTGGCTATGCCTCGGCAATTGCCATCACCTTAACGCTGATGATGTTCGTTGCCAGTTTCATCAATACACGCTTCTTCAAAGGCGGCACAACACACGACTAAAGGCGCAGAAGGTTGGAGGTTGTTCGATGGTTACACTCACCCGACGGGGTAAAACGGTCAAATGGATCATCGCCGCACTGTTGTGCATCCCGATGCTGCTCTATTTAATTCCTTATATGTGGGTGGTGTCCACCTCATTCAAGCCCGATGGGGAACTGCACAGTGGGCAGTTTTTCCCCTCAAACCCTAGCTTCATTCAATATGAACGGCTGTTGTTTGGGCAAAAGGTGGGCAATGTTGAACTGAAGATCGACTATCCGCGCTACTACCTGAACAGCATCTTTGTGGCGGGGGTTAGTCTGCTGCTGGTGACCACCCTCGATTCATTGGCGGCGTTCGCCTTCGCTAAGTTCAAATTTCGGGGGCGGACGATCCTCTTTTGGACGATGCTCGCCACGATGATGCTGCCTATCTATGCCACGCTCATCCCATCCTTTTACATGTTTTCACGGGTATACGGCTGGCTGGATCGCTATGAGGCGCTGATCATTCCCGGTATTATCGATGCCTATGGCATTTTTCTGCTCACCCAATACATGCGAGGGATTCCCAATGAACTGTTGGACTCGGCGCGTATTGATGGGGCGGGTCCGCTGCGCACCTTTTGGTACATTGTGGTGCCGCTCAGCCGTCCGGCAATTGGCACCCTGTTGGTCATCAAGTTCTTGGGCATTTGGAATGAATATTTGTGGCCCCTGTTGATGATCCGTAAGCCAGAGATGTTCACCTTGCCTTTGGGCATTGCCCAGATGCAGGTGCGGCAGGGGGCAGTTGTGGAGGGGATCCAGATGGCGGGCGCGGCGCTCGCCACGATTCCGGCAATTTTCCTTGTGTTCTTGATCCAACGTCAATTTTTGCGAGGGATGACGGCGGGGGCAGTCAAAGCGTGAATAGGAGGTATTTCTGATGATCCGGTTCATCTTGGCAGGTGTTCTGCTGTTTATGTTTCTATTCCCCATGCACGGCGCACGGGGGCAGTCGCCCGAAGCGGCAACCTTGATCGATGACTTTGATCAGGGCTATGAGGGTGGAAGCGTCGTGGGGCGCTGGTGGACATATACCGATAACTCTCCCGAAAAAACAACGTTTTCGGCGAAGATTGATCAAGAGACGTTCTTCAACGGGATAGGCTCGCTACGCCTTGATCTCGACGTGGCGGCAAAAGGCTACGCCGGAATCGGAATGGACTTCGGGATCACCCCCGATTGGCGCGATGGTGAGGGCATTGTGTTCAAACTCCGCGCCGATAAAGCCGGACTGCCGGTGAACATCGTCCTTCACCTGAATGATCCAACGCAAACCTCAGCGCAGTCGCCGGGCAAGACCCCCTTTGCGGCGCTGATTCACACCCCCGAAGGCGCCGATCAGGGGTGGCAAGAGATTATGATCCCCTGGTCTGCCTTTAAGCGCCTGACATGGATGGGAACAGAAGGATTGACCGTCTTTGCTGCCAACCCGATTGAAAGTCTTGAGATCGCGCTGGAAGCATTGGGCGATGAGCGGCTCACGGGGACGCTCTGGTTTGATGATATTCGGGTTGTTTCCACGAAAGACCTCAACGCACCGCCCGATTACACGACCTTTTTTGCTGATTTGCCCATGATACGCCTAAGCCAATACTACCGTCCAGACGAACGGAAAGCCTTTGTCGCCATTGTTCCCGTCGGTGATTTTCAAATTATCGAAGTGGGCAGCGGGGAAGTTGTCTTTAAGGGGAAAGCTGTGCGCTGGGGACCCGATGCCGACACCGACCAAACTGTGTATTGGGGGCGCTTTAACTCGCTGCGGCGAGCGGGAACTTACAAGGTTGTTGCCGAAGGCGCCGGCGAAAGCTATCCCTTTACCATTGGCGAAGATGCCTATCGGGACGTGACGCACCTTGCCGCCCGTTTCTTTTATTGGCAGCGGAGCGGGATTGCCCTTGCTGACCCCGATCATCCGACCTTCCAGTGGGAGGCTGGTCACACTGCGCCCGCCCTCTTGTGGGATGATCCAACCCAAACGATGGATGTCAGTGGTGGTTGGTATGATGCCGGCGATTATGGGCGCTACATTCCAACCGGCGCCTTCGCTATCAACCAACTGCTCTATGCATATGCGGCGAACCCCACCGCCTTTGCCGATAGCACCTTGACGCTCCCCGAAAGCGGGAACGGCATTCCCGATCTGCTCGATGAGGTTGCCTGGGAACTGAATTGGCTGCTGAAAATGCAGCGGGAAGATGGCGCTGTCCATCATAAAGTGACCGGACGCGCCTTCCCCAACTTTGGCACCTTGCCCGCCGAGGACAGCGACCCGCTCTATGTGTTCGGCATTACCAGCAATGACACGGCGTTTTTTGCGGCGGCAATGGCGCAAGCGGCGGGGATTTTCCGCCCCATCGATCCCGATGCCGCAGATCGCTATCTGGCGGCGGCAGAACGGGCCTGGGCATGGTTGGCGGCGCACCCCAATCAAGTCCCAGAGGGCGGTTTCCAAAACCCGCCAGAGAGCGAATACCCCATGCAGGGTGGCTATGACTATGTGGGCAGTGAGGAGGCAACCCGCCTGTGGGCGGCGGCAGAGTTGTTCAAGACAACAGGCAATCCCGACTATGAGCGGGCGGTTGCGACTTTATTTCCCCAAGCGGCGCCGCAGCTAACGATGACATGGGCGAACACCTTTCCGCAGGGGCTTTATGCTTATCTCACCGCCCCTAAGGCCGATCCGCAGCAGCAGGCGGCAGTACGAGAGGCATTTTTAGCCGGCGCCGGAGAAATTGTCGAAGTTGCTCGCAAAACAGGCTATGGCGTTGCGCTCAACCACAGTGCAGCGGGGTTTGCCTATGTCTGGGGGTCAAATCAGGTGGCGCTGGCGCATGGCTTATACCTGATGCTTGCCTATGACATCGATCCCAACGAGGATTACCACCATGTGGCAGCGGCGCAGATGCACTATCTGCTAGGGAAAAACCCAGTATCGAAGTTCTATCTGAGCGGGATGGGTGAAAACAGCGTCCTCTATCCGCATCATAACGTGAGCTACCGCTTCCGTCTGGCACTTCCCGGTGTGGTAACCGAAGGGGCAAACCGTGAAAATGCGGGCGGTGATGCGGCACTCATGGGCTTGTGGAGCGCGGGTGCGCCGCCGGCACTCTGCTATACCGATGACTTTGATTCATGGGCGTCCAACGAACCAACGATTGACGCCAACGCCACCTTTGTGGCGCTGGCTGCCTATCTCAGTCGTTAGCCTGTAGGGGGCGGGTGGGGCGCAGCCCCGCCCTACCCCCCCGTCAGGTCGTTAAGGGAAAATGAGTACAAAACCGACCCCGCCGCCACATAAACGGTGTTCCCCGTCACAAATACGCTGGTCACCCCGCTGAACATCGCCCCATCTGCCGCCCGAAACCGATAGCGAAACGCCCCCGATAGGGTGATTTGGTAGACGGACTGATCTTTGGGATCGACCACATAAATTGCTGGAAGGGGGGAATCGGCGTCAAGGAACATCGCGGCTGCGCTGCGGGGAGCGCCGCCATCGGGCATTTCCGTGTAGACGAACTTCAGCGGCGTCCCCCCATTGTATTTGCCAAGCAGCCCATCGGCAAACAAAACATAGACATTCCCCGCCGTATCAATGGCGAGATCAACACCTAACGAGAGGTCGGGACGATCATCCGGCTCAAAGTAGGTTTCTGGCGGGTTGGGATAGCTATTCCCCACCGGACGATAGCGCCAAATCTGGTTTTCCGTTGGGTCAAGCAGGTAAAGGTTGCCGCGCCACACATACATCGCCACCGGATCGCCCCATAAATCTGCCCCTGGTAAGCGCTGTGCCGTTGCCGGAGCAAAGGTAGGCGAGTAGGTGATCAGCAGCCCTTGTGTATCGAGCGCAGCGAGGACGTTTGCCCGCTGTGTGCCGCCCTCGCTGACCCACGCCATGTCGATGATCTGGCGGACGGAGAACGCCCCCACCGACTGCCCCCGTTGAACCACTGGCTGCGCGTTGCGGGTGATGAGGGCGACACTGTTCGGATTCAAGGTGTCGCGGTAAATGGCGCTCGACGCCCGATCCAGCGTGTAGACATCCGCCCCGCCGCGTATGATCGGATCGCTCATCACGGCGCCTGTCCCAAAATTGCGCAGGGCAACCGGCGTTCGCCGCGTCACTTTGTCAAACTGATCGAGAATCCCTTGCGCTTCGGCGCGTACTTTCAGCAGTTCAGGGTCGCCCGTCCGCCCGGAAGCAATTTCCACGCCCTCCACACGACGCAGCACTTCCATCCATGCGGCGCGGGCATTTGGCACATCAGCAAGGGCGATCACCCGCGCCTGTTCGGCTGCCTTCAACACCTCTTGCACCTGTTGTTCAAATTGCGTCATATCGAACTGCGAGAGCCGCAGGGCAACGATCACAAAGACAATCAGCACAGGGACGGCAATTGCCAGCGCCGCGGCGAACATGACCGGAAGGCGCGGCGACCCATCTTCTGTTGGTTCGGGCAGCAGCCGATCCACCGCACGGCTGAGCCCACCGCCAAACCACCCCGCCGCGCTGCCTATCCGCGAGAGAAGGGTCGGCGCTCCCTCCGTTGGGGGTGTTGTGTCCTCATCTCCCTCTGATGCCTCCACCGTCCCTTCCTGAGTGGGGAGGGTGAGCGTCTGTTTGGCGGGCGTTGAGGGGGTGAGCGGAATACGGATTGTCCCTGTGGGACGTTTGGGCGGTTTGCTGACGCTGGTGACGAGGACGCCGCTGCTAGGGGCAGCCGTGCTGACCGGGCGCGAGGGCGGCAGCACCGGATCGGGCGTGTCTGTGGAGACAAATTCGATAATCATCGCTTGGATTTGGGCAGGGGCAAGCGCCTTAATGCCCTCGATCACATTGGGAAGATTGCCTTTGGCAAGGGCTGCTTCCAGTGCTACTGGCTCAATGCGGGCAAGGTTCAGATCGGCAAGGCAGAGCGCATCGCCAGAGGCAACCTCATAGCGGGCAAGCCGCACATCGGGGTGTGTGCTTGTGCCAAGATTAAAGGGGTCGCTGTTGAGGGCATCGCTGAGGTCGGCGGGGAGGGTGGTGAAATCGTCGGTTTGTTTTAGCGCGCACAGTGTCGCGCCCGCCTTCGCTAGGTAAATTTCCGCCCCGCGCAAGACTACCGCCGCCATGCCGATTTCAGCTTTATTTCCGGTGTTTGCGGTGTGATCCAAAAGCTGCTGGTTGATTGCGTTCAGCACATCGCGCAGCCCGCTGGTGACGCTCCCCCCTGCCCGAAAGTAGAGATCGGCGGCATAGCGCACCAACCCCTCATAAAAGGGGGCGGGTTGGTGTGTTTTGCCCGCTGGCACGATGAGCGCGAAGAATGTGTCTTGTTCCCGTCCGCGCTGGGTTTTGCGGGGCGGTAGTTCAACAATGGCGCCGGGGGGAGGGGCGCTCACCGCCCGTCCGCCCGCAATCAGAACATACCCCACCAGTGCTTCGAGAACATCGGACATGGCTACTCATCATCCTCACCGTCAAAGTCATCGTCATAATCCCCCCCGCGGTTGCCTAATTCACGCTCAAGAATCATGATCCCAATTGCCTCTGTGCCAAGCAAAGATGCCAACACGGATGACGCCGTGAGGATGGGGTAGGGCGTTGGGCTGAATTCCTCTCGCATCCGCTCGGCAAGGGAGCGCATCACCTCCGGCGCGGCGGATGCCCCACGCAGTACGGCAAGCTGTTCTACGGCGGCAAATTCGGTGACGAATTCGATCAGCTTATCGACAACCTGTGGCTTGGATCGCGCCTTCTCCATGACGACCAATTCACCGTCCTCTAGGGTGAGAAACGGCTTGATTGCCAACATATTCCCCAAAACGGCTTGAGATTCCAACAGGAGTCCGGCACGGTAAAGGTAATCGAGACGTTCGCTGCAAAAAATAGAGTAAATATGGGGAATCAGCTTGCGCAGTTCGCGCACGGTGTCGTCAAGGGAATTCGTCTCACGGGTCAGGCGCACCCCTGCCTCGGTAAGCCAGCCCTGTCCGGCGGCAAGGCTGTGCGAATCAAAGACGGCAATATCGCAGCGCCCCAAGAGCGTTTCGGCGGCAGATTTCGCCTTTTCCCACATGGGATGCACCGCCCGCGAGAGGTGAACGGAGAGAATCCGATTCGACTCACGGTAGAGGTTGGCATAGACCCCTGCAATGGTTTCCACACTGGGGGGGAGCAGGCGCGGCGCTTCGCCCGTTGCCGCCACATGGCGGGCGATCATCTCAGCGTCAATATCGACGCCATCGCGGTAGCGCCTGCCGCCTAATTCCAGTTCTAAGGGAATAATCGTAATTCCCTGATCGGCGGCAAAGCCGGGCAGAAGGAACTGTGCCGCGCTGTCGGTGACGATCTGAATCGGGGCGCTCAAGTCAGGATTCGATGATCTTATCGTCGATCAACGTTTGTTGGACTTGCTGTCCGCGTGGGTCAAAGGCAAAGTAGGGGGCGTGCAGTTGGAATTCCATATCCATCATCGCCCGCCCAGCGCGGTTTTTCTCCACCGTAAAAACGACCCAATCGCGGAACTGCTTGCCCTGATAGGGATTAAAAGCGATGTGATCCTTCGCCAAAATCTGATACTTGTTGTTCATGATGATCGCAATATCGCACTCATAATCGAGCGCCGAACTCCCCCGCAGATGAAAAAGGTGCAGACGCTTCGCCCGCAAGCCATCCCGATCACTGGCGACGATGCTTAAGACGGGGACGCCCAACGAGAGCGCAATATCCTTCAGCCCCTCCACAACAATGGTCACTTTGTCGTTCTCGTCCGCCGCCCGTTCGGGATGAATGGCGATCTTCTGCAAATAATCGACAAAGACGGTCAGGTTGCCGCCCGTCGCCTCTGCCAGCCGTCCGGTCATCTCTCGAATGGCGCTCAGGGTCGTCACCGCCGGACTTGCCTTGACCATGATGAAACGGTCTGCATACTTCGAGAGCCGTGCCAGCGCCATCGAGGTGCGCGGATTTTCCCGCAGAATGCTTTGAAGGGACTCGGCACGGTTATCGCGCCCCAAGATTTCCCGCGCCCGTTGGGAGATGATCGTATCGAACAAATCTTTCAATTTCAGCCCGCTGCGCAGATCAACCTCTGGCGGGTTGATGCTCTCCAAACAGAGCAAGCGGCTCATGAGGTGTGTTTCGGTGTGTTCGTAGGAAAGGTAGAACACATATTGATCAGGGCGCATGGCGATGTTTCGCGCCATTTGGACGGCGGCAATTGTCTTGCCAATGCCTTGCGCCCCACCAAGCAGGACGAGTTCTGTTTTGCGCAGCCCGCCGCCGATCAAACCATCAAGGGGATCAAAGCCTGTTGGCAAAGGGACATATTCGCTGAGGTCGCCACGCACCACCTGTTCGTTGGCATCGTTCAGCACTTGGCTAAGTGTGCGCGGCATATGCTGGATGCTCTTGCCCGTCCGTTTGGGAGCGCGGCTGACGGGCGTCCCCGGTGTTTGTCCGGGCATCACCGGACGGCGGGTAGGCAGCGCCGTCCCGCTCCCGGGTGTTGGGTCTGGGGGAGAAGCCGGAGAGGGGGCGTTGTCGTCGGGAAAGCGTCGTGTGGACATGCCGAATTGCCGCCGTTTATCCGCGTCTTTTGAGAGATTCTATAGTGTAACGAAGGGGAACGCAAGGTGAGCGGCATAAAAACGTGTCTGCTACGCTTTCGATATTCGCGCTTGATTCAACGCCAACAAGCGCCGTAAAATTGCTTCTTGCCCTGCCGGAGTGCGGGCGGTGAGAGCCAGATCAGTCCACCCGTAAGCGCTCAATACAGCCCTATCCAATGCTTCGTGGAGTGCTGCCAGTTGGGGGGCGAATTGCGCTGCCGCCTTCACGGGTTTATCCCCGTTTTTGCCGTTCCCCCCCTTCCCCTTGCCCATGGACGGCTCAGCGCGATGAACTGCCAACGCATTGTAAAGATTTGTCAGAGTCCGTTCGGAAAGCGCTTTGCCCTTTGCCGTCGCCCCCAATTCCGCTAATTCCACTGGATGCAGCCATGCCTCGCGCCCCTCGTGGAGCGCCTTTGCCGCCGTGCTGATCGCCTGATAGAGGGGCGATGCGGTGTCCTCTTTGCCCGGCGGGTAAGGCAGCGGGAAGGTCTCAAAGGTTGTTGTGGGCGTGTAACGAGGGCGATCTTCAAGGGATGTTCCCTTCTGCAGCGACCATAGTTCATGAATATAGCTGTGGAGGACGCCGAAGAAGTAATCATCGTCACGGGCGAAGACATAGAGTTGATGATCGGGAATGATCCCGCCTTCGACCCATACAAACAAGCGGTGTTTTGCCACACTAGGCGTCGCGATAAAGCGCTTGAGAGGTCGAATTGCCTCGCGCATATCACCAGCAGGAATACGGTGAATCCACCAATAGGTACGGTGGCGCTCGTTGTTCACCATATCGCGTTCGGGCTTCACCATCCGTTTCACATACTCATAGGGCATTTTGTAGTGGGCGGCTTCGGCTTCGGTAGTATCTACGCCAAAATCGATGACCCACCTGTTCCGTCTGCCGCGTGTCACATCAAGCCCATTGATGTACGGACGCACGACATCGGCGTTCGATTTTCCACTGCGGTTTTTCGCCGCCAACATCGCCCTTGCCGTTGCCTCGTCAATATCGAACGATCCGCCTTTTTCGTCACTGCGAAAACAAATGCGAGCGTTTTCTGCCAGCACCTTTGCCCCGGTTAGATCAGCGCCAGCGGTCAAATCGGCATGGATGTTCTCGACGACTGCCCCATCGAGCATTCGTGCTGTCTGCACCTTGTTATCAAAGCCGACAATCGAAATCCGCACCGCTGCACCGGCGAGGAGCCATGGATTATCGCTCCATGCCATGAAAATATCGCCCGTCGCTTTGATGCGATCCAAGACAAGGCGATTTGAACCACCCCGAATCGAATTGGTGGCGATAAACCCAACCCGCTTAGCCTTTCCCTGGTCTAGATGGGCGCGTGCTTTCTCAAACCAATAGCAGACAAGATCGCTATCCCTTGCCAACCGCCCTTGATACAGCCTCTGGAGATCGTCAAGGTAAGCTCCGCCCAGCTCTCTGCGTTGACGGCTGCCCCCCAAAAAAGGCGGGTTGCCCATGATCACATCCACCGCCACCCACTCCGGCTCATAGGGCTTGCCCTCCGCGTCGTAACGCAAGAGGGCGTCCTCGCACAGGATGTGATCGATGGTTTCGTCCGGGTATTTGTCTTGGATAATGGGGTGTGGCAAATGCCGAGGGTTGGGGCGGCTGACCCGTGTTCTAAAACTTAACACGCCCTGATCTTCGTAGCGCCATTGTAAGTAGCCAATCCAGATAACGACAAACGCCAAGTTCGCCGCATAGGGGTCTTTCTCGATGCCGTAGAGTTGGCGCGGCGTGACAACGTCGCGAAACGGCAAGCCAAGTGGCTCAAAGGTCTTGCGGACTCGTGCTTCAAGGTCTTTCAGCGCCCGAAGGCTGACATAGAGAAAGTTTCCCGACCCACACGCCGGATCAAGAATCTGTGTGGTCTCAAGGCGAAACATCATCCGGTCATGAAGCAGGGTCAGCCGAGCGCGAATGGTCTCTTCTTGGCGGGGAGAAGCGCCATCAAAAAGGGTTTGAAAGAGCGGTTCAGCCTCCTCCAATGTCAACGCCCATTCGTCGTAAAGTGGCTGCATCAACACAGGGTCAACAACAAGGCGAATATCTGCCTCGCTGGTATAGTGAGCGCCCAACTGCGCCCGCTTTGCCGGATCAAGGGCTGCCTCAAAGAGTGTGCCGAAGATGGTCGGGTTCACCTTACGCCAATCACGCTTGCTGATCTTTTCTAAGAGATCGATCATGGCGGAATCTTTCGCCAAATCAAAAACTAGGTGGGCGGGATCGTCATCGACGTTAAACAAGCCCCCATTGAAATAGGGGACGTGTCGCATCACAAAGCCAGATTGACGCCCATCCATCGCCATAAATAAGCGCGTCATCTCTGCCACAAAATCTTCGGGAAGGTTGCGTGCGCCATCGGTAAGATACCGAAAAACAGGTTGGTCAAAGGGGCGCGGCATGAGTTGAACATCTTCGGCAAACAAACAAAAGGTTAGCCGCGCAAAAAAACGGGCAATGTGATAGTCACTCCAAAGATCGTTAGGGTCTTGGTGTTTGCGTACCAAATCGCTGAGATGGGCGAATTCTTGCGCCAGCTTGGTGGTCAGTTGTTCGCGTACTCGAAGCTCATCTTCGCGCAGTTCTTTAAAACGGTCTGGGTCTTCCAAAAGCCATACGATGTACCGCTGTGCATCTGGAAACAACAAATCGGCATTGCGAAAGATGAAGGGCTGCCCGCTGGTGTTCACCCACTGGGGGTAAATGCGGTATTCCACCATGTCCGAAACGATCAGCAGCGGTGGGTTGCCTAAACTGCCCTTATATGCCAGCAGTTGGGCATAGGCGGCATCTAAGTCTTTGTGCTTGCCCTTGTATTCCCAAGCAAATTTCCCCTTGTACCAGACATCTGCCCGCCCCCGCCCACCTGTTGCCTTTGTCACTTGTTCCTCAAAGGTGAAAAATTCACCCAGTGGGTCCAGTTCGGTGGGTGTTTTATGCCCCACTAAGCGGCAGAGTTCGTTGAAATGGCTTTGGGCGGCTTGTTGTTCACCGAGGGCGCTCGCCGTCCAGCGTTGAACAAAATCGCGCCATGTAAGAGTCATTGGGACTACCTCGTAAATGTCTGATTACACATCATTTCAAAACCCCACCCCTTCCCCCTCTTCGTAAACGGGGAGGGGGTGAGGTTGTTGGATCAGTCTATCTCTATGTATCTGTGTGGTGGACGACTAAGTACCGCCACAAAAATCATTTGGGATGAAGAAAGCAGAAACCCCCTGTGCGCTTATGCCTTTCAAGCCCTGAAGGGGTGGCTGCTTTCAGTCCGCGGCTTTAGCGGCGGGATCAGGCGACATGCCGCCTGCTCATTGTGGTTGTACTTAGGCGTACTGCTTGTATCCCCACCTCCACAAACAGGGTTTGCGGCAACGCTGCGCTCACCACCCTGAACCCGCCGCAAGGAAAAGGCGTCTGATCTCTGCTTGTCGGTTATTTCTTTCCCTTAGTCGCTTTAGCCGCAGCGCTTTTCGCCTCTTTTTCTGCCGCTCTTTTGGCACGGTGTGCCTTGATCCTATCCATATACGGGATCGCCAGCGGCGTTTCGCAGTCTGTCTGCCCGTGATCGACCTCAACCCTCCCGATCCGTTTGGCAGCAGCATAAGCGGGTCCTTCTAACGCGGCATTTCGCGTCCCAATACTGATTAGCGCAGTGTTCATCGCATCGCGGGTGCGGTTTTTCGCCGTATGAATGCCCTCCTCAATGGTTGCCAGATAGGGGAGGAAAAACGAATCAGGCAGGCTGTTATCCCCAGCGGCAAGGTGCGACAACAAAAGCCATCCGATGCGCCCTAGCCACTCCCCCTCATCGTTTGTCCAGCGCTCCATAAACGCCCGTATGTACGGTGTTTTGGCAATAATGTTGGAAACCTCTCCCGCCGTCCCATAGTCGTGTGTTGTCTCCCCCCAATGGGTGAGCGTCGCCTCGTCTATTTTCTGTGGATCGGCAATCATCGTGGCAACCGTCCGCGCATCAAAATTACCAGTTTCCCACAGTTCAAGCGCAGCCGTATGGTTGATCTTGATCTGCTTCACCAGTTTATTCACCTCAGAGCGCAGCACGCCAAAAACGTTATCATCTACCCCATGCCGCTTGGCAATCTTTCGGTTTTGTGCCGTCCCTGCCGCCTCCAACGCTGCCATAATTTCCGCTGTGTTCATCCCTTTGCCTCTCTCAGTATATTTGTTCTATTGTAGGGCATTGGGTTAACCCAAGCAATCTCCCTCTTATAAAATGGGAAATTATGGGGCAAAAAAGGAACCTCCCGACTCCTCATAGGCGTTACGGACTTGCCCTCATCCCCCTACCCCCATCTCCCTGAGGGAGAAAGGGAAAAAGAGGGTTTGAGGGGGAAGCCCCCTCAACCTGCCCCTTTCGATGAATACAGGGGAAATAAGTTCAACTGCGTAAGTCCTATCCCCATAACCTCCCTTGTACACCACACCAAGCAAACCCTACAGTCAGCCCCCTACGCCAGCGCCGGAGACAGCCCATCATCCCCTTCAAGCCCGTGACGCCGAAACAAATCAGCACCTTCTGGCACTATGCACATCTCACAATCCCGCTCTCCCAAACACAGATTGTTTTTTGGTTTGTGGCAAGATCGCCCCTTACCCCTCTCATTCCCTCTGAAGGGGTCAAATTCGTTTGAAGTACACCTGTTCTGTCACGTTAGAAAATTAAAACCTTTCCTCAAAATTTAATACATAGCCCTGTTATAACATGCCCTTGATTCATCCGATGATTGCTGAATCATCACGACGTATACCTATTTTAGAAAAACCTTTATGGAACGTCCCTTGTTAAATAGCAGATGTTCTGCTACCGGAAAAAACATACTACTTTCAAACCAAAAGACAACCACTCGATCACTTGAAATCTCCTCCGACCTGTGTTACAGTGTAGGCATGATAGTACCATATCTGGGAGGGCATGAATGCTGAGACCCCATATGTGGCGGTATTATCGTTGACGTTACGTAAATTGCGTGGCGTCATTGGGGATGTGGTCATTTTTCACAAACAGCATAGATGGGCTACGTGGTTATGCAATGCCCTTACTGTGACAGCAGCGACCTAAAGGTCTTGGATACGACGGATATTAAAAACGGTATCCGGCGGCGGCGGGAGTGTCAGAACTGTCACGAACGCTTCACGACCTACGAGCGCCCCTTAGCGGTGACTCCCGTTCTGATCAAAACGAATGGGGATCGTGAGGAATTTGACCGCGATAAGTTGAAACGAGGCATTTGGAATGCCTGTGCCAAGCGCCCAATACCCGCTGCCGCACTGGATCGTCTTGTCGATGAGATCGAGATGAACCTGCAAGCGGTGGGGAGGGCGGAAGTAAGCAGCCGTGTTGTTGGAGATATGGTCATTGCCGGGTTGAAAGACATTGACCCCATCGCCTATATCCGCTATGCGATTGTTTACATGGGGCTGGATAACTTGTTGAGTGTTCGAGCGGAGATCGATAAACTGCTGGCTGAACAGCAGGGCTATGCCGAAGTTGCCGCCGAGCGCTGGTCTGAACAAAAGGGACGCACAGACGGGGGGGATCGCGTTGCGGAACGTGATCTCTCCGTAAAAACGTCGGCGTTTCCAGCGAAGGGCAAGACGCAAGGCAAACGAACGAATGCCAGCGGACGCCCTAGAGGTCGCAAGACCTAAAGTGGTGAGCCTCTAAAGCGCCCTCTCCGGGCGTCATTGACGGCTCAAAAACGGGTGAGGGTGCTTCAAAAGTACCCCAATACTGCATCAACATTGTGTTCTGTGTTCTGGCTTTTAGCCGGGAGATTTAGCCATGCGTATCGCCAAGGTCGATAGTGCTTTGTCCGGCACTAACAGCTTACCCCCCGTCCCCCTCCCCGATGATCTGCGTGCGCAGACCATCCATCTGACGGATAACGCCCGTACAGTCTTGCAGAAACGCTACCTGCGGCGCGGGAACGATGGCAAACCGGCTGAGACCGAACACGAGATGTTTTGGCGCGTCGCCTATTACGTCGCAGTGGCAGAGCAGGCATTTGATGGCGATGTCATGGCGGCAGCGCGGCGCTACTTTGACCTTCTGACGGGCTTGCAGTTCTTCCCCAACAGCCCCACCTTTAGCGGCGCAGGAACTCCCCTGGGGCAGCTTGCGGCGTGCTTCGTTCTGGCTATTGATGACGACATGGGGCGCACCGACAGCGGGATTTTCCAAACCTTGCGCAACGCCGCCCTGATTCAACAAACGGGCGGCGGCAATGGCTTTGCCTTCTCCCGCCTTCGCCCAAAGGGAGCTATCGTCAACAGCAGTCGCGGCGAGGCAACCGGTCCCGTCGGCTTCCTCCGCGTCTACGATCAGGCATTTGGGGAGATTGCACAAGGCGGATGTCTAACACCCGACACCCTTGTTTTCACCGAAAAAGGGCTTCTCCGTCTTGATGAAATCGTCACACATACCGCCATTGGGTGGGATGAACATGAGATAACCGTTCCCACTGATGAAGGGGATCGCCACTCCGGTGCAGCCTATAACAATGGGGCTGCTCCTGTTTTGCGGATTCACACCGATGAAGGCTTGGAACTGACTGGAACGCCCAACCACAAAATCAAGGTGATGACGGATACAGGTCCTGTTTGGCGGGCATTTGAGGAACTCCAAGCAGGGGACGCAATTCTGGTCAAATTGGGGCAGCATCGTGGGCATAATCAACCCCTTCGCACCCCGCAAAAACAGCATGGCAATCAGATCATGCCAGTTTTCCCAGCCCTTCTTGATCAAGACTTTGCCTTCTTCCTCGGCTATATGGCGGGGGATGGATTCATGGCATCGGCTGAAGATGATCACCGGATAGGCGTCACCGTAGCGCACACAAGCTACCTCTTTAGCGAGATGCCGGCAATGATGCACCGCTTGTTTGGAGAGCATTTGACTGTTCACGTTCTTCAACAACCCAATGATGCCTCTGCCACCTTTGTCTTGGATAACCGTGCCATAAAGGATTTCTTTATCCTGAACGGTTTGACAAAAGAACGCAGTTTAACAGCCAGTGTGCCGCGTCTGATCCGCCAAAGCCCCCCAAACGTTGTTGGCGCTTTTCTGCGTGGTTTATTCGAGGCAGATGGATCACCCTCGCATGGCTACCCCTCGTTGATGAGCAGTTCTAAGACCTTAATTCACGAGGTCGCCACGCTCTTGATCGGCTTGGGTTGCCCGGTCACTATTCGCCGCCAAACGATCAACGAAACCCATTATGGGGAAAATCCCATGTGGATGTTACGGATCAATTCTTCTGTAGGGTTGGCGATATGGCAGGAAAAAATTGCGTGTGATTTGCGCTCCCGCTTCCAAGTAAGTATGGAGCTTATTCCTGACCGGGCGCGTGAAAGCAGTTATTCCTTGCCGAACCCTGCCTATTGGGTCACTCCCGTTCTGGATGGAATCACGTTGCCCCAAACCGAACACAGGGCAAGGGGCATGGGCAGAAATTTCCGCGCTGTGGATTCAAAACTGCGCAAAAAGTTGCTTCGTTACACGCGAGGAGATCGTCAATTAACCCTTTCGGGATATGCGATCTTAAGCGAGGCACACGCCGAATTCGCGCAGTATGCCCACCCGATCAATGATTCGTGGTTTGTCCGCGTCATCGCCGTTGAGCCAGCCGGGGAATCACTGACCCTCGATCTTGAGGTGGACGACAACCACACCTACCTTGCCAACGGGATTGTCACGCATAATTCTCGGCGCGGGGCGAATATGGCAGTTTTGAAGGTGAATCATCCTGACATTCGAGAATTCATCACCTCCAAAACCGACGAGAGCAAGATCACCAATTTCAACATCAGCGTCGGCATTACCGATGAATTCATGGAAAAAGTCCAAGCCGATGGGATGTTCGATCTGATCAACCCCCACGATGGTAAGGTCTGGGAGACCGTCCGCGCCCGCGAAATCTTCGATCTCATCGTCCAGCGCGCCCACCACAACGGCGAACCGGGGGTGTTGTTCCTTGATGCTGCCAACCGCGCCAACCCCGTCCCCCACTTGTATGAGTTGGAGTCTACGAATCCTTGCTTTGTTGGCTCAACTCGTGTAGCAACAGATCGCGGGCTTGTGACCATCAAAGACCTTGCTGAAAGTGAGCAGCACGTTATGGTTGCTACGGACGGGCGTGCGCCGTTTGGTGGCAATGGACGAGCCGAAAACACAAACTACGGAATTGCCTACCGTGCCTCTACACCAGCTTGGCTAACACGGCGTAATACGCCGGTCCTGAAGTTAACCACCAACCATGGTTATACGGTCACAGCTACACCGGATCATAAATTTCTTACCCCAGATCGGGGTTATGTTGAACTCAGCCAGCTGAAACCTCATGATAGTCTGCTTTTACAGTCTGGTGAAGGGGCATGGAGTAAAAACTATGCGTTACCCAATACCGAGACTGTCCATCAGGCAATGGCACTCATGGCTATGAGTGGTGATCATAAATCAGGACATACCGTTCAACGTCAAGATTTCGCCGATATGTATAACCATATACCAAGCATGTGGTCGCATGAGCTTGGCATTGTCTTGGGGTTCATTGTAGGGGATGGTTGGGTGTCACCAGACAGCGGTTCGCCGCTTGGCATGGTCTTTGACAAGCAAGCAAATGATGTTCGGGAATGCGTACATGGGGCATTGAAGCAATGGTTTGGGGATGGGCATTTGCATGAGCGAGAGTCGGTATGGCAATTGACATACGGCAAAGTGCCTTACACGTTCTTCACTACCCTTGGGGTGCTGCACACTCCAGCACATGAAAAGCAGGTTCCCGGCTCGATTTGGAACGCCCCCCGTGAAGCCGTTGTTGGCTTTTTACAGGGGTTGTTTTCTGCTGATGGGACAGTTGGTTCTAATGAAGCCGAGAAATCATGCAGTGTACGACTTGCGAGTTCTTCAAAACCCCTTCTCGAAGATGTTCAACGTTTACTAGTCAATTTTGGTATCGTCAGCAAAATTCACCATCGTCGCTCAACAGGTTATCGTCGCTTACCCGATGGACAAGGAGGTTATAAGGATTATCTCGTTCATGATGATTATGAGTTGATCCTCGATAAAGCGAATCGGGATCGCTATGTCGAGATTATCGGCTTCATTGATGGTGCAAAACAGGCAAAGGTGACCAGATTCATCACTGGGAAAGCCCGCAAATCAAACCGAGAGAATTTTATTACCAAAATTCTCTCTATCGAAGATGCAGGCACTGCTGATGTCTACGACCTCACTGAGCCTCAAACGCACAGCGTTATTGTAAATGGGTTAGTTGCACATCAATGCGGTGAGCAATTTCTAGGGGCATACGAAAACTGCTGCCTCGGCAGTATCAACCTTGCCAAGCTGCCTCTCGTTGATGGACAGCCCGACTGGAACACCTTCCAAGCGTGGATCGAAACCTCCACCCGCTTCTTGGATGATGTCGTCACCGCCAACAGCTATGTGCCAAGTGTCCCCCAGCTTTCCATCGCCGCCCAAAAAGTCCGGCGCATCGGCTTGGGCATCATGGGGCTTGCCGACCTCATGTACCGCCTCGGCGTTCGTTATGGCAGCGAGGAAGGGCAAGAATTCGCCGGACAGATCAGCGAATTCCTCCGCTACCACGCCATGCGCACCAGCATCGAACTGGCGAAGGATCGCGGCGCATTCCCCGCTATCAAGGGCAGCATCTACGATCCCGAAAATCTGAAATGGCAGCCCCCCACCCCGCTGTTCCCCTACAGCCGCAATTGGGGACGCCCCAAACTTGATTGGGCGAAAATCGTCAAGGGCATCAAAAAACACGGCATTCGCAACGGGGCGCAAACAACCGTTGCCCCCACCGGTACAATCGCCACCGTCTCCGGCTGTGAAGGTTACGGCTGCGAACCCGTCTTTGCCCTCGCCTACATTCGCCATGTCAACGACAAAGGGCGCGATCTTCAACTCCAGTACACCAGCCCGCTCTTTGAGAAGGCGCTCCACGATCTGAACCTTCCAGAGCATGAGATCACGCGCATTGTCACCCATGTCAACACGCACGGCACATGCCAAGATGCGCCCAACCTTCCAGACTCCATCCGTCACACCTTTGTGGTCAGTTCCGATGTCACCGCCACAGAGCATATTCGGATGCAGGCGGCAATGCAGTGCTTTGTCGATAATGCGATTAGCAAGTGTGTCTCGGGCGATACACTTGTGTTAACCGCATCTGGGTTGACACCCATCTCCGAACTTTCAGAAATGCGCCTGCACGATCAATTTGAGCCCCTGACAATGGATGTTGTCACACCTTGTGGGGTGGAAAAAACAGACGCCTTTTTCTATGGTGGGATGCGAGAAACCCGCAAAGTCCATCTCAGCTATGGCTTCAAACTTGAGGGAACGCCGAATCACCGCGTTCATGTTTTGGGAAAAACCGGTGCGATTCAATTTGTGCGGCTTGATGAATTGACCATTGGTGATACGGTTGTGCTTTATGGCGGGCAACAGGTTTTCGGTGATGCTAAACAGCTTCTTCCGGGTTTCAATATGCCTAAACGTCATCATCAGAAATTCATCAAATTTCCTGAGCGTATGTCAACCGAATTGGCGTATATCTTGGGATGCATTACCTCTGAGGGTGCCATTGGTAAGAATGGTACCTATATCACTAATGGCGATTACGATCTCTTAGATCGCTTAGGGCTGTTATTCACTGCCGTCTTCGGACTCACCTACCATATCAGCAAGGATACTCGCCGTGAGAGTGTTTACACCTTGCAAGTGAACTCACGTCCCTTGCGTGATTGGCTTTTGACCTGTATTGGTATGGAAGCTGGCGCACGAAATAAGATCATCCCCACCCCAATTTTACGCGGTAGCCGATCCGAGATTGCCGCCTTTTTACGGGGATTATTCTTAGATGCCTATATGACTCGGGATGGGCGTATGTTCGGAATTGGGCTTGCCACCCGCAGATTACTCCAACAACTTCAGGTGTTATTCCTGAACTTTGGCGTCATAGGGCGTATCCATAAAGGGGGTCCCAATGCCTGGGCATTAACCGTAGCAGGCTCGTCTCTGGAACTTCTGGCTAGTTTTATTGAGTTCGATGAAGTCTGGAAGACACAGCGTATCTCCATCCGACACGAAGGGCGTGAGCAAAGAGTACACACCTATGCTGAACTGATGCCACGTGAGTTGACATTGGCGCTCCGCCGGATGCAGCAAACATCGAAATACTCGCTTCGCTCACTTTATGGGGAACAAACCCAAGACTATCAACGGGCGCGGGTCAACTTGCTCCAAAATCACCGCATGGACAGGGACTTAGCAAAGGCAATTTACAGTCACTTTAGTGATGCGATTGATCCTTTCGCTAAAGGGTTCTTTGGGGGAGATAAGCCCGAATGCTTATATGTCGAGGTAGAAGCCATTGACAGTGGGTTCAGTGAAGTTTACGATTTGAGTGTGCCGGGATCGCACACCTTTGTCGCCAGTGGTTTGGGTAACCACAATACGTGCAATTTTCCCTCAAGTGCAACCCTCTCCGATGTTGCCGAGGCGTACCAGCTTGGCTGGAAACTCGGCTGCAAGGGCTTGACCGTTTACGTCACTGGCAGCCGTGAAAAGGTGGTGCTAGAGACACACGCTACGGCAAAGGCGAAAGATGGCGAATCCGCCCCCGTCCTCGCCGCACCCATCGCCATAGAGCCAACGAAGCCCGCTCCCATCAAGGCAGAGCAAAAGGGGTTGTTCTACGAGACGAAGAAACCCCGTCCGCGCCGCCTTCAGGGGCGTACTTACCGCGTGGGGACACCCCTCGGCGGGACGTATGTCACAATCAACGAGAACGGTCACGGCGAGGGCAACCCCTTTGAGTTGTTCATCCACACCTCAAAGGCAGGGTCAGAGACAGCGGCGGTTTCTGAGGCAATCGGGCGGCTCAGTTCGCTCATCCTGCGGATGGCGTCACCGCTTGCCCCCCGTGAGCGCGTTCGGGAAATCCTAAAACAGTTGGAGGGGATTGGCGGCGAACGAAGCATCGGCTTTGGCTCGCAGCGCGTCCGCAGCCTTCCCGATGGTGTGGCGCAAGCGCTCCGCGAATACCTAGACGAAACCGACGCCGCTGATCAGGTCGAGGTACACCCTGTGGTCTATGACGCCGACGAGGACGACGCTAAAATCGCCCCAATGACCCTTGAGGCGGGAGTAACAGCGCCAAAACGGATCATCGGGGATCTCTGCCCAGAGTGTGGCGAGGCATCCGTAGTGAATGAAGAAGGCTGCCGTAAGTGCTATAATTGCGGTTATAGCGAATGTTGAGGTTATAACCAACTGGGGGGCGGGTGGCAAACCCGCCCCAACTAACATAGATAGGCTTCCTTTTTTTATGACCGCACGCACCTATGTTGAGCGGCTTTTCGCCTCCTTTGACCGCACCGCCCAAACGCGCCGCATCCTTACTCATGACTACCACGTTGCGGATCGTCGCTTCCGCACGGTCATTCTTGGCGAGGCGCTCCAACGTTACCTTGAGCCTGCCCTTGCCCACATCGAAATCCCCCTTGCCGAGACGCCCGATTTAACCATTTCCCTATGGGATGGCAGCCTCACGGGGGAACATATCCCTCCCTATGAGAGGATGACCAGTACGGAGGGCGATCCGACCTACCGCTACCGCGACGCCGCCTACCATATCGAATACCATACAGCGTTCAACCTAACACTCTGCATCGATTTTCCCAACCGCCGCGCCGCCTTTTTCCTGCCTAACCCAGTGGTTCTTCCCTCATGGGCGCAAGCCTTTCCCTTGCGGACGATCCTCAATTCATGGCTGCGCGAGACGCCGTTCCAACTGACGAACGCGGCTGCCGTAGGCTTTCCCGAAGGCGGTGTTTTGATCGTTGGCGTTGCTGGCGCGGGGAAATCGGTCACGGCGCTGGCATGTTTAGAATCACCCTTGCAGTTTGCCGGAGATTCCTTCGTCCTCACCGCCGCCGAGCCAACCCCCATGATTTACAGCCTGTACAGCATCGCCATGCTGGACGCCGATGGCTTGACGCGCTTTCCCCGCTACGCTCCCCACGCCCTTAATAAAAAGCGTGCCGCCGATGAAGAAGCGCTGATCCCTTTAGCGGAGATCGCTTCCGAAAAACTCATTCGGGAAATGCCCCTTCGTGCCGTCCTCATGCCGCGCCTAAATACAGGCGCAGCAGCGGGAACAGCCCCGCTTATTCCGGCAATGCCTACGGCTGCCCTCGCCGTCCTTGCTCCCTCAACAGCGGCACAGGTGCGCGGCGCAGAGCGCGAAGGGTTTGCCAAACTTGCCACCCTCGTGAAATCCGTCCCCTGTTATATCCTTGAGGTGGGCAGCGATCTCACCATCATCCCGCCCCTCATCATCGATCTCTTGTTGGGGTTATAGGGGCAGCCAACCCCCAAGCACGCCTCATTCACAGCCCTCAACGCTGACCGTTTCTCACCCCATTTTGGCTGCCAATTTGTGCAATCGGGTACGAACGCCGCGTGTGCAGCACAGACCGATCCGACGACCATGTCCCATAAGGGGCAATCGTCATCGCCGCCAACGAGAGCAGCACCGTATCATAATTCACCCGCCATCCGGCAAAATCACGCCATGCCTGATCCCGATCTGGGCGCATGGCAACACCCGCATCAGCAAGCGCTTTGTAGACAATATCAAACTCGCTGCGTGTAATGCTGATCGGGTCGTCCGGTTTGGGGTCAGGGTTGTACTCCATCCCAAAGAAATCGGCGATCCGACGCAGGGCGATGAACCCACTGCGAATACAAATTTGTGCGTCTGGATCACGGGGCAGGTCAAGCGCAGAGACGATGAACGATGCGCTGTCCAAAACCGCCCCCGCCGCTGTCACCCAATGGCGGTGCGGTTGTGGCGAGCGAAACCACACAAGCGCCACCAGCGAGGTGTGCGTTTCCTCCAACTCGGCAAACCACACCTCCCACTGCTTCCAAAGGTCAACGAACTTGTCCAGCCGTCCCAACCCGTGATACCGTTCGACAAGCGTCTGGACAAAGGGTGGTGAGCCAGCCCGTACCTCCAGCATGGCGACAGCCGATTCCCGCCGGCTGAAAGCGCTGTAGATCGTCGGCAGGTAAGAGATCAAAATTGCCGTCAGGGTGATGCCGATGGTCGCCTCTAGAAAGACAAGCGCTTTCGTTAAAAACGTGTCGGTGAGTGCGAAACCAAGCGTCAGCAGCGACGATCCACTCAGACTGAAGGCTTCAAAAAGCGTCCCGATCCCTAGCGCCCAATAGATCAGCAGAAAGCCGATCAAGACCGTCGTCAGCCAGACGGTGGGCAGCAGCAGCAAACTGACCGGCGCATAGATCGCCATGACCCGATCCCGCCCCTCATAGGTATCGATATGCCGCACCTTAATGTACAGCCGAAATAAGCGGGCGACAGCGCGAAACAAGGCAGCAACAATCGGATCATACGCGGCACGAGGAAGGACAAACGTCCGCATTGCTGAGGAAATCCCCCGCAAGACGATGTAAACGCCAATCGCAATGAGGACAATTCGCGCTAGAATCTCAAAGATAGACACGCAATCCCCCTTTTCCTGAACAAGGAAGATTGTACATAAGAGGCATCTATTCTGGGGATATTCTGGGGATATTCTGAGGAGAGAGCAGGGGCAGATCAGACCGCTGGCTGTACCACCCCCCCTAGAGGGTCATTTCACATCCACTCCCAAATAGATTCCCCTGCCAAAACGCGCCGAATCTGATCTGGAAAGCGATCTGGATCAAGCGGTTTGCCAATGAATCCATCGAATCCCGCTGTTTTTGCCCGCCGCATCTGCTCATCACCCGTATCGGCAGTGACGGCGATGATCAGCGTATTGCGCAGACGCGGACTGGCACGGACTTTTTGGAGCGCCTGATAACCATCCTCATAGGGCAGGTGAATATCCATCAATATGAGGTCAACGCGGGGGAGCGTGTCGGCAAACTGGGCAACTTGCCAGCCCGACGTTTTCCATTCGCAGCGTTGAATCCCCATGTAGGCAAGCATCCGTGCCACAAGGACAAAATTTCGCATGTTATCTTCAACAACAAGGACATGCGCATCAGCGGGTTCAACCGGGGTGCGTTTTGTATCTGTCATGGGCGCTCCGAGCCGGTGTAAAGTAAAGATTTTATTTTGGTATGCATTTTAATTGTAGCGTACCATTATCGAAGGGGCGAAAACAGGGCAATGTTTGATAACATTGTGATCCTCCCCCAACGATCCCATTCACAGAAGATTGTGACCAATCACCTCATCCCACATATCGGCTGAATTGGGGGTGCCATGCACAAACAAGACAGGATGCCCTTCACCACGCTCTTTCACACGGAGGGCTATCCGTTGAACGGTGATCATCCGCTCTTTCATCGCCTAGCATCTCCCCTCATAACGCCGCGCCGTTCATCCCCCTATAAAACGGATCGTCTGGGGTAATCGCCCCACGTTGGACAATTTCCTTGCCGAATCCCGCCTTATAAAAGGCGGTGACAAATTCCAACGTCTCCCGTGCCGCCCCTGCGGAACGCATCAAGGGTGGCGTTCCCGCCTCCATATCCGCCAAGAGCGCCCGAAACTGCGCCGCGTGGTCAGCCGGCGAATCATCCTCTAACGCCTCCCATGCTGCCATCACCGCCGCCTCGCTACTATAGCATGTCCAATCCTTCGCGGTGAAGTCATAGAGGTGGCGTGTTTCCAATGTCGCTCGTTCAAAATCCAGCCGAAGGTACGTCTCTTGGCGCGGCGAAAGAGCGCTGTTCAGCAGCGATCCCACCGCCCCGTTCTCAAAAGTGACTACCCCTGCCGAGAGATTATCAACCTCAATCGCCCGCTGCCGCGTCGTTACCACCCCGCGCACATCCCGCCACCTCCCAAACAGATGCAGCAGTAAATCGATGAGGTGAACGCCCAAATTCATGGTGACACCGCCCGTTTCTTGCGCCCATGTTCCCCGCCAGGGGACGCGGTAGTAGGCGGCATCTCGAAACCATGTCGTCGCGCAGAGTGCGGCAATGGGCGCTCCCAACACGTCGCCTTCAATCAACCCTTTGATATGGCGTACAACCCCGCTAAAACGCCGCTGGGCGATCACCGAACAATAACAGCGGCTTTCCTGTTCGGCGCGGATAATCCGATCCAGTTCGGCAAGGCTGGCGCAGAGGGGTTTTTCGCAAAGCACCCACGCCCCACTGGAAAGCGCCTTCACGCATTGGTCAGCGTGAAGGGCAGGCGGCGTACAAATCAAGACGAGATCGGGGTGTTCCTTCTCCAGCGCAGTGGCGAGATCATCATAGGCGGCGGAAATCCCATGATCAGCGGCAAAGGTGCGGGCGGTTGTCCTATCCCGATCCACAACCCCTTTTAAAACGGCACGTTCCCCCTCACCCCGCACCGCACGAACATGCGCTGGCGCAATAGCGCCCGCCCCAACCAGTAGCACGCTGATGGTCACGCCTCGTCCTCGCTATCCGCCCCTGTTTGGCTCTGCGAACCCAAACCCGCAATGCCCCATTGGTCGCCAAGTTTTCGGCTGATGCTCAGGCTTTCCTGATACAGTTTCCGCGCCCGCTCATCCTCATTTTTCATGGCGGCGTTGCTGTTGTTCTTGCTGTGGGTCAGCCCCGTCTCTAGACAGAGAAACCCCACCTGCATAAGGAAAATCAGAGCCGCGCCGATCAGTACCCAAAGAATATCAAGGGGTTGGTAGGGAGGTGAGGGATAGCGTCATGACAATGTTCCCCCGTAAGGTATAGGGCAATTAACGAAGTGTCATTGATAGGGAAATTATAAAAGTGGAATAAGCTTCAAGCGAATCGCCATGTCCTAACAAAGAGGGGCGCAGGAGCGCGCCCCCTTTCCTCATAACGTCAGCAAATAGGCGATCAAGTCGGCAATCTGTTGCGCCGTCAGCCGCCCGCCATAAGCGTTGTACATCGTGTTGGCATACCCACTCACAAGGTAGGCGGCGGGCTGGCTAATGCTCTGGTACAAATAGTCTCCCGCCGAAAGCCCCCCTACCCGCTCCCCTGCCACCTTCCCAAGCCCCTTCAACGCCGGACCGTTGATCATCGTTTCTTGGACAGAGTGGCAGCCATTGCAGGTTGGCATCTCCTCAATCGATGTTCTAAACAGCATCGCGCCGCGCTCTGCATCCCCCGCTGGCAGATCGGAAAATGGTGGCGGTTGCCCGCCACAGGCGCTTAGGGCAAGCATGAATAAAAGCACACAACCAATAGCCCAACGACTCACGGGATAACCTCCGCCCTCAGCGAGCTGCCGCACTCGCACTCCCCACTATCGACACAGCTTTCCGCGCTAAAGCCCACATAGAGCAAATCCGAGAGAATCATCCCTTGCGGCTGAAGGCTCTGCGGTGCGTCATTCATCGGATTCAGCGAAGTAAATTCCAGTTGCGTCGGACGGCGAATATCGGGGGCGATCACCTCCCCAAATTCAAGGAACTGAATCGGGCGTTCCCGCTCACGCGCCGCCACATCGTACCAATTGGCGTCGGCGCATGTCCCATCTACCGCTGTGAAGTGAAAAATCCGATAGGTCCCGATCACCGTCCCAATATCAACGATCTGGCGTGGTGTGACCAGAATCGTTCTCATGCCGAGGAAAATCATACACGCCTTGTTATCAAAATCTTGAATCAAGACGACCCCACCATATTTCGGCGTGACGCCCCACACCTCCCCCACATGAGGGGCATAGACCGTTTCATCGACACAACGGAAATCATAGGTGCGGCGGTTGGGGTCGTAAGGCGGTCTGCCGTCTCGGTTTTTCCCGTGCCAGGTGGACACCTTCCCTAAGGTACGCCCCGCACAGGGTGAATAATAATCAAGAATCACCGGATCAACAGCGGCGCGGCTTGCCGTCACGCTCAGCCCTCCGCTCAAAAGGATGATTAGAAAAAGGATGCACCGCGCCTGTTGCATAAGAACTCCCTTTCTTTGCCCCTTCCTGCATTGTAGCCCAATTCGGGGCTGAGGAAATGTCAGCGTCATCAGCCCGTTCGGCAAGCGGTGGGGAACAGACTACAATCACCGCCATAAACCAGATCAGGATAGTAAAAATCATGCCTCACACGGTCTTACTCTATAACCCACGCAGCACCTCCGCCGGCAAACAACGGTTGCCGCTCTCCCTCATGGCGATTGCCGCCATGATCGTCCCTGAGTATGAGGTGGAATTCATTGATGGTAACCTGATCCCTGATCCGGCAGCGCATATCCTAGATCGGGCGCGGGCGACGGGCGCCACACTGCTCGCCGTCACCGTCATGCCCGGACCGCAGCTAAAACAAGCCGTAGAGGTCTGTAAACGTGTGAAAGCAGCCTTCCCCGCCTTGCAGATCGTTTGGGGGGGATATTTCCCCACCCATCACGGCGAGATCACCGTCCGCAGTGGCTATGTTGATTTTGCCATTGAGGGGCAGGGTGAGGTTGCTTTTCGCCGCTTGGTCGATACCCTTCATCAGGGCGGCGCGTTGGCAGACGTGCCAAGCCTATGGTACACCGAAAAGGGGACACCGACGCTCACCCCTCGCGCTCCACTGCTCCCTTTGAACAACCTCCCCTACTACCCTTACGAAAAAATCGATATGACGCCGTATGCCCAAAAGCACTACTTGGGCAAACGCTGTTATCCTCATCACAGCAGTTTCGGCTGTCCCTTC
Source organism: Anaerolineales bacterium (assembly GCA_015075625.1). Classification (NCBI taxonomy): domain Bacteria; kingdom Bacillati; phylum Chloroflexota; class Anaerolineae; order Anaerolineales; species Anaerolineales bacterium. Next base: position 2,036,334 of record JABTTZ010000001.1, on the reverse strand, counting down.
GCGTGCAGTTTTTGCGCCGTTGTCGCCCTCAGCCATCAGCGTTGGCTGGCAGAATCGGCTGAACGCACGGCAAAGATCGTCACCCGCCTCCATACCCAATATGGCGCAGACTCTCTCGAATTTCATGACATGGATTTTTTCGTCAGCGAGGGGCGCACCCGTGAATTTGCCGAGCGCATCACCCCCTTAGGTCTGCGCTGGTGGGGCTTAGGGCGTGCCGATACGCTCATGGGCTACAGCGATGCCACCTTTGCCACCATGCAAAAAAGCGGCGTCAAGATGATCTTCATGGGCGCGGAAAGTGGCTCTGACGAGGTGTTGGCGCGGATGAACAAAGGCGGCACAAGCGCCGTTGCCGTCACCGAGGCAATCGTCGCACGGTTGAAACAGTACAATATCGTTCCAGAGCTTTCCTTTGTCTTGGGCAACCCCCCCGACCCCCTTGCCGATATTGACGCCAGTTTGCGCTTCATCAAACGGCTGAAACGCTTGAACCCCGCCATCGAATTGATCCTCTACATCTATACCCCCGTTCCCCAAGACGGCGCCGGTCTCTACGAGGAGGCAAAGCGTCTAGGCTTCCGTTTCCCCGAAAGCCTTGACGAATGGGCGAACGACGATTGGGAAACCTATGCCTTCCGCCGCAACCCAAACCTCCCCTGGTTCACTGAGGTGGCGCGGCGCAGGGTGCGCGATTTTGAAACGGTGATCAACGCCTACTACCCCACCGTCACCGATATGCGCCTCCACCACAGCGGCATGAAGATAATCCTCAAAGCGCTCTCCGGCTGGCGCTATCGCTTGGGCATCTACCGCGCCCCCTACGAGTTAAAAGCGCTTCAAAAGCTCATTCGCTACCGCCGTCCAGAGACGACGGGCTTTTAATCCCCGTCGTCTCACCCTTGACGAAATAGAACTTTTGTGCTACACTCTGTCTTGAAACGCTGCGCAGCGTTGTTTCCTTACCAAAGCATACCGAACGGTATCACCTTTCCAAAGGTCACACAGCACCTTCACAAGCGCCCTAGCCCTCATAAGTAGCCACCCACCCACACCGTTCCCAAACGGGGAGGGGTGCGGTAGGCGGAACGACGGCAAGACCGAGTTCGTCCAGAGGTGAATCGCGCTTTGTTGGGGGTTCTGTTCAAGCGAAACACCACAGCAGCCTACCCTTTAGTGGGGGTGGGCTGTTTGTGCTGCCTTAGGCATCCTTTAAGGTCGTCACGACGTGATCGACCAGATCGCGGGTGCGATAGCTCCCCTTCAGCCAGATCGACTCAATGTGTCCCTCCAAGCGGGCTTTGTCCGTCGCCGTCAGGTCTTTCCCCGATAGGACAATGACCGGAATCGCCGCTGTCTGTGGATCGCTTTTCAACCCCTCTAGCAAAGCAAAGCCATCCATTGTCGGCATCGTCAAATCGGTGATGATCAAATCGGGGTGGCGCTGCTTGATCACATCCAGCCCATCGAGCGGATCGTTCATCTCAAAAATCCGGTAATTCTTGTGCGCTTGCAGCAGCCGCCGGATCAACCGCGTATCATTCGGGTTATCGTCAATGACAACCACCGTCGTAATCTGTTCTTCCAGCCGTTCCAGCGCCGCGCCCAAGCCTTCCACATGCTGCGTTGGGGCGTTCTCCCCAAATTCCAGTTCCAAAACATACTGATCTTCGAGGATGTGCTTTTCGGCGGGGAAGGTATGCCCAGAACAGTTGATCACCACCCGCTCGTCAGGGCGAATCTGCCCACTGGCAATCAATTTCTCCACGCCGGCAAGGGCAACCGCTGTCGCTGGCTCAACGCTCAGCCCCTCCATACGGGCAAGCCGGCGCATGGCGCGGAACGCCTCCCCATCATCGACGCTGACCATCGTCCCGCCATCCTTCAAAAGAGCCTCCCGTATCAAGGTGTAGGCATGACCGGGATCGCCTGTGGCAAGGACGCTGATCAACGTCTGCGGCGTGACGGGTGTCGCCGCCGCCTCGCCGCGTTCAAAGGCACGCACCATCGGGGCGCAGCCCTCCGCCTGCACAAGGGCAAGTTTCGGCAGTTTATCGATCAACCCCAAATGGAGGAGCTCCCTAAACCCTTTGGCAGCGCCCAGCGGTCCGATTCCCCCACTCACCGCCTGCACATACCAATCGGGGGCGATCCAGCGCTCGCCATCAGCAAACGCCAACCCCAGTTGTTCGGCAATCTCATAGGCAAGCGTCTTCATGCTTTCTTTGCCAATAACGCCCTTTGCCCCCCGATCAAGGTACACCCCCCGTCGCGCCGCGAAATCTGCCGCGAACAGCTTTGCTTGATCATACGTCCCCGTAATCTTCACCAACTCCGCCCCATAGAGGGCAAGTTCACGCATTTTCTCCGCCGGCACCAGGCTTGTCAGAAACACCCACAGTTTGATCCCCGCATGGGCGCAGTAGGCGGCGTAAGCAGCGGCGGCATTTCCCGTTGAGGCAAGGACACATTCCCTGATTCCCTCTTGCCGCAAAACAGACACCGAGAGCGCCCCCTGACGGTCTTTGAAGGAGTTCGTCGGCATCCGCCGCTCATCCTTCAACATCAGGTTGGGATGGTTCAACGCCTCCCCAAGCCGCCGCGCCGGAATAAGCGGCGTCCACCCTTCCCCAATCGAGATGCGGGCGTTTAGATCGCGCAGTGGCAGAAGTTCTTCATAGCGCCACAGGGATGGTGCCCGTTTGGCAAGCTGCCTCCGCCAATCCAAGTGAGGATCATCAAGGTTGTAACGGGCGTCCAGCCATCCCCCCCCACACTGATCACAAGCGCTTTGCAAGGGCGCGGGGGGATGTTCAGCCCCACACATCAGACAAACAACGCGAGAGAATAACGAGGGCATCAGGTGCTTATTCCTATCAACCTAATCGTAAACGCAAACGGGCGGGGTGTGCGCCCGCCCGTAGGTCTTAATGAGGATTTCTCTGCCAATGCCCGATGATCAGCGTTGTTCGACGGGCTGCTTTGCGGCGGGGAGTTCCTCTGGGGTGCTTGCCGTGTTAGGCGGGAGTTGACTTTGCGCCTTCTTTTCCCCGTCTCCAACCCCCCGCCGAAACTCGCGGATTGCCGAGCCAAGTTCCCCGCCAAGCCGCGCAATCCGCCCCCCGCCAAAAAGAATCACGACGATCACCAAAATGATGATCAATTCGGTTGGTCCTAATTGCATCCTTTACACTCCTTTAAGGCTTTGTGTTGGGTTGCCCTCTTTAACCTCATTATAGCACGAAGTGAGGATCACTCTCCCATACATCAGAAGTGGGAGAGTTGTCTCCAGAGAACGTTCGTGCTATCATGGCGACATTAATCACCATGAGGTGGGATCAATGCAGTCAATACTGGAAAAGCCGCAAAAAAAGCGGCGCAAAAGCCCAGAGGGAATCGCCACGAATGATTTGATTCTTAGCGCCCATATAGGGACAAATGACGCTCTTTTCCCCCAAATTCTTAGGTTGTATGTGCCGCCCGGATCAACGATTGCCGATGTCACTTATGGGCGTGGGGTTTTCTGGAAAGATGTTCCAAATGATCAGTATTGTCTTTTGCCCTCTGATCTCAGTGTATCAACACCAACAAGATTCGGTTTGGTGAGAGCGGATTGCCGCGCCCTCCCCTATCCGTCATCGTCCATAGCTGCCCTTGTTTGCGATCCCCCCTACATGCACACCCCCGGCGGTACCGCACATGTGAACCATCAAAACTACGAAACCTACTACCGAAACAACCAAGCTGGACGCCTAGAAAACGGCGCAAAATACCATGACGCCGTTCTTGAACTCTATTTTGCCGCTGCACGGGAAGCATACCGTGTATTGGTCAATCGAGGGATTTTTATTGTGAAATGCCAAGATGAAGTATGTGCGAACAAACAACGTCTCACACACGTTGAACTGATCAATGAATTCACGAGGATGGGATTTATTGTAGAAGATTTATTTGTTCTCATGCGACAGGGCAAACCGGGTGTCAGCCGCATCAAGCAGCAATACCATGCCCGTAAAAACCACTCTTATTTCATTATTTTTCGGAAGTGGGTCAAAAAAGCGGCGACTCGGAAAAATACGCTCCAAAGGGTTGCACTGAAAGAGGGGGTTTTGCCTGATTAAGCTGCATATAGGCATGAGGTGGATCAAGGTAGTAAATTCGATGAATCGTGGCAATATGGGCTTGATAGAGACGCCATTGATCGGGGACGCAAATTTCGACCACTGCGTAACGTTTATGATCGAGTTTTGTCTCACCCAACCCAATAAACATTCCTAAATAGGCATGTTCACCAAAGGCGTGATCAAGAATTCGTTGATGTGCCCAAAACTCCGAGGCGCGTTCGCGGGTTGATGTTTTGATCGCCACATGGAAACGTGTCGTCCCCTCTATAGGAGCAAGAATCATGTCGAGCGTGAGGCGAATAGTCGTGTCACCAACCCTCACCGCAACGCGCTCAGTTGGTTCACTCTCGGCTGTTGTGGCAATGAGGTGCTTGATCAGGTATTCGAAAAATGTCCCCGGCGTTTGCCGATCCCCAGGATTGATCACATCCACCACGCAGGCAAACCCTATCGCAAGGGTATAACAGGCAGTCGTAATTTCTGTTGTACTCAAATCGGCGTTCAGTCTTCTCTGTTTGGCAGCAGTCATTAAACGCGCCACCAATTCCCCATCCTGAAACAGTGCCTCATTCACAGGGCGAGTGCTATTTACGGCTGCCGTGCGAAAACTAAAGAACGTTTTCCCTGTGATCTGACTCAGGAGAGGACGCCGATCCATCTCCCGAAGAAAAGCAAGGCATGTCTCTCCAATAGAGCCAAGTAGATCGGAGGTCGCTGGGGAAAGCGCCCCAGCCCGCATCTGTTTTTGAAGATGATCGAACTGTACCAATACTGTGCCAGTTCGCTTTGAAGGTGACATTTACCCCCCCGCCGCCAGCGCCTGTTCAATTGCCTGCTGAAAGGCGCGGTAGGGCTGCGCCCCAACGAGCGGCAGCCCGTTGATGAAAAACGTCGGCGTCCCGCTGATCCCCAAGTTAAACCCCTCAGCGAGGTCAGACTGCACTTTTGTGGCGTATTTGTTGCCCTCCACGCACGCCGCAAACGCCGCTTGGTCGGGAATTTCTATCTGCACACCATAGGCAATCAGCGCTTTGACACTTAGATCATTCTGATTAGCAAAGAGAATCTGGTGATATTCCCAAAATTTGCCCTGTTCGTTCGCACATTCAGAAGCATTTCCGGCATTTTCTGCGTTTGGATGAATGTTTGAGAGCGGGAAATGCTTGAACACATAGCGCACTTTATCCCCGTAATCGCGCTTGATCAGGTCATAGGTGTCGCGGTTGTAGCGCCCGCAATAGGGACACTCGAAATCGGAGTATTCAATAATCGTCACCTTCGCCTCGGTAGACCCCCACCCCGGCGCCGTTGTCGTATCAATGACGGCGGGCGTCGGCGGGGCGGCGGGGGCGGTGTTACCGCCAGTTCCACCCTGATTGATCAAGGCGTTCATCGAACTGATCTCTGAACGGACGCCTTCCCGCGCACCAGAGGCGGCGGCGCTCCGAATATCTTCGAGGGAGACGCCCCGTGTCGAAAACGTCACCCCCCCAACGATGAAGCCAGCGACGGCAAAGACCACCGCAATCAGGAAATAGTAAATTGATTGTTGGCTGACGGTGATTGTGTCCGCCGGACGGGGAGCATCCGGCGCAGGGTCGTTCAGGTGAATTGTCTCAGAAACAGGAACATTGGTCATGATCGCGTAGAAACCTTCTCACTCGCTTTGGGGTCATCTCGTTACCGTCATTCTACGCTACACAGCACGCCATGCCGAAAACTTCTCACACTATCCAAACAATTCCGATACGGCGATGGTGAACTGAGGCAAAATCGCTCCGCCGCTCAATATATCCCCACTATGGAGCGTTTGAATATCGCCAGTAGGCGTGAAAACCCCTACCGTTTTTCGCTTGAAGTCAATCACCCACACAATCTGCACCCCATCTTCAAGGTATAGCCCCGCCTTTCGATATATCTCGCTCAGCCGATCCGAAGGAGAAACTACCTCTACTGCCAAATTGGGGACAAGGATAAAGGGCTTTTCTTGCCAATCTGGTGTTGCCAAACAATAGGCATTAAAGCGGGCTGCATCGTAGACCATCAGATCAGGCACACGCGATCCGCGTCCTCCATAGAAAACCTCACCATGAGGTCGTCAAGACGGTATAGTCGTTCTTGAACGGGGGTGCTGGTCATCTTAGCTGCCCACCACCGCACGGCGAAGATGTTCCGTCACATAGTCAACCTGTGCTTCGGTCATCACCCCCGAAAAAGGCAAGGCAAGGAAGGTGTCGCCTGCCTGTTCCGTGTGGGGAAGGTCACCCCGCTGCCAGCCGAAACGCTCCCGATAAAAGGGCTGCAAATGAATCGGTGTGAAGTATGGGCGAGAGGGGATATCCGCCGCGTTCAGCGCGGTGATGATCGCCCCGCGATCCGCGTCCATACAGCGAATCACATAGACAAACCAACTCATTCGCGTTGTCGTTGGGGCGATATAGGGCTTTTGAATACCCGGGATTTCATCGATGCGCTCGTTGTACCAACCCGCCACGCGCTCTCGCTTTGCCAGCAGTTCCTCAATGCGCGTCATCTGCGCCACGCCAAGCGCCGCGCTCATCTCGTCTAAGCGGTAGTTATAGCCCAGCCGTGTATGGTTCAGCCACGCATCAAAGACATCCCGCCCCTGGTTGCGCAAACTGCGGTAGAGGTCGGCGTGATCGTCCCGATTGGTGACCATCATCCCACCCTCGCCCGTCGTCATCTGCTTGTTTGGGTAAAAGGCAAACACGGCTACATCCCCAAACGTCCCGCACAGGCGTCCCTTATACGCCGCGCCAAGCGCCTCGCAAGCGTCCTCAATGATCATCAGGTTGTGGCGGCGGGCAATCGCCACAATGCGATCCATCTCAGCCGGCTGCCCAAAGGCATGAATCGGCATGATCGCCTTCGTCCGAGGGGTGATCGCCGCCTCCACTGCATCGGGGTCAAGGTTGCCTGTCTGCGGGTCAATATCCACGAAAACGGGTTTCCCCCGCTCATAAAGAATCGCGTTGGCGCTGGCGATAAAGCTGAACGAGGCGGTGATCACTTCGTCATCATCATGCACATCGGCAGCAATCACGGCAAGATGCAGCCCTGCCGTCCCAGAATTCACGCCAATGCCATGCTTCATACCTGTATAAGCGGCGATCTGCCCCTCAAACTCCCGAATATACGGACCAATGCTGAGTGTTGGCGTGCGCAATACCGCATTTACGCTATCGATTTCGGTTTGGGTAATGTCCGGCGACGACATAGGAATGTGCATGGAATATCCTTGTGGTAGCTCAGTGATTAGAATGAAATCAGACCCTGCTTCATGGCAAAACTAGGCTGTGTTGACGGTTTTGGTTCAGAACCCCTATCCCCCCCGGTTACTGCGCAGCAGTTGCCTTTCCCCCTAGACAGGGAAAGGGGATAGGCGATAGGGGTTCTTTAGAAATCTTCCTGATGGACTACTAAGTACAAACAAAAAGCCCTTTGGGATGGGGACGACGGAAAATCCCATACGGATATGCCTTTTAAGCCCCGAAGGGGTGGCTGTTTTCAGCCCGCTGCTTTAGCGGCGGGATCACGGGATCATACGTCAGCCCGCCTTTTCACTGTGGTGGTACTTAGGCGGCGGGAGGGCTTACTCAAAGCGTACTTTGGGACGCTTGCCAACCACCCGTGCTGGGACGCCCACATTGATCGTCCATGGCTCCACATCCTTCGTCACGATTGCCCCCGCCCCAACAATTGCCCCTTCGCCAATGGTCACGTTTGGATAGATGATCGCATTGCTGCCGAGGAAGGAATCCTTCTTCATAATCACCGCCCCCCGAATCACCTCTTGTTGTTCGATAGGGACAACCGGCACCATCCGTTTGCCGTCGCCGTAATGCTGTGTTCCGGTCACAATCCGGCAGCCCGCCGAGACGCCCACATAATCCTCGCTGATAAACTCCCCACCGCCGATGATCGTCGTGAACGAGCAGATGTGGTTGTAGCGCCCAATGACGATTCCCTGCCCGCCGTAGATGAAGGCGAAATCGTCAATCTGTGTCCCCTCCCCAATGGTGATCACCTCTTCTTTGATGATCCGCGCCCATTCGTAAATGACCACATTTGCGCCGAGCGCCTTAAATTTCGTCAGATCGGTTAACACGCTTACATCCTTTTGCCCTCTTGGGTGTATTCACGACTCAGGTCCCATCGTTCCCATAAATTCTGGCATTGTCGCATGACCATCACTGCTGATGCCTTCCCGCCGGATCACTTTCCATAGCGTGATCAGGATAATTTTCAGATCAAGCCAGAGGGAATAATGATCCACATACCAAACATCAAGCGCGAATTTCTGTTCCCATGTGATTGCATTCCGCCCGCCGATCTGCGCCAAACCGGTGATTCCCGGCGGCACATCGTGACGGCGTGCCTGTTCCGGCGAATAGCGCGTCAAATACTGCACCATCAGCGGGCGGGGTCCCACCAAACTCATCTCCCCACGCAGCACATTGAATAGTTCAGGGAGTTCGTCCAAACTTGTCCCCCGCAAAAAGCGCCCAAACGCCGTCAATCGCTGCGCATCAGGGAGCAGCGCCCCACTTGCATCACGGGCGTCGGTCATCGTGCGGAATTTGTAAATGGTGAAAATCCTCCCACCCAAGCCTGGACGGGGCTGCTTGAACAAGGCGGGCGATCCCAATTTTTGCCGCACCAAGACCCACACTAGAAGAAACAGCGGCGAGAGGATAATGATCCCCAGAATGGTCGCCACAAGGTCAACGGCACGTTTTACGATGCGTTTCATCTGCCCGCTGCCGCCTTCATTAAAACCCCTTCTACCCCTCGCGCAATTGTATCACGGTGAAAGCGGTTCGCGGCGAGATCGCGGGCTGCCTTCCGTCCACCTGCCAACCGCCCCTCATCACGCAGAAACGCCGCCAACAGCGCCGCCGCACGAGGGAAGTCCTCTGGGGGGAGGGCGATCCCCGCACCCGTTTCCTCTAAAAGTTCCCCTTGCCACCCGCCATAGTTGATCACAACAGGTTTTCCCGCCGCTAAGGTGTCGAAAAATTTATTTGCCGAATTGTGCCACATTGCTTCAATCGGTTTAAAGAGAGATGATCCGACGGTGGCAGCCGCAAGGATAGTGGGCATCTCCTCTTTTTTCACCGGCTTCCAAATCGTCACATTCACGCCGAGGACGCCCAGTTCTCTCGCCAGCGCCGTCACTTTCTCAACCTCTGCGCCCATGCCAACCAACAAAATATGGATATCGGGATCACTCTGCCGTAATTCTGCCGCTACGCGCACCCAATAATCGACCCCATTGATCACCCCAAACGCTCCGCTGTAGACGATCAACGGCTGATCGGGGCGCAGTCCAAGCTGTTCGCGGATTGACTCCCCCCGTTCGGGGGGGATATCAAAGAGCGCCACATCGCACGAGTTCGGCTGCACGCTGATCCGTTCGGCGGGGATTCCTCGTTTTTGGATTCCTGCGGACATCCCCGGCGAAAGGGCGATAATATGCCGGGCGTTGTGATAGGCAATCCATTCCAGCGCGTATGCCGCCCACCGAAACAAGGGATTCTTCAGCGCCCCTATGGCAATGGGCAGTTCGGGCCATAGATCACGCACCTCAAAAACCATTGGAACACGCCGCCGCAGTTTGGCGGCAATGGCGGGGATCGCAATCGTCAGCGGGGTACTTGTGGCGAAGATAACATCCGCCTCGCGGCGCATCGCCTCCCGCGAGGCACGCAGGGCGAATTGCCCAAAGGCACGGATGCGCTGCGAAAATGACATCTTGTTCGCATAGGGGACGGGGATAATTACTGTTGGGATGGTGTCAATCAGAGTCTCGGTGACTGTCGTAAACGCCTTGAATCGTTCGGGGAGGTAGGCGGGGGAGGTGATCATCGTCACCTCATGTCCTGCTGCCACCCACCGCCGCGCAAATTCATAGGAGCGCGTCCCCGCCGACCCTTCCGGCGTGCAAAAATATTGGTGCAAATAGAGAATCTTCATCAGGAGCGTCCTTTTGCTGCCAACGCCCGAAATGCCCCGACATACCGCGCCGAGTTCAGGCTGAGATCAGCCCGTTCGCGCACAATCTGAGCGTTTGCCGACCACGCCCGCGTTCGCAGCCCCAGATCGCCGTGCGCACGGCGAAGCGCCGCCGCCACCCCCCCTGGCGAGAGATCATCCAACAGAACCCCGTTTTCCCCCGCCTTCAGCCACATTCGATTTGCCAGATGATCAGCGACAACGGGCAGCAAGCCAACCGCCATCCCCTCCAACAACGACGCCGAGACGCCATCCGTATCAATCACGGCGAGGTAGGTGGTGTGCTGTGCCAACAGCCCCGGAAGCTGATCATTCGGGACGAACCCGGCAAAGCGCACCCGATCTGTCACCTTTAATTCGGCGGCTAATCCCTCAAGCTCCCCTCGCAAAGCGCCCTCTCCGGCAATCGTCAGGTAGACATCAACACCCTCTCTACGAAGGAGTCCCACCGCGCGGATTATAGTGTCGATTTTATAGGCGGGGCGCAGCGAGCGCGTGCTGATGATCCGCAGCGCTTGATCGGCGGCGGGTGGTGGGCTGTGAACGGCGGCGAAGGTCTCGGCTGGAATCCCACGTGGTAAGACCATAAGGCGATTTGCCACCGATGAGCGTTTTTGTTGTGGGAAAACCTTTAATGCCGCCGCCGCCATATGATCTGCCCACGCCGTGATCAGGTCGGCGCGGCTCAGGGTAAAGCGCACCACCGCCCGCATCAGGGGGTTATGTGGGGCGATCAAGACATCGCTGCCGGAGGTCACCTGCACCAGCGGGTGAACCCCTGTCAAGGCTGCCAGCAAGCCATAGCCAGTCACATAATAGGCGGCGACAACTTCTGGCTGAATCTCACGCAGCAAACGGCGCGCGGCGGGTAACGCGGATAGATACATCCCCTTCCCGGGAAGTTTTTTTTGCAATATATGCAGCGTCGCCCCCGCCACCTGCCCCCGCCGGAAACTGATTAGGTGAACTTCCGCCCCCGCGCCGATCAACCCCTCTGCCCAACGCTGGATGTTGACATGCCCCACATCAGCGAAAAGCGCCATTCGCAAAGGCGATCTCTCTTGCCCGCCTTGTGTGGTCATACCCCACCCTGTATCCCTTTCAAGCGTGCCTTTAGGGGTGAAATAATCTGCCGAAAGGGGTGACCGCCCAAGCCCGTTTTGAGCGTGAAACGGGCGAGATTATTATCCAGCGCGTTGATCTCTGTGCGCGGCAAAAGGGCGGGATCGGTGCGGTGTGCCGTCGCGCTGAACAAAGCGTGACACGACTCTTTCGCCGCATGCACGGTTTCTGTGTTGAACGCCCCACGTGGAAAGGCAAACCAACGCAGCACAGGCAATCCAGACCGCTCTAACCACCCCTGTGCCGCGCTAATTTCCCGATGCAGATCAGCCTCGTTCAGCGTCGTTACATTGGGGTGCGACCATGAATGGTTCGCCACCATCAGCGATCCGCGCCCGACGGCGTGACGAAGCTGCCCCTCATCCATGATTTGCAATTCTAGGGGGGTAATTCCCTCTGGGCGCAACCTGTCAATCAGCATGGCAAGTTGTTTGTCACGCTGTGCGGGGGATTCCTCGAACAGCGCCGTCGATAGGATGCGGTACGCCGTTCGTCGCTGTTCGGGATTTATCAACGGAAGGGGTTCACCCGCCCATACCACTTCTGAGGCGGTGGCACGAACGAGTCCATCCGCCAAACGGTAAAACCACAGCCCATTTTGCAGCGCGGCGGGGCAGATGAACACAACGCCCGTCAGCCCCTTTTCGGCAAGGATGTCCGCTGCGTGTATGACACCCGCCGCCCCATCGTCAAAGGTGATTAAAATGCCACGCGGGGTTTTTCCCTGTTGAAGCGCCTCATCAACAGCCTGCGGGTGAAGGATGTGCCGCCGAAGACGATCCATCTGCCGCCGAAAGGCATCCATTGTGACCTGCCCTTTAGCAATGGGCAGGTCTGACTTTTGCTCAATCACATTGTGATACATCAGGGTATGCATTAGGCGTTTTCCAAAAGGCTGGTATAGATCGCCTCAACCTGATTTGCCACCTCATCGGGCGCAAAACGTGCGGCAATCTCCGCCCGTGCTGCCTGCCCTAAGCGCTCTCGTAAATGGGCATCACCAATCAAACGTCGCAGCGCCGCCGCCAACGCCGCTGGATCGTCCGGCGGCACAAGCAGTCCCGTCCGTTCGTGGTCGATGATCTCACCGCCTACGGCTGTTGTGGTTACCACAGGCAGCCCCGCAGCCATGCCTTCTAGAATCGTGTTGCTCAACCCTTCCGCCCGCGAGGGGTGGACAAGGATATGAGCGCTCTGCAAGAGGTCTGGCACAGTGTCAATTTCCCCCAAAAAGGTCACTTGTTCAGCGACCCCCTGCCGCCGCGCTTGCCGTTCAAGCGCCTCGCGCTCTGCCCCCCCACCCGCAAGGTGAAGCTCGGCAATCATCCCTTCCGCCCGCAGCAGCCCTAGCGCATCGATCAGCACATCATACCCCTTGCGCGGGATGAGCAAGCCAATGGCGGCAAGGCGCGGGATCGTCATGGGGCGTTCCGAGGGCGCTGGTGGAAGGGGGACGATATTCCCGATGATCTCAACGCGCCGCATAGCGATTCCGGCGTCACGGGCGCTCTCAATAGAAACTGCCGCATTGCTGATCACGCAGTCGGTGCGGGCGTAGATCGCCGGGTACTGAATTTTGGCGATCTGCCCCGTGTGGGCGTCTGTCTTGGGATCGTAGCGAAAGGAATAGAGTGTTTTCCCCCGCCACAGCCGCGCCGCATAATCCAAATACAGATTCGTGTGGATCGACCACGAATGGCACAGCGCCGGACGAAAGCGGGCAATCTGCGCCCGAACGAGGATCACCCGCAGCCATTTATGGCGTGTGCGGGGGACGAAATAGAGCGGCACACCAAGCGCACGGGCGCGGTCATCCCACGCTTCTCCCCGGCTGAAAGAGAGAATACCCCCCCGCCAACCGCGTTTTTGCAGCGCCTCCACAAGGTAGAGCAGTTGACGCTCTGCCCCGCCCCGTTCCAACTGCCCAATGAGATGCAGAATACGACGACTCATGACCGCGCCTTACTGCGCCGTCGGTTCGTTGGGCTTCTGATAAACCGCCGTGAATCCCCGCGTAATGGTGTCGGGGGCAATCTCCACAAGGCGGAGATTCGCCCACCGCCCAAAGCGTTTTAGGCTGTGGTGTGTCCAGCCCACCTCGTAGCCGGATGTGCCAAAGCGAAACTGCCGCCCGCTGATTTCATATAGAAACGTCCGCAGCAGCGTCAACACGGAGGATGCCACCCGCCGCGCCCGCTTCAAATCACGGTAGAGCCGTCCCTGACGGTAATATTCCAGACCCACCTGCTCAGTAACCAGCCACCCGCCCGGTTTTAGGACGCGCCCGATATGCGGCGCGTGGCGGCGATGATTCAGGTAATGCATAGCGCCCGAACTAAACATCAAGCTGAGGCTGGCGTCGGGAATTTCCTTCAGGGTGGTGGCATCCGTACAGAAGGTCTCCACCCGCCCGCCGCTTGCCGCCGCCCCAATCTGAGTGATTGCCAGCGAGACGGGGAGCAAATCGTAAGCATAGATCGGGTCAAAGCCCATCTCGGCAAGGCGGTGGGTGATGTACCCTCCCCCGCAGCCAATATCCGCCGCCGCCCCACGTGGCGCATTTTGAAGATGGGCGAAGAGCCGCACTTTTTCTGGGCGCGGCTGGCGGACATACCCCCGGTGCAATTCGGAAAGCGCCTGAAGGCATTGCCACCCCTCGCCGTGCGTGGCAGAAAGCGCCTCACCGCTAAGACTGACCCATCCCATTGCCAGCAGGTGTTGAACAAGGTCTTCCCACGCCGCCGCCTCTAAGCCGTACTGCGCCCCGTGCTTGGAGACAGGAGCGCCGCCGTCCATCCACCAGCGGTGAATGGCGGCAAGGTAATCATGATTTCCGATGGTCGTCAGAACCGCCTGATCGCGGCTCTGTGTCGTAGTTACATCCATGTAGGCTTAGGCATCTCCATCCAAAAACCGTGCCGACCACATCTCAAGGATGATCAGCGACCAGAGGGTGTTGGCGTGATCATGCTCGCGGTTTTGGTGTTCTGCCCACAACCGCGCCACCGTCTCCCCATCAAGGTAATCAGCGGTGTGCCGTCCACCGCCAAGCAAAAGCTCCGCGCCCGCATCCTTCAATTCCCCGCGCAGCCAACGCCCAACAGGGACGCCAAATCCCTGTTTTTTGCGGTTCAGCACATCCGCTGGCAGTAAATCGCGCATGGCGTGTTTCAAAATGCGTTTTCCCGTTCGCCCGTCGTTTTTGTACGCTTCGGGCAAGCTGGCAGCAAAGGCAACCACCTCTTTATCAAGCAGCGGCGAACGTGCCTCCAGGGAATTGCCCATGCTCATCCGATCCATCTTCACCAACAGATCGCCCGGCAGGTAGTTGAACGTGTCGTGACGCATCATCCAATCGAGCGCCCCTAGCGTTTCCTCATCGTGGGCAAAGGCGGGATGGGTCAGAGGGTGTTCTGCCCCAGAGGGGTAAAGCGTCTTCAGCGTGGGGGGGTGAGTAATCTCCATCCAGCGGGTGAACTGTGCTTCCAGAGTGGCGCTGCTTTGGGCAACCAAGCGCCGCGCCCGTGCCAAAACGCCGCCGCCGCGTTCGCCACCGGGTAAGGCGCGAAGGGCAGGTTCGATCATCCTCTGGCGGAGGGGTGCGGGAAGGGTGAGATAGCGCCGATAGCGCAAGATTGCCGCATAACTGCGGTAGCCGCCAAACGCCTCGTCACCGCCATCGCCATTCAGGGCAACGGTCACATAGCGCCGCGCCATTTTGGAAACATAGTAACTTGGCACAGCAGAGGCATCCGCCATTGGCTCATCCAAATACCAGACAAGATCGGGCAGCACCTCCATGGCGTTGGGGCGCACCACCATCTCATGGTGATCGGTGTTGAAGCGGTGTGCCACTTGGCGTGCGTAGGGCAGTTCATCGAACGCCTCTTCTTCAAACCCGATGGAAAAGGTCTGTACCGGATGGGAGGAATGTTCCGCCATCAAAGCAACAATCGTACTTGAATCGACCCCCCCGCTGAGGAGCGCCCCTAATGGCACATCGGAGATCATCCGCAGTTTGACCGCCTCGGTGAGCAGCGCCCGCAGTTGGCGGGAGGCATCCTCAAAGGAGAGGGTTTGTTTCGGTTCGTAGTGGGGCGCCCAATAGCGCCGCAGCGCCAGCGCATCGGTATCGACATCGTAGATCAGGGTATGTGCCGGGGGAAGTTTGGCAACATCTGCCAAGATAGAGTATGGGGCGGGAATATACCCCCAACGTAAGTATGTGCCTATCGAGGCAGGGTCAATTTCTCGTGGGATTTCCGGCAGTTCGACAAGGGCTTTGATCTCTGAGGCAAAGGCGAAAAGTCCGCCCTTGTGATAGTAATAGACGGGCTTTTTGCCGAGAGGGTCGCGGGCGATGAAAATGCGCCGTTGGCGAGCATCCCAAATGGCAAAGGCAAACATCCCGCGAAAGTGTTCAACACACCCCTCCCCCCATTCCTCATAGGCATGGAGGATCGTTTCTGTATCGCTGCGGGTGCGAAACACATAGCCGCGCCCGCGCAGCTCATCACGCAATGCCTGAAAATTATAGATTTCGCCATTGAAGATGATCTGGATCGAGCCATCGTTGTTGGGCATGGGCTGATCGCCCGTATTCAAATCGATGATGCTCAGACGGCGAAAGCCAAGCGCCGCCCCATCGGTATAAAAATAGCCGTCCTTATCCGGTCCCCGATGGTGGATGGTTGCCGCCATGCGTCGCAGGGTGTCTAGAGCGCTTGGGCGGGTTGTCGCTGCCGCAAAACCGCAAATACCGCACATGATGCCTCGTTTCTCTTTACATCCGACGTGGAAGGGCTGGTGGTGGTTGGGGCGGCTCATGTAGCTGCTGACCTAAGGGCAAGGTGGGCTGTGTGGACTGTGTAGACGCTTCCTGTGCGGCGGGGCGCAGCACAGGGAATAACGCCAAACTAACCCCAGAGGTTGCCCACAGCAGTTTGCTGTAATGGAAACTAGAGGTCACACCCATGATGCAAATCATCACCTGCGCAATGAACCAGGTCTTTGCCAAGATCGCATGTTCAGCGCTCTCCCGTTGGAGCATGGCGCGGACAAAATATAACGACGAAAACCCCAACCAACCCATGTAAAAAGTAAAGCCAACCAACCCCGTCTCCGAGAGAACGCTCAGAAACATGTTATGGGCAACGGCGTTTTCAAGGCGGCGCACATCATAAATTCCGGTGTAGGTTTCTGCGTAGTCGATGTAGGTGCGCCCTTGCCCAACGCCAATGCCGGTAATGGGATATTGACTAAATGTCTCTAGGGCGCGTTCCCAAAGGAAGAAGCGGGCAATGACCGCCCCTCGTCCCTCGGCGTAGCGGTTTTTGCCTACCTCTGTCCCTGACACAATTTGATCAACGGTGTTGCTTAAGATGTTCCAATAGGCACTTGGCACGAACAAAATTCCGCCCACAATGATGATGCCCATCATCATCATCCGCAGGGCAAAGCGCTGGGCGTGTTGTTTAACCGATTGAAGGGGGATGCCGACGTTCAAGAAGAGCATCGACAAAATCAGCCCAGAGGCGAGCATGGCAAACCCCCCCCGCGAGACGGTGGCAATGACACCCAACGCCTGAATAGCGACCAGCACGGGGCTAACCAGCCGAAACAAGCGCGGTATACGTGCATCGTTGATCATATGCAGGGCAAAAATGCAGCCCACCGCCGCATACATGCCAAGCTCATTAATCCCGTTTGCCAAGCCTGCTTCCCGCTGCGCATACGATACGCGGGCAAAGTTATAATCGCGGATTGCCAAGCCCGATGAAAACGAGGCGGTCATCACATAGAGCATCATCAACAGCCGAATGCGGGCGGGCGTCAAGTTTTCCGAGATCAGCCACATAAGGACGATCAACTGGATATAGGTGAACACCCATCGCGTATCAAAGTGGCTGGCAACACCGAACGCCGCCGCTGGATTGGTGATGATGATCCACAGCAGAAAGAGGACAGCACAAAAATACTGTGGGCGCATCCCCGTTCGCAAGTTAAGCTGAAACTTAGAGCGGACGAGGTATGCCCCTAGCGTGAAATAGCCAATGACGCTGTAGCCGGAGGTGAGAAAGGGAATATCGGGAATCAGCGTATCGATGGGGAGGGCAACCACGATTAGAATCACCCCAACAAAGGGACGGGTGACAATTAACAGACTGAGCAATCCGACAAGAACGAGGGCAAAGCCCAGCATAATTTGGCGCGGGTCGTTGGCGGCAGTTGTTCCGATGAGCATTGCTCCCACCAGCACACCGATAACTACCGCAATCTGAAAGAGGGTGGTTCTGTCAACATCCAAGAGTGTTCCGGCGAAGTCGATCAGCCGTTCCCCAAAACCCCGCCGATGCCCTGTGAAAAGTGGGGTGCGTGTCCGCGATGCCATAACGATCCGTTCCTATTGTTGCCACGTTGAGAGTACCACATCCCGCAAATGATCTGCCACCCGGTGTGCCTGAAATTGTGCCGCCGCCCGAAGGGCGTTTGCTGCCAAGCGCTCCCGCAGGGGGCGATCTCCCCGCAAGCGGCGCAACCCCTCACGCACAGCCTCTACCGTTGGTTCGGTAATGAGTAGCGCACAGTCGTGGTTGCGCAGAAAATCCGCCAAAAAGCAGTTCGCTGGCAAATGTGCCAAAATCGGACGCCCCGCCAAAAGGTAATCCAGTGTTTTCGTAGGGAAGATCGTCCGAATTTCTTCCTCCGGCAACCCCGTCTGAAAGGCATGAGGCAGCAAGAGTATATCCGCCGCTCGAAGCGCCTTTCGCAGGGCGGCATTATCCGGCGTGCTAATCGTAAACGCCGCCCCCGTCGCCCCTAGAGCGGTCAGGTTGCTATAGGGTGTCCCCGTGTAAAGGGCGCAGCGCACATCGCCTTCTGCCTTTACCGCCGCAATCATCCGTTCCAACGCATCAGACACAGACGCCCAGACGCTCCCCATGAAGGCTGTTTGAAGGGGAGCGCTAAGGGGTGGGAGAGCGGCATCCTCAAGAGGGGGCGGCATCCCGCTGAAGGTATGGGGCAGGGCAGAACAGGCAAGGGTGGGATAGCGTTCGGCATACAGGGTTCGCATCCCTTCGCTCATGACGAAAACATGCCGCGCCCGCCGGAAAACACGGGGTTGCAGCCACCGTGCCAAGCGCCCCTTATGCGCCTCTACATAGGTGTTATGGAAATAGGCGTAAAGCGCCCGTCCGGTGATCAGGCTGAGCAGATACCCCACAAGCAGGTAGATCGCGTCGGGGTAAACGGAAAGGATACCCTGACAGCGCCCGATCACAAGCGCCCACCATCCGCGCAGCATCACGTAGGGCAATTGCAGCCAACGGAGATACCGTGCGCCGCGCCAAGTTTCCGGCGGCTGCACCATCACATAGCGCAGTGGGGGAGACCCCTTTGCCCACTCTACAGGGAGGGCGTTCAGATAATACGCACCCATGAGCGTCATGTCGGCGGGGGTAAATTGGCGGGCGAGATTGCCCATCACGGTGGCTGATCCTGTTACAGCAGGGGGGATACTCCACGAGAGGACAAGTAGTTTAGGTATCGTTTGCCCAGTGACTTGGCTCATACCGCGATTTGCCCCCACCTGATCACATCGATCCGGCAGTTCATCAGCCTATCCAACTGTACGTCCTTTTGCTGAACCGGTGGACAAGAAGCGATTAAACCTTATTAGGGTCTATTGACATTGTAATTCCCGTAGGGGCGCAAGGCATTGCGTCCAGCGCCGTCCGTGAGCGCCCGCCGCTAAAGCAGCGGGCTAGGAGCAGCCACCCCTTCGGGGCTTGGAACCCCCAACCCCCTCCCCGTACACAGGGAAAGGGGATAGGGGGTCTAAACCAAAAACGTCAATAGAACCTAGCAATCCTATGGAGACGCCCTTTTTCTTTCCTCAATATAGGCAAGAAAAAGGGAAAAGCGGACGAGGGAACACAACCCCTTAGCGTATCGTTCGTTTCCACTGATCTTTGAATTGTAGATTGGTCAGATCGGGCGCTTCTAGAAAATCGATCAGCAGGCGGTTGAATTTCGCCTGAATTTCCATCATCGGGAAGTGCCTCACCCCCGGCTCGACCAGCGAGAGGAAATGCCCCGGTTGTTTCATCGCCTCAATGCGCCGCAGCAGTTCCAGCGGGGGCGGTGTGATGAAGCCATCATCTTCCCCATGCAGCAAGAGCGTTGGGGTGGTCACTCGTTTTAGCTCCAACGCCAGATTGAACGAGTCAAAGGCTTGGGCAGTGGCAGCAAGGGCGCGTTCGTCCGTCTTATCAATCTCGGTGCGCAGCGCATCGACATCCTGCATATCTTGGCGGGTATGTTTGCTGAACAGCGGTCCCGGTTTTGCCCCCACCAATAACGCCGTCAGCGGATTTGTTCCCGCCTTCACTGGCGCGGGGATAGGCGGCAAGGCTGAGGCTTGTGGGGGTGGGGCGATAGGACGGGCAATACCCGTAGGAAGAACGGGCGACGCCGGGCGTGTGCTTGGGTCGCCACTTGTTCCAGCCGCAGGCGGTACGGCTTGGGTTGGACCGGTATCCCCTGTCCTCAGCGGCAGCGATCCACTTGTGGCGCCGCTTGGGAGAGCCGGTGCTGCGCTTGTCGGCGCGTTTGCCGCAGCGGGTAGATGCGGTGACGCCGGAGGGGGGGGCGCTCCGGTGGGCGTTGTCACCGCTGGCGTTGAGCCTGTTCCCCCTGTTTTTACAGGCGGCGCAGCGCTGGTTGGCGCGTTAGGGAGTGTTGTTGCCGGAGAGATGGGCGTTCCCCCGCTAGGCGTCGGCTGCACTTGGGATTGTGTTTGCGTGCTGCGGGCGCGAAGGCGGGCAAGGATTTCTTCCGGTGTTTCGCCGCGGCTGCGGAAGGGGTTACGCGGAAGCGTCTCACTGCTGCTGCTGTAGGTGGGGGCGTTGGCGGGAGTCACCGTTCCGGGTTGTTCCCGCAGGGCAGGCAGCGGGGGTAGCCCCGCTGGGGTGCTTGTCGGCGGGGCTGCGGATACGGGCGGTACATTCCCAGAAACACTTGAAGATGATGATGGCGTCGTCGGCGCGATAGGCGCGGCGGGCTGTGTTTCCCCACTGATCGCCCCTCCGACGGAAGGTGAGGGGGCGGCAGGTGCTGCGCTGGTAACGACACTGGGCGGAAAGGGGGTGCTGGTGACAGGCGGGGCGGCGGGAACAGCGGGAGTTATCCCTGTCCCCGTGACGGTTCCACTCATCCCAACCGTTTGTGTGCTGGTAGTATTCATGCCGCCGCTTAAGCCAATCATTGCCTCTGGACGTGTTTCGTCCAAGCCACCCGCATCATAAAGCGGGGGGCTGATCAAC
Organism: Anaerolineales bacterium; assembly: GCA_015075625.1. NCBI lineage: Bacteria > Bacillati > Chloroflexota > Anaerolineae > Anaerolineales > Anaerolineales bacterium. The sequence goes on along the minus strand of JABTTZ010000001.1, from coordinate 2,015,726 downwards.
ATCATCCGATAGGCACGATCTGGGAACTGGCGGGCAAAGCTGAGGCAGACTGCCGCCCCCAACGAATGTCCCACCAAGGCTGCTTTGGGAATCCCCAAGCGTTCAAAGAATTGAAACAGAAGCATCACCTGAGACTGCAAGGAGTATTTTTTCTCATCCTTGCCAGAATCCCCAAAGCCCCATAGATCAAGGGCATAGGTGCGGTACTTGCTGCTGAGGTACTGCATCGTATTCACCCAGTAGCGCCACGACCCCAACCAGCCGTGAACGAAGATTACCGGGCGACCTCTGCCGAGGACTTCATAGTGTACAAGGTCGCTCTCGATGGTAATAGCACTCATGAACCGCCGCCTACTTGTTAAACTTGGCAAGGATTTCTCCGACACGTTGAGCCAGTTCATCGGGCGCAAAGGGCTTCAGAATGTAGTCATAGGCGCCCACATCCATCCCTTCATCAATCTCCGAATCCTGCCCCTTTGCGGAGAGGAAGACTACCGGAATATCTTTCACACTCTCAATGAGCTTCAGAGCGCGACACGCCTGATAGCCCGTCATACGGGGCATCCGCACGTCCATCATAATCAGGTCGGGCATCACCTGTGGGGCAAGTTCAACGGCCTCTTGCCCATCTTCTGCTTTGATCACCTCATGTCCGGCAAAAACCGTCAGCGTCACATCAATCAATTCCCGAATGTCACGTTCGTCTTCTGCGATGAGGATGCGTGCCATAAATGTTCCTACAGTGTTCCTACCTTAGTTCTCTGTGAAGGCGGGGATGCGAATGTAGAAGGTCGTCCCCTCTCCGACCTCACTCTCTAACCAGACCTGCCCATTATGCAGATCAACGTACTCCTTCACAATAGACAAGCCCAACCCCGCCCCAGAGGTTTCCATGACAAGGGTTTGCTCCTCATCGCGGTAGAACCGCTCCCAGATGCGATCTTGCTTATCCTTGGGAATACCCACCCCGGTGTCGGTGACGGTGATCACCACACTGCGTTCTTCGGGAACTGCCCCAAGCCGTATTGTACCGCCCACCCGCGTATAGCTGTACGCATTGGCGACGAGATGGTTGATAATCTGCAAGAGTTTATCAGGATCAGCACGCAGCAAGGGCAAATTTTCGGGAAGGGTGTTTTCGACGTTGACATCCTTCTTTTCCGAGCGGATGCGCTCCCCAATTTGATTGAGGCTCATATCGATGATCCCCATGAGATCGGTGGGTTGTAGGTTCAGCTTGACAACGCCGCGATCAATCCGCGAGATATCTAGCAGCTCGTTCACCAACACCGAAAGGCGATCGGCATTGGTCTTAATTGTACTCAGGAAGCGCTGCTGCTGCTCGGTCACTTTGCCAGCCGCCCCAAGCAAGAGCAGATCGGCATAGCCTTTGATGGAGGTCATGGGGGTACGCAGTTCGTGGCTGACCGTCGCCACAAACTCAGATTTCATGCGATCCACCTCAATCTCACGGGTGATGTCACGGAAAACCGTCACCGTCCCCAAGAATTGATCGCCCATCGTCACGGGCGAGAGCGTCACCGCCACGTAGCGCCCGTTATCAAGGGCAAGCTGCGCCCGAACTTCCTCGCCCGCCCGGTGTTCGGTGGGGGCGTTCGTCCAGCGTTCAATTGCCTCCAACCAGCTTTGCCCGCCCGCCGCCGCATACAAGCCAGAGAGCGCCGAGATGTGCTTGCCGATGATCTGCTTGCGCGGCAAGCCCAAAATACGCTCCGAGGCGGTGTTAAATTGGGTGATTTCCCCTTCGCGGCTGCCGACCATCACACCATCGGCAATGGAGTCAACGATGGCGAGGTTCTTTGTACTATCGACCTGTTCGCGGCGCACCATGGCAGCCAACCGATCCGCCTGATCGCGGATGAGGACGTACAAATCGGCGTTGTTCATGGCGCTGGCGATCTGCGTTGCCGCCGCCTCAAGGATGCGCAGTTGCGCCTCGGTAAAGTGATTCGGCTCAGTGTGGTAGAGCATCACCACGCCGAGGGTGTCCTCGTTTGCCTCTAGAAGCGCCCCGATTGCCGAACGAGGGGCGTTTTCCCACGTCCCCAATTGCAGCCAGCGGTAATCGTTCTTCACATCGGGGACAACCGCCCCCTGATGGGATTGGATCATCCACCCCGCCAACCCGTCGCGGGTGCTGATGCCCGATTCGCGCCCGACTTCCTCACTCAGGTTGTACAGGGCGCGGAAGGTCAGGTTATCGCTGATGCTATCAATGCCCAAAATCACGCCCATATCGGCGTTGAAGGCGTCAACCATCATATCCAACGCACGGTTCAGCGTCAGGTTGATGTCCAAGCTCATCGTCAGGCTAGAAGTCAGCCGGTAGAGGAAGTCGATGCTATCCCGTTCGCGCTGAAGTTCTATCGTGCGCTGTGTCACCGCCCGTTCCAGTTCGGCGGCGAATTCGCGTGTGCGGGCAAACTGCCGCGCATTTTGCAAGGCAACGGCAATTTGCGCCCCGACGGTGGAGAGTACCTGTTGGTCGTCCAAGCTTAGGGCGTAAGGATTCTCATCGTCCCCGGCGACAAGCGCTCCGAGGACGCGCCCACCGGCAATGAGCGGCACGCCGAGGAAGCTCTTGGGGTTGCGCATCAGGCGCGGCGTAATCTGTTGGTTTTTCAACACGCCCGCCACTTCCGCGCCAACCAAGCGCTGCGTCATCCCTTGCCGCATGACAAAGGAGACTTCATCATTTCCGGCAAGGTGCGATTCTAGGGCGATCTTCTGCCCATCGCGGATTGCCAGCGGGTAGATGAGCGTTTGGGAGTCTTCCGATTCAACAATGCCCAACGCCAGTGTGTGCGATTTCACCAACTGCGGTAGGCGCGTGCGCACCAGATCGAAAATCTGCTTTTCCTCAGTGACACCCGCCAATGAGGTTGAAAGATCATTGATTACGAACAGTTCGGCAAGCTTGGAGGCAGTCACCGTCTGCAAGCCGGCGTTTTCAATTGCCACCGCCGCCCCAGACGCCAAAGACCGCGCCAAGCGGACTTCTGTCGCCGTCAGGGTGCGGTTGGGATCGTTGATCTCTAACTCAATCAACCCGATGGATTGATCGCGGACGATCATCGGCAGCAAGACACGGCTTGCCGCGTCGCGTTCCTTCAGCATCGCCCGTTCGCTCTTTGTCAGGGCGGGGTCGCTGGCGCGGATCATCACGGTGTTGCGGGTTTGCATTGCCCGCCGCCGGATGGGGTAATCGGTCAGCGGGATGATTGTTCCTTTCGGGCTGATAGCCGTTGGATCGTTATCGGCACGCAAATCAATGGCAACTTCCAACGCCTCTTGCGCCGTATTGAAATTCAGAATTTCACAGCCATCGGCGTTCAGGGCAACCATCATCTGCATGGCGATGTTTTGGATCACCTGATCGAGGTTGAGCGTTGCCGAGATCGATTGGGTCGCCTCAAAGAGTGTTTCCAACTCACGGGCGCGGGCAAGAGACTGCTCCAAGAGGTTGGCATTGGCAACGGCAATCGCCGCTTGGGAGGCAATCGTTTGGGAGGTCTCTACCTGCTCTATGTCAAAATCGCGGTATTCGGAGAGCGAATCGAACTTCAAGAATCCGATCAACTGCCCGCTGACACTGAGGGGGACAATCACTGTAGAAAGCGGGCGGTTCGTCAGCAGCGGGTCATCGACATACTCTGGGCTATGCGTCACATCGCGGATCACAATGGGCTGCATCCCCGTCCGAATCGCCTCGGCAATCTTGCTGCTTTTCAAGACGATTAGGGCGGTCTTATCGGGTGGGGTATCCCCGCGTGGCGATTCGATCACCAAGCGGGCGTCTGCCCCCTCAAGGATGTACGCCGTCCCCCGATCCGAGCCAAGCATTTGGTTCGTCTCGCGGAGTGTGACCTCAAAGACATCTTCAAGGTCAATCGACTGGGTAAGGGCATTGGAGACGCGGTAGAGCAGCCCCAAGCGCCGCGTTTGCTGGTCAAGCTCTTTGGCGCGGTTCGCCGCGTCGCGGTAGAGCAGCGTATTTTCCTCAGCGGCGCGGGTGGTTTCCTCAAAGAGTGCCGCATTTTCAAGGGCGACGGCGCATTGGTTGGCAAAGTTCAACGCCACCTGCTCCATCGTATCCGTATAGTAGGTTACTTCTTTCTTCTCAAGGACGAGCAGCCCCGCCAAATTTCCACGACTGACGAGCGAGACGCCCAACCACGAACGCATGGGGTGATCTTCGCTGAAGGTAGGGAAGCGCTTATCCAACGTCATATCGGGGATGTTCAAGACCTGCCCACGCCCCGCCAATTCGCGGAAAAGCTCCGAGTCGGCAATCTCTGCCTCAATCCCGATCAGCGCTTCGGCGTTTTCGTAGCCGCGTGCTGCTTCGATCACGAGTTTATCCTCACGGCGCAGCCAAAGCGTGGCGCTGTCGTAATCGAGGATGCGCTCCAATTCATCAAACATGACGCTAATGACTGCCGAGGGTTTCAGCAGGGCGGTCAGTTGGCTAGAGACGTCTGTCAGAACAGAGAGTTGTTGAGCGCGGGCGGCAATATCCGCCTCCAACGCAGTACGGGCAGATACGTCCTCAACGAGGATAACGATACCCTCTACGCGCCCCTCTTGAAGAAGGGGGTAGACATAGAAGTTGCGCACCACATAGCCGCCGTCATCCGCCCGTTCGCGGATGTTGTAGCGAATTTCCGGGCTGCCCGTGACGAGGACATCCTCAATGGCTTCCTCAAGGAAACTGCGGTAGTTCGGGCGGTATTCAAAGAGGTGCGTCCCCTCGCTCTCCGTCCCCCAGTTGTAGACGCGCTGCATGAAGTTATTCACTGTACGGATGCGCATATGCCGATCCAGCACGACGATCCCTTGCTGGATGGATTGAATGACGGCGATGTTGAAGGATTGCAGTTCACGCGCTTCCTGCGAGAGACGACGGCTTTCCAGTGCGATTGCCGCTTGCACAGCAAAGGCGGAAGCGCGTTCCAAATCGGCGTCGGTAATGCGCCGTTCAACATCCTCTTGGATGAAGATCAATGCCCCCAATGCCCGTTCCTCACGGACAAGCGGCACACCCAAAACCCCCTTCCCGTGCGATTCGGGGATGATTTTCGTAATGAGTGGGCTGCGCCACTCTGCGGGGGTTGTCTTGGGGCTTAGGTAAATGGGCTGGCGTTCGGCAATAACCGTCCGCATGAGGCGATCTTCCTCATCAATGGCAATCCGTAAGCCGTTGAACCGATCTGCGTTCGTCCCCCGTCCGGCAGTGCCAACCAGTTCATCGCCACCTATCGTCCATATATAGGCGCTGCGCGTGTTCAGCAGTTCGCGTGCCTCGTCAAGGATGGTCGCCAAGACCTGCTCTGCTGGAATCTGAGCGTTCACCGCTTGGGAAACGCGGCTGAGCGCCGAGGCAAACCGTTCACGGTCTATCGTTTGTTGGAAGAGGCTGGCGTTCTCAATGGCGACACCGGTCAGGTTGGCAATACGGGCAATCAGCGACAATTGCGACTCGAACCCGAATGCCTGCGCCAACTCGCTGCCCATATGGAGCGCCCCTACTGCCCGCCCACCAGCGACCATGGGGACGACCAACGAGGTGCGCTCCCCCTCTGCCCGCCAGCCTGTCAGATCCGTATATTCGGGGACGATCTCCGCCGTCTGGGTGGTCAGTATCCCTTCGGGGCTGCTGCCGTCAATTTCCGCCTCCAGACGGGCAACATTCGTGGCATGGTAAACGCGGGGGGATGCCCCTTCCATCGCCGCGCCGAGTGCCGTCCCTTGAAGGGGAATGGGCGTCCCTTCCCGCACGTCCACCTCCCCGCGCAAACTGATCGTCACACTCAGAATATCGAGCATGTCGCTGCCTTCGGGGAGCAAGCCAAAGCTCATCCGCGTGAAGGGGATCATTTGCTGCAAGCCGTTTGCCACACCGCGAATGATCTCATCGAGGTCAAGGGTGGCGGCAATGGCTTCAGTGACCTCGTTGATGCGCTGCTCCTGTTGGGCAGAGGTGATCATCGCTTGATAGAGGCGGGTATTTTCAATCGTTGCCGAGGCTTGGGCGGCGAACAATTCAATGGGACGCATGACCGCTTCGGTGGGGATATTCCCATCGGTGGGCGTGTCCATTGTGATGATCCCAATGGCGCGGCTGCGATCCACCCCATAGAGCGGCAAATAGACGGTATCAAGTGGGTGCCACTTCGTGGGAGAGGCAGCTCCCTCGTCTTGAACAACTGGTTCAACCAGCCCCGCCATCAATTTTTTCTCGGTCATCCAGGGGTCATTATGGCGGAGGTAGTATGCCTGCCCCAGACGGTAGCGGCGGAGTTCGGGGTCGGCAAAGCGCTGTAACCAAACCGAGCCCGGAAGGATGTTTTGCTTGAAAGCGGTCAGTTCCGTCTCATTGTAGCCGCTGGTGATTGTTTCCATCGGCTCAAAGTCTTCATCGCGCAGCGTGATGGCAACGTTTTCCCAACCAGCCGCACGGATACCATCGGCAATGACCTGCAAGCGGGTGACGAGATCGCCCTCGCGCTGCGATTCACTGGAGACGGCGTAAAGCTGTTCCAAGCGTTCCGCTTCGCGGCGGGCGGCGTCAGCTTCGCGCTGGAATGCCTGCACCAGACGAAAGTTCTCAATGGCAAAGGCGGCTTGGTTGCCAAAGGTTTCCAGCGCCTGGAATGTACGCAGTGCCGGGCGGCGTCCGTCGCGGGGGTCGTCCACGCTCATGATCCCGATCAGTTCATCGTTCGAGCCGCGCAAGGGGACGATCAGGAAGTCTTCGGCGTCCCACCGATCCCGCCCCTTGTAAGGATTGACTGTCTGGGAGGGAATCACCGGCAAGCTGCGCACGGCGTCCGCCGACTCTGAGGGGACGAAATAGGAGGCGCTCTGTTGAAATTCGGGGCGGAAGAACCGATCTAGAAAACTGAGTGGGTTTTCGCGCTGACGTGCCGCCTCCCATGTTTGGATGGGCAAGCCGGCTTGTGCTACGCGGCGTGTCACCTGCTTTTCATCATCAACGATGCTCAAAATGACGGTATTGAACCCAACCGTTTCGCGGACGCCATAAGCGACGGCTTCTAGGACACCCTCCAACGACTCACCGGAGCGGAGCATACGCCCTAATTCAAAAATCTGGGAGAGTTGTTCCCCGCGCTGCTTAAGCAGTTCGGCGCGTTCAAGCTGTTCCTGATAGCGAAGGTCGTTTGTATAGGCAATGGCGGCTTGGTTTGCCAGCGTTCGGACAAAATCTTGGTTTTGCGCGGAATAAGTGGGCAGTTCCGAATTCCAAATCTGGATCACGCCAATAATTTGGTCGCCATAAAAGAAGGGGGCGGCAATGCCGTTGGTGGTCTCTTTATCTGACCCCTCCCACACAAGTTCCCGTGCATGGATCGCCTTCACTTCCAGCGGGCTGATGCTGTCTCCAAATGCCTCCCCGCCAACGCGCCGTTCGATCTGCACCTCGTCTTCGGGTTCGCCGGCTTGCGGCGCACGGAAGATAACTACCGTAGACCCTTCGGCATAAAGCGTCCGCTGTGCCTCTGTGCGGATCACCTCCAAAATACGCCCGAACTCTACGGTGCGGTTCAATTCGTTCGAGATGCGCGTCACGGCGTCCAATTCGCGCAGACGGGCGCGGAGATCGTCATCGGTTGTATTGCCGAGGCGCTCACGTCCCAAAACGGACGCCAACTGCACGCCAATCGCTTCTAAAAGCCGCAAGTCTTCGGGGGAGAAGGCGCTATCTCGCCGTGCGCCGACGGTCATTTCGCCAATGCCGCGCTCTTGGATAATCAGCGGCACTTGCATGGCGGCGTTGAAGTTATAGCGCTCGGCAATGCCCTTATAAACCGGAAGAACGCGGGCATCAGTACGAAGGTTGTTGCTGAAGAACGAACGTCCTGTTAGTACCGTGCTGTTTTGGAAGCCGGGGGCATAGGTGTCGATTGTGTAGGGAACGTTGATCCCCGCCATGCCCGCCGTCCACTCCGGCTTAATGATGAGCGCTCCGGTTGTCGCGTCAAAGAGCGCCACCGCCCCCACATCACAGTTCAGGGAGCGGACGATCTCCGCGATTACCCCTGCCACAACGCGATCTACGGTATCCTCGGCAACGATCACTTGGGCAATGCGGCGCAAACTCTCGGACTCATCGGTGCGGCGGCGTACCTCGCGGATGAGGCGGGCGTTTTCGAGGATAATCACCGTTTGTCCGGCAAAGATGCTCAAGACACGGGCATCTTCTTCGGCAAAATCGCCTTGCGTCCGGTTGGAAACTTGAACGATCCCCACCCGCCGTTGGTTAATTTGCATGGGGACGACCATCGTCTGCCGAATGCCAACGAGCATAGCGAGCTTGTCCATCCCGCCTTCGCGGATGATGGGGTCAAGCCGTAATTCGTTGCTGATCCAGAAGGGGTGGTTGAAGAAAATATCGCGGAAAGTTGTCCCTTTTGCCACCGAAAGGCGGTAATGGCGGATCACGTCGTTGTCAATGCCAAAGAAGGGCGCTTCGCTGACCAACTGCTCTATCTCAACGTTGTAGAGCAGAATCCCGCACATGTGAACGTCCATGAGCTTGGCGATGCGGCGGGTGATTTGCCCGTAGAGTTCTGCCGGGTCGCCCACCGAGCCAATCGTTTCGCTAATATCCTGCAAGCCAACGAGTTCGGCATCGCGGCGGCGTTCTTGGTCAAAGAGGCGTGTGTTGTCAATGATGATCGCCACTTGGGCGGCAAAGACGGCGAGCAAGCGCATGTCGTTATCGCTAAAGCCGCTGGCGTCGCGCTTGTTGGCAACCTGCACCGCCCCCAAACGGCGCTCCCCAATTGCCATCCGTGCAAGGGCTGTGGTGCGCACGCCAACGGCATCGGCTAAGCCAAGCAGCCCCACCTGGCGAACGAGGTCATCGCCCCGGACGTTGTTGGTGTACCACGTTTCGCGCTGCTCAAAAATCGTCCGGGTGCCGTTTTCGCCGCTGATCGGGATGCGGCACATGCTGGCAATAGAATCGGGGACGCCGGCAAAGGGAAGCTGCCCGATGAGCATCCCCTGATCGTTGTCATAAAGCAGAATGCCGCACATTTCGACGTTCATCAAGCCCGCGATGCGGTTGGCAAGTTGGGAAAACATTCCCCGGCGGTCATCCATATTGCCGAGTGTTCCGGTCAAGCCTTGCAAGCCGATCAGTTCAGCAATGCGCTCTGTTTGCACCTCACCGAGGCGGGCATTTTCAATAGCAATGCCGATCTGTCCAGCTATCGTCCGCAGCAGAGACATATCCTCATGGTCAAAGGCAACCCGTGTTCGGCTGGCAACCTCAATCGCCCCGATGAAGCGATCCCCCACGAGCAGCGGCACACCAACATAGGATTTGAAGGGGTAATCGGTCAGTTTGGGGCGAACGTCTGGGCGAAGGCTGACATCGGCAATGAGCAGCGGCTGCCGGTAACGGGCAACCCACCCGCTGAGGCTGTCGGCAATATGGTACACGCCGTCTGTGTTATCAAAGGCTTCAAAGTAGGCGGTTTCGCCGTAGCGCCCACGCGAGCGCATTACCTGCAAATCTTCGTCCCACAGAGTCACCTCGCCCACATCGAAGGGGATAATGGCGTGAATCTCGGTGAGGACGGCATCGAGCATGTCGTCAAGGCGCGGTTTGGCGCTGACGATTTGCCCAATCGTGCTGAGGATGTTCAGCGCCTCCAGGGGATCGAGCATATCGGGGGTTGCCCTCGCCACGCCCAATTCGCGCATGACGACAACCATCTGGGGGGCATCGGGGCGGGGGACGTAATGGGAGGTCGCCTCTACACGGCGATTCCCAATGCGGAAGGAGGCTTGCCCCTCTTTGCTAAAGAGTTCAAGGAAGGTGTCGGCGGGCTGGACGACATCCGCCATCAGTTCGAGGTCTGGTTCTTCGCCGTCCATCGTGAACCACTGCCGCGCTTTGGGGTTGGCAAAGACCAACTGTCCGCGCTTTTCGGCGACGATCACCGCCGAGTCATTATCGAGCAGGTTGACCTGAACGACAGAGGGCGATAGTTTATCGCTGCTCTGGGTACGTTCGGCACGCACTCGGGTCATGAGGTACACCGCCCAAAATAGGCTGAACCCAACGACTACTAGCAGAAGGAAGTAACCCATGATCGGCTTGCCTTGCCCGTGAACTTGCTACGTTGGTTAATTCGGTAAATCGGCTAACTGGTGGTTTGTTGTCTGCACCTGCGATTTACCACGAGGTTTCAATCGGCTCAACAGAATCGCCCTGAGGACGCCGCCGCGCATCGGCTGCCAATTCGGTGATCTCGCGGATGTCGGCAAAGCGTTGGGTGGCATTGGAGACGATCCCCACACCCATCGTCATCAGTGGGCGAGTCTCGCCGTTTTCAACAACAATATGCCCGCGTTCGCGATCAATGAACGAATAGTGCTGCTTGACATCATCGTTGAAGCGCTGGATAACGCGCTCTTTCAGTTGTTGGCTGCGGGGGGAATAGGTGATAATGACAAAGTTATCGTTACCGGCATGACCGATAAAATCATCGCCCGTCCCCAGTTCATCAACAATCTCGCCCAAGATGAGCGCCACAAAACGCATGATCTCCGTGCTGGCGAGCATCCCATAGACTTCTTGGAAAGCGTCAAAGCCGTTGATCTTCAAATCCATGTAGTACCAGGTGTTTTGCGTGCGCATCAGTTCGCGCAGTTGTTCTTCGATCAGGCGGCTGCTTGGCAGGTTGGAGCGTGGGTCCATGCTCTTTTCCCGATCCACGCGCTCAATCGAATTGCGAACGCGGTACTTCAACTCCTCAATGTCAAAGGGTTTTGTGATGTAGTCGTCCGCGCCCATCTCCAGACCGATCAGTTTATCAGAGCGTTCGTCGCGCTGTGTCAGGAAGATGATGGGGATGTGTTTTGTGCGTGTTGTTTGGCGCAGTTCGCGGCAGACGGCGTAACCATCCATATCGGGCAGCATAATATCGAGGACGATCAGGTTGGGAGACTGCTTACGAGTGATGTTCAGCGCATCCCCACCACGCGGGGCAACCTGCACATCATAACCTTGACCGCTGAAATAAATTCGCAGCATATTTGAGATGTCGGCGTCGTCTTCGACGACCAAGATTCGTCCCTTGCTCACAGCATTCCTCCCGACTTGATGGCTGGCACTATGATAAGTTCGGCGCGTTGATGATCATTGTAGCGTGAAAACCGATTTGTCCACAACTCTACCTTGATTTCTGCCGCCGCGCTGTGCTTTGTGTGGTAGATCACCGCTTTCCAAAGCCGTTTCTTGCCAATCCTCCGTCATGAGAAGCGGAAAAGAACGTCTTGAAGGTTTGCCGCAAAGCCCTCATAATGGGTTGCCAACGTTCGGATGGAGGGAGTTTGTTTGACCATTATGGGGTGTGGCGTTGTTCGGATGATCCTCGTTGGAGGGGTATTCACCATAGCCGTTCTCGGATGTAATCTTTCGGCGCTTCCTTCAACGCCCACCGCCACCCCGTACAGTGTGGTGGTCATCCTTCCCAACGACACACCCGTCCCCACGCCGACGCCAAGCATCACCCCGACGCCTTCGCCAACCTTCACGGCAACGCCCACCGCAACGGATACGCCCCCGCCAACGGCAACCTTCACGCCCACCGAAACGCCAACGATCACGCCCACCCCATCCATGACCTTTACGCCGTCGATCACGCCGACGCCCAGCATTACCCCAACGCCCGCCCCCATTGACTCCAAGGTTTGCGAGACCTGCAAAGTCCGCTTACGCACTGCCCCCGGCACGGCGGGGACGATCCTCGGCTGGTTAGAGGAAACGATCACCTTCACGGCAACAGGGCGCACCGAAGATACGCTGTGGTTGGAGATCACCGTGACAAACCATCCCAAATTTAAACAAGGGTGGGTTTACCGCGACCTAACTGCCCTACGCGAAACGGATGTGACGATGCTCCCCGTGAAGGGCGAGACGAAAGACGCCCCCACACCGCCCCCCGCGTTGCAAGTGGCGGCGGCATCGATCAGCGGCGTCACCGCCCACAGCCATCAGATTTTCCAGCGTGGGCAGGCGCTTGGCAACCGCCCTTTCATCGTCTCCCGCGTGGGGGATAGCATCAGCGCCTCGCCTTACTTCCTGACGACGCTAGGCAGCGCGAATGTCGATTTGGGGATGTACCAAAACGAACTCACTGATGTGTGGAATTTCTTCAAGGGGTCGTTCACCCGCCCTTTCTTTGCCGCTGGAAATGGGTGGGGGGCGGATCGCCTTTTACAGCCGGGTTACAGCAACCCCGGCACCTGTGGCAGTGATTCCCCGATTGTCTGCGAATACAAACAGGCAAAGCCCGCCATCGCCCTGATCATGATCGGGACGAACGACTCCGGCGGCGTTGATCCGGCGGTTTATGAGGCAAATCTACGGCAGATTGTCCAAATTTCCATTGATATGGGGGTGATTCCCGTCCTCAGCACGATCCCCCCGAAACAAAATACGGCGTGGAACGCGGCACGGGCAAATGAATGGAATGGGATCATTCGTCTTGTGGCGCAGCAGTACGATGTTCCGCTGATGGATTATTGGGCGGCGTTGCAGGGCTTGCCGGGGCAGGGCATCAGCGAAGATGGAATTCACCCCTCCTTCCCGCCAGGGGGAAACACCGCCCGTTTCACCCTTGATGGGCTAAACTATGGGTATACCATGCGCAACCTGATTGCCTTGCAAGCGCTCAATGCCCTTTGGCGGAATGTGATGTATTGATGATTACCGTTGAGAACCTGACCAAACGTTACGGACAGTTCGCCGCGCTGAGGGGAATTAGCTTTCATACCTCGGCGGGGGAAATTTTGGGCTTCTTGGGACCCAACGGGGCAGGAAAAACAACGACGATGCGCATCCTCACCGGCTTTATGCCCCCCACCGAGGGGCGGGCAGAGGTGGCGGGCTTCGATGTGTTTGAGGATTCGCTGAGCGTGCGAGAGCGCGTGGGCTACCTTCCTGAAACCGTCCCCCTTTACCCCGATATGACGGTGAAGGGCTTCGTCCGCTATGTGGCGGACTTGCGCGGCGTGCCACAGGCAGCAAGCCGCACCGAGGATGTTTTGAAATTGGTGGGGATGTATGACCGCCGTGACAGCTTGATCCGCACCATCTCCAAAGGGATGCGCCAGCGGACAGGGATCGCCGGGGCGCTTGTTCACGACCCCGCCGTGCTGATTTTAGACGAACCGACCATCGGGCTTGACCCTCGGCAAACGCTGGAAGTGCGGGAGATGGTGCGCGGTTTGGGCAAGCAGCGGACGATCCTCTTTAGCACGCACATCCTCTCTGAGGCGGAACAGGTCTGTGATCGGGTGATCATCATTGATCGCGGGCAGATTGTCGCGGAGGACTCCCCGCAAAAACTGCGGGATCGTCTCCAACAGGGCGGGCGACTGCTGCTCCGTCTGGGGGGGGATGTTCCTTTCGGGACGATCCAAAAAACGATCCTCAACGTGGGCGGGGTGGCGGGCGTTGAGTCCACACCCGATGGGCTGATCGTTGCGGTACGCGGGACACAAGACCTTCGGGGGCGGCTGGCGGCGGCGGTAATACAAGCCGGATGGGATTTACTAGAACTGCGTCCGCTGGCGATGTCCCTAGAAGAAATATTCTTGGAGATCACCGCACGGCAAGGGAAGGGGGCGTAAGCGATGCGTCACATTTGGCTGATTTTCAAACGCGAACTTGCCGCCTATTTCACCTCACCCATTGCTTATTTCGTCGCTTTTGCCATCCTCATCTTGTGCGGGGTCGCTTTTAACAACGACCTTGCCGGACGCAACGGACGGCAAGCAACGGATGGGGCGATCATCATCCTTTACCTCGCCCGTTGGAGCATCTTCTTCATCCCTCTGATTACAATGCGCTTGTTTGCCGAAGAAAACCGCGAAAAGACGATGGAACTGCTTATGACGCTGCCAATCAAAGATAATGCGATTGTCTTTGGGAAGTTTCTTGGCGCGTGGGCGTATTACACGGGCGTCCTCGCGCTGACGCTGATTTACCAAGCCGTCTTGGTGTGGCTGAGTCCGCCGGATATGGGCAATGTGTTCAGCGCCTATCTGGGCGTGTGGCTCTTTGGCGGGGCGGCAATTGCCATTGGGATGTTCTGTTCTGCTCTGAACGAAAACCAGATTGTGGCTGCCTTTTTGGGCGTGGCGGTCTTGCTCCTCCTTTGGCAGGCAGATTCTGTTGGGGAGGTCGTCAACAACAGCGCCTTTGCCGAGGCAATTCGCGCCCTCAGCTTTCAAACGAACTTCATCTATTCCTTTGGGTTGGGGCTGGTGCGGCTTGACCACACTGTATTTTTCCTCGCTGTGATGGGCGTCATGATCTTTCTGACCATCCAACTTGTCGAATCGCGGAGGTGGCGCTGATGGCTAACGAATTGCCGGCGCGGCGCGGGTTTATGCTCAACCGCCTGAGTTTCGCCCGCCTTGCCAGTGGGGTTGGGGCGGCGGCGCTCATCCTCAGCGGCGCCATCCTGATCACCGGAGGCGGAATCACGCCGCTCACCGTGCTGAGCGCTGTGCTAGGGGTAGGTGGGCTGCTGCTTTACATCCTGCTTGCCCCCGATGATTTTCGCCTGCTGATACAAGGGCGGCGGGCGGTCTATGGCTCAAACAGCCTCTTAATTAGTGTGTTGTTCACGGGGGTGATGATCCTCCTTGTGTGGGTGGCACGCCTTTCGGCTGTGGCGGTGGATTTGACCAGTCTGCGCTATTACAGCCTAAAATCGGATGTACGCCCGATCATGGCAAATCTGAATCGCCCCATCCAGATCACCGCCTTCCACAGCCGCCAATTGTTGGGGCAAAAATCCGTAGACACGCCGATCCTTCAAATGTTTTCGGATGCCGCCCCCGACAAAGTGAAGATTGTCCTGATCGACCCCGACGAGCAGCCGCTGACCGCCCGAAATTTTGGCTTGAACGCTGCCTATGGGCTGTTTGTGTCCTACCTGAATACGGACGGCACAGCCGATACACGCCCCGCTGGAACAGTTCAGGTGCGGGGGGATTACGCCAACGAGAAATGGATTGCCGAGGCAATTTTGCAGCTTCAGGCGAAGGGCAATTACAAGGTTGTCTTTAGCACGGGCGGCAATGAGGTCAGCCTGCAAACGGACGCGACGGGCATCCGCGATGGGCTGGCAAGCGTGGGGATTGCCGTTGGGACGGTGGACTTGCTGAACGAGGACATTCCCGCCGACACCACCGCCCTTGTGATCCTTGCCCCCTGGATTGATTACCCGCAGCCAGTGGTGACGAAGATCGCCGTTTATCTGGCGGGCGGGGGCAAACTGCTGCTCATGGCAGAGCCAAGTTTCGACAGCCGGATCACCTTTATACAGCGCCCAGATAGCCCGCTTGCCGTTTACCTTTGGGAGACGTGGGGCGTGCGCCCACAGCGGGACATTGTTTTTGATCCGCTCAGTTACGATGTCTCTCGTTATTACGTGCGGGCGGCGAGGTATTTTGAGGGGCATCCGATTGTTGTCAAAGATGAAACGGGCGCGGTGAGCCGCCCCTTGTTTGTGATTACCCAATCGTGGGAGGTGGGCAGCGCGGACAATGTGACGGCGACCATCCTCTACCAAACGACAGATCAGGCGTTTGGGAAATTGAACTTGCAAGAGGTTGCCGCCGACCCTGACCGCGCCGAACGAACGACGGGCGATCTAGGGGGACCGCTAACGCTTGCCGCTGCCTTCGAGAACGACCTGAACGGGGCGCGGCTGATTGTCGTTGGCGATGCCGATTGGATTCGGAACGATCAGATCGTCGCCTTTGATGGGCAGTATCTCTGGACGGATATGATCGATTGGCTGACGCGCTTTTTGGAACGGATCACGGTGAATCCAGTGGCGATTCCCTTGCCGCTGAACGTTTCCACCGCCGAACTGAATATCGCCGCGCTCATCACGATTATCCTTGTGCCGGGCGTCATCTTGCTGACAGGCTCTGTTGTTTGGTGGCGGCGGACACGGCGCTAAGTAGATAGCTATTAGGACGAATGGCAACATGGACATCCGTGCGGGCATTCCCACAGGGCGCACGCCCTACCACAACTTGATCCTCACAGGCTTTATCGGGATCGGGCGGACGGCAATCGGGCGGGCAATTTCAACCCGCATTGGCGTCCCTTTTGTTGATCTGGAAACGGAAATTCAACTGCGCGACGGTGCATCTGTAGAAGAACTCCGTCGTTTGTATGGCGAGCCGCATCTGCGTGCCGCTGAGGATAAGCTCTGCCAAGAGCTTGCCCTGCGGCGCGGCGCGGTGATCGCCGTTGGGGGGCATACACTTCTGGATGGGGAAAACCGCGAACGGCTGACCAGGGCGGGGATCGTCCTCGCCCTAACCTGTCAACTGGGGGAGATTTTGCGGCGGCTGCATGTGGCACAAGGCGCACGCTTCCACGACCCCCAATTTCGCGCCGCTGCCATTTATCAGGTGCGTATCGAGCGAAAGGCAATGACCTTGCCGGAGATTACCACGCTTGACACAACCACCCTTGATACGGAAGCGATTGCCGCCGCCGCCATTCAGTTCTGGTACGAACGGGAGACTGTTCTTCTTTAGCTGCGCCCTGTTTTCCAGTTTTCCCCTCACCCTTTGCCACACGCTCTGTTTGCCTATCCGTGTGGGCATGGGATAGACTCGTTGGGTAGGCACGCCAAACAGTGACGAATGGTCGAATTTTTCCATGACAGACACCCTCACAATTCGCAAAGTCGAATCCAAGCGTGATTTCAAAGCGTTTTTTGAATTTCCATGGGCGGTCTACAAAGATAATCCTCATTGGGTGCCACCGCTGCTCTCCCAACGCCATCACCTTTTGGATAAGAAGAAAAACCCTAGTTGGGATTATTTAGAAGGCGATTATTATGTGGCGTGGCGTGGTGAGCGTCCCGTTGGGACGATTGCCGCGTTTATCAACCACCGCCACAACGAGTATTGGGAAGAAAAGATCGGCTGGTTCGGCTTTTTCGAGGTTTTTGAGGATGTGGAGGCGGCAAGCGCCCTGCTGCAAACCGCCCTTGATTACGCCAAAGCAAAGGGCATGAGCGCCGTTCGCGGACCGGCGAACTTTACCCTGAACGATGAGTGTGGGCTGCTGATCGATGGCTTTGTTCAGCCCCTTGTCCTGATGCCCTACAACCACCCCTACTATCAACGCCTGATTGAAGGGGAAGGGTTCGAGAAAATCCAAGATACGATCAGCGTGTGGACAGACCCCTCGCGCTACCTTGATGAACAGGGCAACCCACCCGCCAAAGTGATTCGCGTGGTGCAGAAGGTTGCCGAGCGTAAGGGAATTACGACACGTGCCGCCGTGATGAAAAAGCTGAAAGCAGAACTGGAACTGCTCCGCCAAATCTACGAGAAGGCGTGGGAGAAAAACTGGGGTTTTGTGCCGCCCACCCTGCGCGAAATGGACGCGCTGTTCAAATCGCTCAAGGATTTTTACCATCCGGCATTGGGATGGTTTGGGTTGGTGGATGGCAAAGAAGTGGGCTTTATGATGGGCTTGCCGGATATGAATCAGGTCTTGAAACATGCCTACCCGCACCCGCGCACGCCGGAGATCATCACGCTTCTGAAGGCATTCTGGCATTGGAAAATCCGCTCGAAAATTACCCGACAGCGGATTTTGCTCTTTGGGATCAATGCCGAGTTCCGCAGCATGGGCGTAGACGCGGCGATTTTCCTCGCTTATGTCCTCGCGGCGATGAAATCGATCCCCAACATTGACGCGGGGTGGGTTTTGGAAGATAACATCAACGCCCTTTCCAACATGAAAACATGGGGTGCTACCGAGCATCGCCGCTACCGCTTCTTTCAAAAACCGGTGAACTAACCCCTTATCTATGACTGATTACCATGATTATGATGATTTTGACGGGGATGATCCCGATGCGACGAATCCCAACCCCGTCCACCTAGAGAAATCGAATCTCGACAGCGCGGGGGAGATTCTCACCGTCGCCAGCAGCCTTACTGGGCAAACCTTGCGCTCCCTGTTTGGCAATCGGAATTTTGTCCCGCTCTGGTTGGGGCAGTTGGTCAGCTATCTCGGTGATCAGTTTATGCTGATCGCCGTCCTTGCCGTCTTGGGCAAGCTGACGGGTGGGAATACGCTGGCGCTGGTTGTTTTTGCGGTGTCCCTTGCCGCGCCGCAAATCCTCTTTGGTCTGATTGGCGGCGTCCTCACCGACAAACTGGATCGCAAATGGACAATGATTGTCACCGACGCCGCCCGCGCCGGAGCGATGTTTTCTATGCTGCTTGTACAAGGACAGCCGGATCGCATTTGGATCTTTTATCCGGCGATTTTTGTCATCGGCACGGCGCAGATGCTCTTTTATCCGGCGCGGGCGTCGGCGCTGCCATCGATCATCCCCAAGCGCGATCTCGCCGCCGCGAATGCGCTTTTGGAGGCAGGGTTTGTCGTTGCCCTCATTTTTGGGTCGGGGGCGGCGGGGCTTTTGGTCGAAAATTTGGGAGAAAACTTCGCCTTTCTCTTCAATGGCTTCGCCTTCCTCTTTTCGGCGTTGATGATTTTGATCATCCGCATCCCGCGCCGCGACTTGACTGGGACGGGGGGGAGTTACCGTCAGGTATGGGCAGAACTTGTTGAGGGGCTGCGCTACATCTGGCAAACGCGCTCTATGCGCTACATCATGGGGTTAAGCATTATGGTCGCCGCTGGGTTGGGGGCGGTTGTCGTCCTTGTCTTTGAATATCTGAACAAGGAACTGGGGATCGGCGCCGATGGCTTTGGGGCAGTGATCGGCATTTTGGGCGTCGGGATCGTCATTGGCGGGATACTGATTCAGCGGCTCTCAAAATTTCTCCCCACAAACCGGTTGGTGGCACTGGCGATCTTCTTGCAAGGCGTGGCGGTAGCCGCTTTCGTCTTTAATCCGCCCTTCCTCATTGTGCTGCTGCTGACGGCATTAATTGGTTTCAGCCTGATCGTGGCGCGGGCAGTACTTAGCACGCTGACACAAGCGATTCCGCCAGAGGAATATCGCGGGCGGGTGCAAAGCGCCTTCAATTTGATCTTCAGCGCTCCACTGACCTTAGCGATTGGCGCGGCGTCGGCAGTGATCAGCTTTGTGCCGCGTGGGGTGGCGGTGATCTTTTTTGGGGTGATTTTGATGCTGACGGCGTGGTTTGCAGCGTCCATGCTGCGCGGCGTGGATGAAGCGATTTACGGAGGCTGATGCCCCTATGCGCATACCGCGCAGACGTTTTCCGAGAGAAGACGATTAGGTTGTGGTAGAATTTTCCCCGTAATTCACACCGATCAACCCTTTCCCCATTTTGGGAGCAAACACTCACTATGCGTGTACCGCTGTCTTGGCTCAAAGAATATGTCACAATCACCATCAGCGCCGAAGAACTTGCTGAGCGTTTGACGCTCGCCGGATTGGAGGTGAAGCAGCTAGATTACCTTGGTGTCCCACAGGGCATTGCACCAGAGGGGATCACCGTGCCGCCCTCGGATCATCTCGTTTGGAATCCCAAAAAGATTGTCCTCGGTGCGATCCATGAGGTGAAAGCGCATCCCAATGCAGATCGCCTTGTCTTGGCGCTGGTTGATCACGGGACAGGGGAGCTTGATCAGGTTGTCACCGGAGCGCCGAATCTGTTCCCATACAAAGACAAAGGGAAAATCGATCCGCCGCTCTACGCGCCTTTTGCCCGCGAGGGTGCAGAGGTCTATGACGGACATGCCGAGGGGCGGGTGCGTATGGTGCTGAAGGAAAAACCATTGCGGGGAATTCCCAATAAGCATATGGTGTGCAGCGCCAAAGAGCTTGGCTTGGGGGGCGACCACGAGGGGATTTTGCTCTTGGATGCTGACTCGATCCCTACAACGGCAGCGGGGACACCCCTTGTCGATGTGTTGGGGGATGTCATTTTCGAGATTGACCTGACGCCCAACCTTGCCCGCGCTTACGGGATCATCGGGGTGGCGCGGGAGGTTGCCGCGCTGACGGGGCAAACCCTTCGTGAGCCGGATTATGGCAGGGTGGTGGCGACGGGTGGGGATATTGGAGAGGCGATCACCGTTGCGATCAAGGATTCATACTTGAATCCGCGCTTTTGCGGGATGGTGATCCGCAGCCTTCAAATCAAGCCTTCTCCCCAATGGCTGCGCCGCCGTTTGGAGGCGGTGGGCGTCCGTTCGATCAACAATATTGTCGATGTGACGAATTATGTCATGTTTGAAACAGGGCAGCCCCTTCATGCGTTCGATTATGACGTGTTGCAGCAGCGGGCGGGCGGCGGGATTCCGGCAATCATCACGCGGACGGCAAGCCCCGGCGAAACCCTGAAAACCCTTGATGGTGTGGATCGCACCCTTGATGAGCAGACCATTCTCGTCTGTGATGCGCTGGGCGTCCTCGGTTTGGGCGGCATCATGGGCGGCGACGAGAGCGAGATCAAGCCGGACACACGGAACGTCTTTTTAGAGGCGGCGAATTGGAACTACATCAATGTTCGCCGCACAATGACCGTCCAGAAAATGTCCACCGAGGCGGGCGTTCGCTTCAGCCGAGGGATTCATCCGGCGCAATCGGAGCGGGGAGTCCGCCGTGCGGCTGAGATGATGCGCCTGTTGGGGGATGGCGAGGTCTTGGCGGGGATGATTGACGTACACCCCGCCCCCGCCCCCGTGATCCGTGTTGATCTCCCGCTTAGGGAGGTGGAACGCCTTATCGGGATCAGCCTCAGCGCCGGGGAGATCAGCGGAATTCTGACCCGCCTTCAGTTCACGGTGGAACCCCTTGATGAGCAGACACTGCGCGTCACCGTCCCCGATCACCGTGTCGATATTGCCACTGGTGTGGTGGGCGCTGCCGATATTGTTGAGGAAGTCGCTCGTATCTACGGCTACGATCGTATCCCCGACACGCTTATTGAGGACATGCTCCCCCCCCAAGCGAACAACGACGAACTAACCCGCGAGGATCGTGTTCGCGACCTTTTGGCAGAGGCAGGGCTGCGAGAGGTGATCAATTACCGCCTGACGACGCCCGAAGCAGAAGCGCGGCTGATTGCCCCCGGCGAAAGCGCCCCGGAAATCAATGGGGCAGCCTACGTGAGGCTGGCGAACCCAATCAGCCTTGATAAGACCGTCCTACGCCACACGCTGTTGAACGGCGTCTTGGAAAATATCGTCCGCAATGCGCGGCACAGCGTTCGGCAGCGCTTGTTTGAAATCGGCAGCGTCTATCGCTCCCTTGAGGGGGCAGCCCTCCCCGATGAGCCGCGCCATCTTGCCCTGGCGCTGACGGGGGCGCGGCGGGTAGCGACCTGGCAAGAAGGGAAAGATGTGGATCGGGCGGATGTGGCGGGATTCTTTGATCTGAAGGGCGTCCTTGAGGCGCTCGTCAAGGGGCTTCGCCTGCCGGCTGGAGCGCTAACCTTCAAGCGCGGGGAGCATCCGACCTTTCATCCGGGGCGCTGTGCGGCGGTTTATCTGCGGGAGACGCTGATTGGCTATGCGGGCGAACTTCACCCCCTTGTGGCAGCGGCGTATGACCTTGAGCAGACGGTGGCGGCGGCAGAACTGCGTCTTGATCCGCTGATCGCAGACTTGCCGCGTGTGGATCGCATCACACCGATCTTGACGACGCCCCCTGTTTACCAAGATATTGCGCTGATTGTTGGCGAAAAAACCCCCGCCGATGATGTAGAGCGCGTGATCCTTGCGGCGGGTGGTGATCTGCTGCGGGGGGTGCGCCTGTTTGATGTGTACCGAGGCGATCCAATTCCGGCGGGAAAGAAATCGCTCGCTTATGCGCTGACCTTTCAAGCGGAAGACCGCACCCTGACCGATGGCGAGGTGGCGAAGGCGCAAGCGAAGATCGTCAAAGCGGCGGAGCGTGAGTTGGGGGCTGCGCTGCGGGGGGGATGAACGCCTATAGTACCCCTCCCTTGTGGGGCGACCCCCTGTGGTCGCCCGCGCTCAACTATCGGGACATCGTAGGCGGAGGACAACACCTTTGGATCACAAAGCCCACCTGCTGGCTCGCCTTGACGCCATAGGCGAGTCGCTTAAAAACACGGGAAAGGCGCTCGCCTTGCTCGGACTCGGTTCGGTAGGCGTCGAAACCTCACGGCTTGATGCCTATTCCGACCTCGATTTTTTTGCTGTTGTCAAAGTGGGCTGCAAGCCCCTCTTTCTGGATGATCTCGACTGGTTGAGGCGTATCCACCCTGTAGACTACTCGTTCAAAAATACGCCAGACGGCTACAAACTGCTATTTGCCGATGATGTGTTCTGTGAGTTTGCCGTTTTTGAACCAGACGAACTATCCGCGATTCCCTTTACGGGTGGGCGTATTGTCTGGCAAGATGTCGCCTTCGATGCCTCCCTGACAACGCCACGCGACCAACCAGTTCGCGCCAAAAGCACGCTTGAATTTTCCCTGGGGGAGGCGCTGACGAATCTCTACATTGGGTTGGGGCGCTTTTGGCGAGGCGAAAAGCTCACGGCGGCACGCTTCATTCAGAATTATGCCGTCGATCAGATCATCAGGCTATCGGCATTCATTGAGCCTGAACAGCCCGCCTTCACCGATGTGTTCAACCATGAGCGGCGCTACGAAAGGCGCTTCCCCGGCATGGCTGCACACCTGCCGGACTTTGTTCAGGGGTATGATCGCAGCCCTGAGTCGGCACGGGCGATCTTACAGTTTTTGGATCAGCATTTTACGATCAATGCGGCGATCAAGGCGAGGATTGAGGCGCGGTGCAATCGGGCATAGGGAACGATGCCCGATTATGCTCTATCCAAACCCCGCTTTCAGCTCAGCGCTTTTTAGAGGCAGGATCATGCGTCATGCCGCCTGTTCATTGTGGTTGTACTTAGTAGTCCACCACAGAGGTAGATAGTGGCAGGGGGATGAGGGCAACTGGGTAACGTCTGCCCCAATAAAAATTCATAGAAAATTAGTTTTGGGATTGATTTCGGTTAAGAAAACAGTGTTATGATGCTATCTGTCTTTCATAGACAATCGCTACCGCACCACTGGAGATTTCATTGTGAACGCCAGACGCTGTTTCCTCCTCCTCATTGCCGCTTTGCTGCTTGTCCCCTCGGTGATTGCACCAGCACCAGCAAGCGCACAAAATACGTGTTTCCCTGCCAACCAAGAAAATAACCCCGATGTTGTCAATGCTTTTGCCAACGATGTCCTCAAGCGGGTGAACGGCTTCCGCGCTGAGAACAAACTTCCCCCCGTCACCCTGAACCCGCTGCTGAACAAAGCGGCACGGGTCTACGCCGACGACATGAAATACAACGGCTATCCCTACGCCACCCCTCACATCGGTACAGATGGCTCCACAGCCGATCAACGGATTGCCGCTGCCGGCTACGAGGCGCATACGACGGGCGAGAATATCGCCGGGGGACCCGGACCAAACGCTGAATTTGCCTTCAACCAGTGGTATACCAGCACGAAGGGTCACCGCGAGCAGATGATCCGCGAAGATGTCTCCGAGATGGGCATTGC
The DNA here is from genome assembly GCA_015075625.1 of Anaerolineales bacterium. NCBI lineage: Bacteria > Bacillati > Chloroflexota > Anaerolineae > Anaerolineales > Anaerolineales bacterium. The sequence continues at coordinate 1,992,138 of JABTTZ010000001.1, read as the reverse complement.
CTTCACCTGCACCGAGAAAGGCAATAAGGGCGACGGACCCGGACAGTACTACTACGTACAGGTCTTTGGTTTCCCCGTTAAGCCAGTTGAGACGATCCGCCAAGAGTTTCTAAACACGATCAACAGTGGGCGCATGGCGAAGGGTCTCAAGCCGATTGCCATGGATCCCATCTTGAACACCATTGCCGATAAAGCGGCGGAAAAGGGCGCGAAGAAGGCGCTAATCAACGCCGATGCTGAATTGAAGGCGCTCAATTACACCTACAAAACAGCCTACGACATTTATGACCTCGCCACACAGGGGCTGTTTTACCCGCGCCTAAGCGCCGCACCCCAAAAGAGTCGTACACTCGCTATGTTGTTCAACCAGTTGGAACTGTGGGAGCCGGGTTGGATGTACACGAAGGATGATGTGAACACCCGCATCGGGATCGGTATTTTCGTCGCCCCCAACAAGGCATTCTACTTCGATGTTCTCTTTGTGACGCTGAAATAACATCCTGTTCTTTCTGCGGCGAGGGGTTGAATAAAACACAAAGGGGAGGGGAACCCTCCCCTTTGTGTTTTCCCCCTCTCCTCGCCCCTCAGCCTGTCTATGTCAAGGCAGCCTAGTAAATAAACGGGATCATTTTTTTTACCCGCTTTTGGTAGGCGGCATACTCAGCATAGCGCTCTTTTAGACGTTCTTCCTCAAAAGACGCCTTCTGATCAAAGAAAAACCCTAACCCAATCGTCAAAACCAGCGAAGGCAAGCTGAGGATCAAGATTGACCACCCAAATGCCAGCAAAATGACGCCGGCATACATTGGGTGGCGGACAACGCCATACACCCCATCGGCGCGGAATTCGCCATCCGTTTTGGGGGCGGGAAAGACGGTGAAACTTCGCCCCAAACGGGTATAGGCAGCGATCCCCATTCCCACCCCTGCGGCAAAACTAATCCCACCCAAGAGGACGCTCATATCGCGCAGAAAATCACCGAGGGGTAAGATTGCCCATGATCCCAAACGCCCCCAGGGGACGACGAAGATGCCAATCAAAACCATGACTTGGATGATCACCCAACCCTCACCCCGCCCTTTTTCGATCATTGCTCCCCTCCCTTGATCTTTTGGGATACTCTGTTACAATCCGTGGTGTTCTTAAGTACGGGGTATGGCGCAGTTGGTAGCGTGCTTGCATGGGGTGCAAGAGGTCCCCGGTTCGAGTCCGGGTACCCCGACAACATCTTTTGATCGATTCAACGGAACGGGCGGTGGCTTATAACACCGCCCGTTCGATTCCTGCTAGCGAACACGCCAGAAATTCAACACCTCGTAGCGAGTCAGAGCGTTTACCTGCTTATCGCCATCTAAGATTCCGGTGGCAATCGAGACATCGCCCGTCACGTCTTGTTTTTCGGAGACATCCAGTGTGGCGATGTACGTTCCATTCACAAACAAGTGCGCTTCTCCCAACGTCACCGCAAGGCGGATGAAGTTCGAGTCCTGCGCGCCATGCTTCAGATTGGGGAGATCGCCCCGCCCTACGACACGCGGCTCACCATCACGCAAGATGAGCGCGAAATCTCCCGCGCCTACCCCTTTAGAGCGGACGAGAAGGCGGTATTGGCGTGTGGCGCTTTCGGTGCGGAAGATGAATCCGTAATCCCATGGAGCCGCCTCTGTTGCTAGGTAGGGGTTGAAGAACCGCGCCTCAACGACAAAATCGGCGGCTCGCCCTTCTAATTTTTCCTCTATGGTGGTTTTCACATCCGCCCCATGCAGCAGAGTGCCGCTCTTTGCCTCAATGAGCAGCCGACCCGCCCGAATCATCCGATCCACCTCAGCAAGGCGGGCGCGAAGTGTGGCAGTTACAGCGGCGGTTGCCGTCGCCACTGGATCATCGGTTGGGGTGGCGGTGGCAGTCGGGGGGAGCGTCGCCGTAGGCAGCGGCGTCTCGGTAGGCGTTGGGGTAAAGGTATTTGGCGGCGTGCGGGAGACCGTCACCGTATGGGTGGGGGTGAAGGTCGCCGTATGCGTTGCCGTCGCGGTGGGGGTGAAGGTTGCCGTCACGGTGAAGGTTGCCGTTGGGGGAACAACCACAATATTCCGTGTGGGCGTATAACTTGGGGTGGGGCTGATCGGATTCGCTGAGGCTGTTGCCGCAAGGAAGGCGACACCCGTCGCCGTCTTATCAACGTCACTCACGCCTGGCGATCCGGCAAGAACGATAAACACAAGGGCAAGGACGACAATCCCCACCCCGCCCAAAATCAAGGGGATAGGGAGCTTTCGTTGTGGGGGAGGGGGGGGCGCGGGCATGACTGGCGGTGGCGGCGCATAGACAGGCGAAAGCCCACCCGCAGAGGCGGGGCGGGGTGGCAGGGTGTCCCCCGTGTATGCCGCCATCGGACGTGTTAAGCCGTCTTCTTCATCGTTGAAGGCAGCAGCCCGCATCGGCGTGGTGACGCCCATATCCCCTTCAGGCATTTTGGGCAGTGCGGCGGGGGTGAAGGCTTGACGCTGGCTGGGATTCACCACTGAGGAGGGGGGAGCAGAAGGCGGAATCACGCCGAGATCAGTTTTGGGCTGCGGATCACGCTGGACAGAGCCGGTAGTCCCGATTGCCATGCCCACCGAGGCGGCGAATTCTTCGGCAAAGTTACTCCCCGACTGGTAGCGCATGTCGGGGTTTTTTGCCATCGCTTTTTGCAACACGCCATCAAGTTCTGGCGGCAGATCGGCACGGGTCATGCGGACGGGGGACGGCATTTGGTTGACATGGGCTTGCATCAAGCCATAGAGGGTGTCATTGGCAAAGGGCAGCCGCCCCGTAATCATCTCGTAGGCAACACAACCGAGGGCGTAAATATCGGCTCGCCCGTCAATGGGTTTGCCTAGCCAATATTCGGGAGCAATGTAGGAAGGCGTCCCTACAACAGCGCCTGTTGCGGTCAGTTCGGCAGTTTCGTCTTGCATTTTGGCAATGCCAAAATCGACCAAAAAGGCGTTGCCCGATTCATCGAGGAGAATATTTTGGGGTTTCAGGTCGCGGTGGATCACGCCTTTGGCATGGGCGTAATCAAGGGCTGCGCCAATCTGTCGCAAGATGGTGACGATTTGAGCAAGCGACAAACTTCGCCCACTGATCCGTTCGCCAACGCTGCCGCCCGGGAGCAGTTCGGTGACGAGGTAAACAATGCCTTCTTGCTGCCCGTAATCAAAGACTTTGAGAATGTGGGCATGGGAGAGCATCGCCACTGCCCGCATTTCCCGTTGAAAGCGCTCAGTGAATTCGGGATCGTTCAAGAGTGCGGGATCAATCACCTTCACGGCGACAGATCGCCCCATACTCACTTGGGTGGCACGGTAGATTGTTGCCATACCACCCCTGCCGATCAACTCATTAATCTGGTAACCGCCCAGCTGCTTGCCACTGTAATCCGTTCCGGTCATGCCGTTTCATCCCTTGATAGGTGATCCCGTGCGGCTTATTGTATGCCGGAGAAGGGGGGAACACAAACGGAGGCAATCATCCTGTATTACCCTGTCCGCTTTGTCAGCCATTCTGCCAGCCAAGCCACATCGGGATAGGCTAAGGCGCGGGCATCGGCAATGACTGCCTCCCAATCGAACGCGACGCGGCGCATATCAAGCGTTAGACTCCCGCCCTCAAAGGTGGCTATGGCATACTGCGCTTCTTGCCCGCCATGAGGCAGCCCAACACTTCCGGGGTTGACCACCCGCCACGCCCCAAAGTCACGATCCATCGGACGGTGGGTATGCCCCCCAACACCAAGCCGCCCCTCCCGATCTGAAAGGTGATCTAGCACCTCCTCAGTGGGGGTGTCGGGGTAAAGAAGCCCTTCATCATTTCCGGGCGTGCCATGATAGCCAAGCAGCCAGCCATAGCCGGGGATGTTCATCTCTAATTCGCCGCGCAGCCCTGCCAAAAACTCAAATTCCGCCCATGCCAGATGCTCCACACCCCAGGCATAGACCGCTTCCCGACTGCGTAGATCAGCGGCAAAGGTGGGGTAGGTTTCCGCTGTTTGGGGTTTTACTTTTCCCCGCGCTCCGCTGACGAGGTAACGATCTGTATTTCCAGAGAGGAATGAGGCATTTGGCAGCGCTCGCACGCGCTGGATCACCTCTGTAGGGCGCGTCCCATGCGCGGCGTAATCCCCCAACAGCCAATAGGCATCCATCGTCCCTTGCCCAGCGAGATCGGCAAGGACAGCGTCAAGGGCGATTAGGTTGCCATGAATATCGGAGAGCAAGGCAAGGCGCATGAATATTTCCTCAATGTGGATCATCCTTTTGCGGCGAAACGTCCTGTATTGTGCCATAATGAGAGGCAAACACCAAACGGTTACAGAGGGACAGAAGGCGCACAGCATGACGAACAAACCAAGTGCAGCTCCCAATTATCCAGATATTCTCGGTGCGCTCAGCGGTGGGACGCGGCATAGTTTCGACGCGCTACAGGTGGCGGTTAGCCCGCGCCCCGTTCGTGTTGAGGGTGGGAAACCATTCTCCATCATTGTTCTCTTGCAAAATTGCCTAAATGTTGATATTGACGCCGTGATCGTCCCTGAATTTCCAGAGGTGGACACTGCGGGCAAGAAAAACATCATTACCACAAAGTTGATGAAACCACTTCGCATTGGGCTGCGCCCCGGCGAGGTTGGCTACGCAGAATTACCCCTCCAAGTGACCCACCAAGCGACACCCGGAGAGGGCTATCAGGTAGGGGCGGACATCACTGTAGAGGTGAAAGGGCGCAACCCCACCCGCGTTCGTGATGCGAATGGAGGTATTCCCGTCGTATGGGACGATTTTCCGCCGGAGCGCCAACCGATTCTTGAGCCAATTCAGGGTTTGGGCTATGCGGCAACACCACGCGGGCGCATGACCGGAAGAAGTGGGGTTGTGACCGCCCCGCTAATGATCCTTCCGGCGGCGATTGCTGGCTTGCCGCCAGACCGCAAACCGAATTATGTATCGCTGTGGACAAGCGCCGATTACGTCGATGTAACCGCCCTTATTCAAGCGGGGAAACCCGCCATTGAGGGCATTCTAAAAAAGCTGACGCGGACTGTTGCCTTTTTTGCCCTTCTAAAGCAGACCCAAACCCTCTTTACCGCTGCCCGCTACCGCCTTTGGGCCGGGGAAGCGGTGATGATTGCCAAACTCATGGTGCAAGTCTTAGAAAGCGGCGAGGCGCTCCCCATTGGTGCATCGACAGTAAAGCCGCGTTGGTACGCAGCGTTGGAAGACATGGCAAAAAAGCAAACTGCCTCGTTAAAACCAGGCTCAGCCGAGCCGCTTTTGATCGGACGGCTTTATAAACACCTTCTTTACGATGCGGCGATGTTTGGCTTTTCTGCGCTGGAGGCAGTCACCCGTGAGGATTTTGGCACGCCGGAGGAAATGGCAGAATTCACCGAAAACCTCATCCATTCGCTGGAAGGGGGCAATCTGCCCCTTGATTTCAGCCGTGCCTACTTACCGCTTGTGTTGGGGGGAATCATTGCCAACAATGTGGTGGTAATGCCAAGTGAACGCGCCAACGAGACAGTTAATTTGCTTCACTATGCGCTTCAGCAGCGTGCCGATGAACGCGACGACTATACTGATTTCATTTTCGCTATGGCGAATGATCTCTTGGATCGGGCGCTGATGAGTTAAAACACCCTTACCTTAATCATCGAATTATTACACAAGGATAGCCGACCCATGCCCGCTGCAATGACGAATCTCCCTGATGTACTTGGCATGATCACTGGCGGGGCGCGTGCCACCGCCGATGTAGTGAGTTACGCTTTTGCCGTCCATCCGCTGGCAATTACGGTTGGGCAAGCGGTAGAGGGCTTAATCTTACTCCAGAATAATTGCGATAAGCCGATTACGGCAACCGTGCAGCTTCGCCTTCCCCGCAAGGATATGGCGGGGCGTCCGATGAGCCTGATTGTCCCCCGCGAAAAACTGGATGTCCCCCTCCAACCGGGGGAGACGGGGCTGCTCCATCTTCCCATTGCGGCCATGCCGCCCACCCAACCAAGCGAAGGCACGATCCTCGGTGTACGTGTGGAGGCGAAACCGCCACGCGGCTATGGATGGGTACGCCCTCCGGCGGGCGGACGCCCGGCAAGCATTTTGAGCATGTCTCCTTTCCGCCTCTCAATTTTGCGCGGGGTGGGGTTCACTGCTCACGAAGAAGGTGGTTTCATCACGCGCATTGTCGATATTGTCGAAGGGCAAATTAACGCCCCAGCGCCGGTTCTCGCCCATCGTTATGAAACGCTTTGGTCGGCACGAGAACTCCCTCAAGAGCAAGCCCGACACACCCAACTGAGCGAGAAAGCCACGCAGTTTGCCGGAACGATTTCCCATTCCCAAATCCTTCTTCCACTGATCAAGCAGACAGAGAAAGTCTTCAGTGATTCCGGCTTGCCCCTGCACCCCGGCGAGGCTGTCTTTATCGGAAAAATTCTTGCCTATACCCTTGAGGATGGCTTAGAAGTACAAGGCATTTGTCGCGTTGGTGAATCAGCATGGTTTCAACATCTTGTTGGGCTTATCGAAGACCCGCTGGTGACGAAACAGCCCGATGTGTTGGTCGAAAAAATTTACATGCCGCTCATTCGTGATGGTGTACGGCTTGGCTTGAAATTAGTGGAGACAGTCACCGGTGAATCACTTGGCAGCGCTGATGATCACCGCAGTTATGCCCAAGAGGTCGTCAGCGTTTTGGGGCGTGGGGATGGGATTGATCTTAGCCATGCCTATTTGCCGCTTGTTTTGGCGGGGGTGATCTTGAATTATGATATGCGCTTGACGAGTGAAAACCTATGGGGGAATATCACTGCCCTGCGCGAGGCATGGCGCGGACGAATCAAAATTATCGGCTCGGAGTTTGAGTGGGTTGCTCAGGTGTTGAGCAACCTTCTCCACGAGGCGGAACAACTTCTCTTGCACCACAAAATCCCCAAACGCTAACCGAATGAAAGGGAGGTTATGTCCAATCAGCCGAAGCCTGCTATAGGCAAGCGTATTCGCCTTGAATCTCTACCCGTGCCAACACTCACTGCCGCCCACGTCGATGACATTTGGACGTTTGCCAACCGCTTTACGGATACCACCCGCGAGATTTACGAGCGCAGCCTTCGCCAAAAACAGAAGGTTTATCTCATTCGAGATCACGATTCGGGGGAATTGGTGGGCTTAGCGGCAGTGCAGCGCTATCCGGTAACCTTTGAGGGGCGACGCTACGTGATCATTTTTGGGGGAAATGTCCTCTTGGCAGATGGCTATCGTGGCTTGAACATTATTCAACGCTTACAGCATTTTTCAAGGAGATTGACCCCTTAGTGGTTGACAGCCCTGCTTATCACGATATACTTATCGATGGGCTAGGCGGTGGTGATCTAAGGGGTAAACGAGCGACGCCCGCCCTTCTTGTAAGAAGGCTGGTTGCAGCCCAACCAGTGAGGGTACTGCAATAGGGATTCAAAATTACCTGCAAGCACGGGTTCGTCACCCCTTCACGCCCATTTTCATCCTCTTTGATACCTTCAGCTACAAAAGTTATCTGATGCTCTCCCGTAACATGAAGGAATTCTACCCCCGCCGTGATCGCCCTACGCCAGAATGGTATGCCCGCTTTGTCGATTTTCTTGCCCGTCAGCGTTATGGAGAGGCGTGGGACGCCGAACGCGGTATTGTCGAAGGGACAGGGGATCGCAAACTGCGGGATTTTGTGCTGCCCGTTTCGACAAAGGAATTGAAACTGCCCACCCTTCGCTTTTTCCTTGAACGCAATCCCGGCTTTCAGAAGGGCGATCTGCTCGTTTGCATTGCCCCACTCTCCATAAGTAACATGCTCTCGGTGGTCACCAATACGATCCGCCGCACAAGAAAGAAACGTGCCAACGCCGCATCATGAATACTACGCCAGAAACAACGATTCGTACCACCCGCCCCGCCGCACTGATCGCGCTGTTGATCTTCCCCATCCTTTTTATGTTAGGGTTGGCATGGGCGCTCTTTGAGGCGAATCAGGGGCAAGTTGCCAGCGGCGATGCGCCCGATTTCACGATTATCCGCTATGACACAGGCGAACCGCTGCGCCTGAACGATCTGCGAGGGAAGGTTGTCCTCGTCAATTTCTGGGCGAGTTGGTGCGGACCCTGCCGCTCGGAAGCCGCCGACCTGAACGCCCTTTGGGAAGATTACGAAGATCGCGGCGTCGTCCTCGTTGGGGTCGGGTACAACGATACCGAAGCGAATGCTCGCGCCTTCCTTGCTGAATTTGGCATAGTCTACCCAACCGGGCATGATAGCGGGAACGCCGCCAGCCGCGCCTACCGGATCAAAGGCGTTCCAGAGACGTTTATTGTCGATAAAGAAGGGAAATTGGCGAAGATTTTCATCCAACCGATCAGCGCCGCCGACGTTCGTCCCATTCTCGAAGCACTTCTTGCGCCGAGTGAGAACACCCCCAAAGAGAACACCCCATGAGTAACGGCGGATACATCTTTTTCGCGGGCGTTGCCCTGATCGTGGCGGCACTGATCGCCTTTCCTCTTATCGGGCGTGGACGGCGGATCGGTAGGCAAAACACAGGCGAGGAAGAATTTGGCGATATGCCTTTGATCGCCCAATTGGAGGCAGAGCGCGAAGCGATCCTCGCCGCTGTCCACGACCTCGATTTTGACCACCAGACGGGGAAGATCACCGACGCCGATCATTACACCCTGCGCGAAGACCTTCTCCGGCGGGGGGTGGCGATTTTGAAGTCACTAGACGCCGCCCAATTAGGGGCAATTGATGCGTTGATTGCTGAGAACATCACCCCCGCACAGCGCAAAGGCGAATCAAAGGCGGCGAAAAGGTGAGCATCCCGCTATGGTCAGCGTGTGGGGTTAGTGCCTGCTCCAACGCTCTCCGGCACGCCGCCCGCCGCCCCTCTGAAAGCGCCTGAAGGGTGTGCCACGCCGTTGCCCATGCCAGTTTTGCCCCTAGAAAGGTGGCAATTGGGATGCGCACGCGGACGAAGGGTTCTTCGTGGGCATAGACGAGCGAAAAGCCCCGTCCACGCAGCCATTGGCGGTAATCATCGGCGTCTTGGAGGTGGTCATACCAGACTGTTGGGGAATCACAAAAGTGGCGCAAGGTAGAGGGCAGCGCTTCAGGCAGGTCAGCGGCAAAGGAATCCAAGATATCCTCAACGATCTGACTAAGCGGATCACGCGCCCCCCATTCCTGAAGGATCAACAACCCCCTCGGACGTAGGACACGCGCTGCCTCCCGCAGGGATACCTTCGGATCGCTGTGATTCAAGCCAAAACATGCCCCAACCAGATCAACACTGGCGCGGGCGAAGGGCAAAGCGTGTATGTCACCATGGACGGCAAAGGGGAGGGATATTTCCCGCAGCATTTCGGGAACAAGATCGATGCCGATCACCTCACGGACAGTACCCGCTAACCCTGCCGCCAACGCCCCCGTACCCGTTCCAAGATCAAGCGCCCGAATGGGATAGACCTCATGTGCGGGGGAACGGATCGAGGGGAGATCGAAGGGATCGAACAAGCGCCCGGCACGGTGGGCGGCAAGGCAGTTAAGCGCCCACTGTGCGAGATCATGGGCAAATTCCCCCATCAGCGGGGTGATCGCAGTTGTATAGCGATCCGCTGTTGCTTTGTACAATTCCCGAACACCTGTCAGGTCACACTTCATGCGCTTTTCCCGTACAATCGAAGCTATAGAGGAGGATCAGTAACCCCAATGGGGGAGAGGGGTATTATGATGTCCACACACCCATTACGACCCGCCGCTGCACCATTACGCCTCATTGCCCTGCGCGTTATGCAGCCCGAACTCACTACGGTAGCCGCTCAACCCACTGTTATTGAGGCGTACCGACTCACCATTCGCTACCACGATGGACGCCACCCCGATCAGGTCGGGACGCTTGTCCGTGTACGAGGGAGCGCAGAGGGACATCTCGCCGTCACCTATCGCCGCCCAAATGCCAAACCGCTGACCCTTGAGACGACGATTGATACCATTCGCTATGGGGCGCTGACGACAACCCTCCGCCAACTTCACTTCGATTCCCTTGATGACGCGAAAAATAGTTCGCTGGTTGGGGCGGATACATGGCTTTTGGAACGAGCATCCGGTACATTTCACCATGATGTAATCCTCACCCCGGAAACTGCGCATGCCGTTTATGCCGACATTGTTGCCGCTGTGCAAACGCATCTACGGGAAGCCGTGCGGACAATAAACCTGTGAGATGAGGGGGGGTGGGAAATCACGTCCCTCGCACGATCAGCCGTGTGCTAAGGACGGTTGCCCCGCTGATGCGCAGCCCATCAATTTGCTTGACCACCTGCCGCGTTGCACAGACGCCAAGCTCGCTCACATTGGCAGCAACGGTGGTCAGATCGGCGTCAAGGGCTTCATGCCCATCGCCAAAGCCAGCAATGGCGACCTCATCGGGAATATCAATGTTCGCCTTGTAAAGGACTTCTGCCGCCGCAATGCCCATCATGTAATCGGCAGCAAGAATGGCATCAAAGGGGAATTCTTTTCGCTGCTTCACCAACGCACGAATGGATTGTGCGGCGATGGGTGGATCAAAATCCCCGGCGACAAAGCGTGCGTCTTGTGGAGAAAACCCGCGTCGGGTAAGTTCTTCTCGAAAGGCACGTTCCCGTTGTTGGGCGTCGATCTGGGCGGCAATGCCTCGGATATAGACAAAGCGGGAGCAACCGCGCTCGTCACACAGATAGCGAACGAGTTCAGCAATGCCTTGCGCATTATTTGAGATTACTGTTGGGACGGGTGTATCAGGGATGATATGGGCGATCAGCGAGAGCGGTTTGGCAAGGCGGTAAAACATGCGCAAAAAATTATCGGGGACAGCCGTCGCCACGCTGATGATCCCCGCTAAGGAGTCATAGCGCGGCGCCGTATTTTGCCAATCTGGAACAGCAATAACCTCAATCGGATAGTCGTGCTGTTTTGCCTCTTGCTCCACCCCGCGTATAACATTGCGCTGAAAGACACCGTTCGGATCATTGGTGAAAACGCCAATTGCTTGGGGGGTTTTGGGGGCGCGTCGCATGAACGTACCTTTTTAGAAAGAATTTCGCTAAACGTAGTATTGAAGATATCACACTGGGCGCAGAGACACCTTATCACATATGCACATACCACATTCAAATAATCCCTAATTCGCGCCGCAGCGCCTCTGCTACTGCGCCCACCGCGCCAAGCGCCGGAGTCGTATTCAGGCTGACGGTCACTTCTTTGAGCAAATCGGGCAGCACAAGGTCATGGGCATGGGCAAGTGTGCGGCGGAGGAAGGGCTGCCCCAAATCGGCAATTGTCCCCGCCAAGACAAGGTGTTCGGGGCGCAGCATGGCAACCGTCCACGCCACCGCCCGCCCTAGCGACGATGCCAATTCCTCGTGGAGCGTCAGCGCCCCGGCTTGCCCATCCAAATATGCCCGCCGAACATGGAGGTACGACCATTCCGCGCCCATGAGGTCATCCCGCCGTTGAAGGTAAAGGTCTTCGGCGCGGCGGCGGACGGCTGTCCAGCCTAAGAGTGCGTCAAGGTAGGGCGTGTCGCTGCCCCCCACCCGCAGATAGCCAATCCCTCCCTGATAGGAATTGCCATCAATGACCCACCCAACGCCAACGCTATTCCCAACATGGATCATTGCCAGTGAGCGAACGGCTTCCCCACTCCCCCAAGCGTATAAACCGAGGGCGGCAAGCGCTGTGCTGCTCCCGATATAAACAGGGACACCGTAACGCTCTTCAATCATCTTTGTCAAAGGGAGGTTGCGCCATGTGAGCGTGGGGGCGAGTTCTACAACACCAGCGTCTGAATTGACCAACCCAGGCACACCAATGCCAATGGCAAGCAGCGGTACACTGATCTGGGCGATCAAGCCATTAATCACATTGCAGATCGCTTCGATCATCTCCTTCCCGCTGAGCGCTTCCGTAGCCAAGCGATGCTCAACCAGCACATCCCCTCCCATATTGGAGAGGACGCCGAGGAGGTGATCTCCGTTGAGGCTAACACCAATGACATGGCGCGTCTCTCGTTGAAATTCCAACAGGCGGGGACGTTTCCCCCCCTCGTCGGTGGATTGCCCCAACCCCGTCTCGGCAAGGTAGCCTTCATCGATCAGACTGCCGATCACTTCCCCAACGGTGGTTTTCGTCACACCGAGGTGCGTGGCAAGGTCAACGCGAGTATTCGCCTCTCCGCTGTAAATGGCGCGGAGGATGGCTTGGCGATTGGCGCGGCGGGAATCACGTTCTCCCGTTGTTCGTTGTTTGAGTGTCATGAGGTCGTGGTGCCGTTATCCTGTGATGGGGGCGCGGGTGCAATCGCCTGTTGAATTGACATACTGAGCGGAAACCCACCCCTCCATCCCGTTGCTGCGGCGGACACTGAGCCAGGTGGTATCGTTGTTTCGCCCAATCACGGTCAAATCCTCACCAAGCGGGAGTTTGACGATAATGGCGTAAGCGGTTCCTGCCCCCCGCCGCATATTCAGGTTGTCAATGTTCACTTTTACGGTACACACTGCTTGCCCAGATGCCGCCCCTAAGGTTGGATCGAGAGAGGCTGGATTGCGCAGTTCTCCCACGCTCCCAACAATCTCTAAGGTGAGGGAAACGGGTGGACTATCCCCCGTTTGGCTGTAGGCAATGACCTCTAAGGTGATGTTCCCTGTCCGCATAGGTGTATAGGGCAAAAGCACAGAAAATTCTTTTTGGGCATTTGGGGAAGGTAGTGTGACCACAACACGCCCTCCCTCACGCATGACGACGCGGGTAATTCCGTTGGTATCCGTCGCCCGCACCTTCACGGTCAGCGGTTGGCGTAAAACGCCTTGCGAGCCGTTGGTCGGCGCTTCGATGAGAACCAGTGGGCGTCCAGCACCGTTGGGGGAAAGTGTCTCCCCCGCGTTTGGTGTTGGCGTACTGCTCCCCGCGGCACCCATCAGGTTACAAGCGAGGATCGCAGCGAGGAGAACAAGGATAGGGAATGTCCGTGACAACCTGTGCATAGGGCAAATCACACGGAGGTCAGTTCGATAGTTTCCGGCGCCGATTGAGCGATCTGACCCGGCAGGCGTCCGACCATCGACCATGGTCCTGTCCATATGATCTCCACATCGACCACCTCGCCGCGTCGATTTGCGCTCGTTTGTCCTTCATCCTCGAAAAACACCAGTTTGTTTTGAGGCGTTCGCCCTCGCCAACGGGTCTCTTGCTTTTCTTCCACCAATACAGGAACAGTTGCCCCTAACAAACGCCCGTTGATCGCGGCACATGTCCGTTTTTGCTGCTCATCTAGCAAGGCACGGCGGCGTTCCTTCTCTACTTCAGGGACATCATCAGCCATCGTCCGCTCGCTGACGGTCTGCGGGCGTGGGCTGTATTTTGCCAGATGGATTTTATCCAATTTGAGGTCTGCCAAAAGATCGTGGGTCGCCATAAACTGGGTTTCTGTTTCGCCGGGGAAGCCGACAATAATATCCGTGTTGATCGCCACCTCAGGGATAATCTGCCGGATGCGCTCAATCAGGCGGCGGTATTCTGCTTGGGTGTAGCCGCGTTTCATGCGCCGCAGCACTTCATCATCGCCAGCTTGGACGGGAACTTCGATATGGGGCATCACATGGGGCAACTCGGCAACTGTTTCGAGCAGTTTATCGGTCATCCAATTGGGGTGGCTGGTCAAAAAGCGAATACGCTCCAACCCTTCCCCAACGCCTACCTCGTGGACAATCCGCAGCAGAGCGGCAAGGTCCGGTCCGTCGGGAATGTCCTTTCCATAACGATCCACAATCTGCCCCAAAAGGGTGATCTCTTTGACCCCCTGACGGGTTAGGCTGCGCACATCAGCGACGATTTCCCCCACCGTCCGGCTGCGCTCCACCCCCCGCCGAAACGGAATAATACAAAACGCGCAGGCATGAGAACAGCCATACACAACCGGAACATGGGCACTGATGAGGTGTCCGCGTTCATGGGTGGGCAGCAGCAGTAAGTCCTCGTCTTGGAGCGCATCGCGGAAGGTACGCGAGGTATCCTCATAAGTGCGCACATCCCCTTCTATTCCTCGCTCGTTCAGGAATTCAAGCATGGGGTCGGGATCAGAGGGCGCCATAAAGACATCGACAAAGGGGAACCGTTTCCGCAAAGGAAGCGGATCGCGGACGCCCACCATGCAGCCCATCAGCCCGATCACTTTGTCGGGAAATTTCTGTTTGAGCGGGCGCAGCATGTGCAGGCGGGAAACGCCTTTATCTTCAGCGCCTTGCCGGACGACGCAGGTATTCACGACGAGAATATCGGCGCTCTCTGGTTCATCTGTCGCCCGGAAGCCGCGCTTTTCCAGTTCACTGGCAAGCCGTTGGGAGTCAGCAACATTCATCTGACAACCGAGGGTCCAAATATGATAGTGAGACATTCGTCCTTCGTACTGATCGTTGTTTGCCACCGCAGCCCCTCCATACCACCCAACGCGAACCTGTCCGTGAATTATAGTTGAGAATCGGCTTAGGATGAAGGTGCGTTATACGGCAAGGTAAACAAGAAATCTGATCCGGCGTTCGGCTCGCTCTCTACCCAAATCTGTCCGCCGTGTGCCTCAACCAATTCCTGACAAATGGCTAACCCTAGCCCTGTCCCCGAACGGCGTTTGTCAAGCGTCTGGGGTGCTTGGTAAAACCGCTCAAAGATGCGTTCTTGGGCATCCAAGGCAATACCGTTCCCCGTGTCGCGGACACCGACGATGAGCATCTCACTTCCTAGTTCGGCATGGAGGACAACCTCCCCCGCTTCGGTAAACTTCAGGGCATTGGAGAGCAAGTTGATGATGACCTGATGAATCCGCCCCGGATCGATGGTGATAGAGGGGAGTTCGGCGGGAATCTCGAGACGAAAGGAAACCCCCTCTGCCCAGGGCAACCCCATACCGATGTTGAAGATGCCTTGCAAAAAGGCAACGGGGTCGATTGGTTCTTTATAGAGGCGCAAGCCGCCCATCTCCAGCTTGGCAAGGTCAAACACGTTGTTGGAGAGCACCAAGGCACGGTTCGTGGCGTCCAGCGCTCGCGTTACCCATTCCAACATCTCGCCTTCCACCGCGCCAAATTCCCCCTCTTGCATCAGCGTCAGCGCCGAGATGACAACGCTCAGCGGCGCACGCATATCGTGGGTGATTTTCCCCAACCACTCGGTGTGCATCCGGTTCACTTCTACCGCTTGCTGCCATGCCGTCTCGACTTGGGTGATCGCTCGTTCTAGCTGGCGTGTGCGTTCGGCAATCCGTTCTTCCAATTCATCGTTCAGGCGGGCATTCTCAATGGCGATTGCCGCTTGGTTAGCAAAGAGCAGCAGCGGTGGCAAATTCGCCTCGCCGAAACGCCCCTCAATGCTGCGGTTTTCCACATAGATTGCCCCAATCACGCCGCCGCGCACCAAAAGTGGGACGCACATCACCGAACGCAAACGGAGCAGCACGACACTGGTGGCATTGGCAAAATTGGGGTCAATACCGGCATCGCGCAGGACAAGTGGCTTGCCGGTCCGAATGACCTCGCCCAAAATCGTGCCGCTAATGGCATCATCGGGGACTGCTGACTTAGAGCCATCGCGGGAATAGGCGGCGCGGAAGGTCAGTGTTCCATCGCTCTCCAAAAGGACAAGATAGCCTGCCTCTGCCCCAACAAGGTTTACCGCCTCCTCCATAGCGTAGTTCAGCAGTGGATTCAGGTTGCGATTCTGTGCCATGTGGTGGCTGATGTTCAGCACTGTCTCCAGTGTCTTGGCATCCATGCCTTGCCCAGATGAGGTAGATGTAAGATCTGTTGGGTTTCCGGTCATTGGCGGCACATCCCCTGAAACGTTTATACATGCCTCATTCTACACGAATTTGCGTTGGAATACGGTTAGGGTGTGGTTTTCTAAAAGAATATCGTTCGTTGAACAGCGATTAAGAAGAATACTCATGACAAATCTGGTGATAAAGTGCCTCGTATTCGTCTGCAATCCGCGCCCATGTAAAGCGTTCCTCAGTAAAGGCACGGTTTGCCTTTCCCCAAAAGGCTAAACCCGCTGGATCGTCAAGAGCGCGGCTAACCGCCGCCGCAAACGCCGCCGGATCAGGATCAACGATAGTGATACCGGCGGATCCTTCCATGCCAGCAATACCTGCCTCGGTGGTGATGATTGGCAGCCCCGCCGCCATTCCCTCTAAGAGTTTGTTTTTCATCCCTGCCCCAAAGCGGATGGGGGCAGCGAGAAGCCGCGCCAGTTGTAGCTCGGCGTTCACATCGGGGACAAAACCCGTCACGGTGATGCCCGCTGCCGCTGCCAAGTTGAGCATCGCCGGCGTAGGGGCATTTCCCACAAGGCGCAGTTGGCAATCAGGGTGTTTTTTCCGTACACGGGGAAAGACCTCCCGCCCCAAGAACAACGCCGCATCTTCATTCGGCGCATAGGCGTAATTTCCGACGAAGATCAGCCTCGGCTCACGATGATCAAGCGGTGACTGGCTGAGGGGAAACCGCTCAAGGGCAATGCCATTGGGAATCACGATCCAGTTCTGCTGGCGTCGCCGTGATAACCGTGCCAAGGCAGCCCGATCTTGTGCGGTGAGAACGACAACCCGCTGAAAACCATTGAACATCCGTCCTTCATAGCGGCGCGTGAGTGCCAATCGTAAGCGCGTAAGCATCTTTTCGCGGGGGGAACGCACTTCTCGCAAGGCGGATTCTAAATATAGGCTGTAGGATTCATAAGGGACGATCAGATGTGGTTTTGAGCGAATCAGATCGCGGTATTCATAAACCTGAATTCCCCCAAACAGGTGAACGACATCAGCACTCGCTAGCCGTTCCTCAACCGCCCGCCCCATCTGTGGCGACCAACACTGTGCTGCCCGTTGTGGGAAAAACGTCCCCGGCACAACCAAGCGCTTCAGATAATCAACTGCCGAGCGGCGCGGGTCTGGGATCAGATGCACACTGGCATAATCGCTTCGGTAGTGGGTTATCTCAGCGCGATCTTCGGTGCGGTCAGAGAAAGCGATCAGGTCAATCGCATAGCCGCGCCGCGCTAATATCGGCAAGAGGTTTCCGAGAATCAAGCGATCTCCGAGATGAAGGGGATAGGGTGGGCAGCGGGCGATCACCAACAGGCGCATCGGATGTCCCCTCTCAAGATTGGTTCTTCATTTGGGTTGGGTAATCCGGTGTTGCGACGCCTTTTTGCCCAAGCAGCATGTTCAACTGGGAGGCGTGTCCGTGAACAATGAGGGTGAAGGGTTCTGGGGGGAGAAAGCCATCCTCTGTGCCAGTCAGGTAAAGGTCTAACCAAAACAGGGTGTGGTAAGCAACATACCACGCTTGGGAGAATTCTGGTTTCGTCTGTGATGTCGTCCATAGCGAGGCACGCCAAAGTTCCTCAGGATAGGCATCTATCGTACCGGCAAGGTACTCAATCGAAGCGCTAAACTGCTCCCAAATACTTGTTTTCAGATTGCTAGCCACTGGCAACCCCTCCTTGAGATAACTAGATGTTACGCAGTTGCCCTCATCCCCCTACCCCCCTTCTCCCAGTGGGAGAAGGGGGAATCCATTTTTTTGAGGGGGCTTCCCCCTCAAACGTCCCCTTTCGATGAATACAGGGTAAACAAGTTCAACTGCGTAAGTTCTATGTGGAATGAGGATTTTTGTTATCCCTGCTTGCCCCCACCCCCCTCACTTTGATATATAACTCTTTGCCCATTCTTAAAAGCCATTTAACAATCCCCGTAGCTATCCTTAACCTGTGATCCGCTATCTTCTCTAACGATGAGGGCAACCCCTCTCAACCGCATGTCAATTTTCGGAGGATGGAACACATGTTGAAAAAACGCCTCGCAGCGCTTTTTGCGCTGGTGGCAATTCTCGCCTCGACGTTCGCCAACACGCGGGCGCAGGCTGGAAAAACGATTGTCGATATTGCGATTGAAAATGGCAACTTCAAGACGCTTGTGGCGGCTGTGGAAGCGGCAGGCTTGGTCGATACCCTCAAGGGTGAGGGTCCGTTCACAGTTTTCGCCCCCACCGATGAAGCCTTTGCCAAAGTTCCCGCCTTTGTTTTGGATTACTTGCTCAAGCCCGAAAATAAAGACCTGCTCATCCGCATCCTGACCTACCATGTCGTCCCCGGCAAGGCGATGGCTGCCGATGTAGTGGGTATGATGACCGACAACGTGGCGACAGCAAAAAGCGTTGAAGGCAGCGAACTGGTTGTCTCTACCGAAGGCGAGAGCGTCTCGGTGAACAGCGCCGAAGTGATCACCGCCGATGTGGAAGCCTCCAACGGCGTGATCCATATCATTGACACCGTGTTGATCCCCGATATTGAACTACCCGAAGTTGATCCCCTCGCCGTAAAGGGCAATATCCTGACCGCTGGTTCCTCGACGGTCTATCCAGTGACTGCGGCTATCGCGGACATCTTCCGCAATGAAGGCTTTACCGATAACGTCGAAGTTGCCTCCGTTGGTACGGGTGCTGGCTTCGAGCGCTTCTGCAAGGCAGGCGAGACGGATATTGCTAACGCCAGCCGCGCCATCAAGGGCAGCGAAATTGAAGAATGTGCCAAGATCGGGCGTGAGCCATATGGCTTCTTCATCGGTGTGGACGCCCTCGCCGTTGTCGTTGGCAAGCAGACCGACTATGTGAAGAATCTGACGAAAGAACAATTGGCAGAAGTCTTTTCCGGCAAGTACGCTACATGGAAGGATTTCAACGCCGAGTTCCCCGCAGACCTCATCAAGCTGTTCAGCCCCGGCACAGACTCCGGCACCTTCGATTACTTCGTTGAAATCATTTTCAACAAGGCGAAAGAGCCGATTTTGAACGCCGCTGGCATCCAGTTCAGCGAAGATGATAACGTCCTCGTCACCGGTGTGGAAGGCACCAAGGGCGCTATCGGCTACTTTGGCTATGCCTACTTCGCCCCGAACACCGACACACTGAACACCGTCAGCATCAATGAGGTTGTCCCCACTGAGGAAACGGCAGAGAGCGGTGAATATGCTCTGAGCCGCCCGTTGTACATCTACACAACGGCAACGATCATGGCGGAAAAGCCGCAGGTTGCCGCCTTCATCAACTACTACCTAACCGTTGTTGATGAAGTCTACGGGACGGAAGCGGGCAAAGTTGGTTACTTCCCGGTGAACAGCGACGCCCATAACCTTGACCGGTTGGCGTTCCTCGCCCTCACCGCCAAGTAATCTCGCCTCGACATGGTGAGTTTATAACATTGTTGTGGGGAGGGGCAGAGTGTCCCTCCCCATAACCTGTCCTAAGGGAGACGTACAAGACACTGCCTATGCAAAACGATAACGCTATCCGCACCACCGCGATCTCGGCACGGGACGCTGTACGTCAGCGCAACGAAACGACGGGCTTACAACGTCACCCGCGCTTCCGCGAAGACCTTATTCGCCTGATTTTGATCGGCTGTGCCTCGGTGTCTATTCTGACCACATTTGCCATCATCCTTGTTTTAGGGACGGAATCCTCGCGCTTTTTCACCCGCGTGGGCTTTTCAGACTCGAACAAATATACAACGGCGGCGCTTGACGAGACGGCAGATCTTTTGGAAGTTACCGATGTGGGCAGCACGCTCAATGTCGGGCGCATCCTCCGCATTGGCGAGGAAGAAGTGCTGATCACTACAGAGGAATCGGCAACGCGCTTTCGCATCCAACGTGCCTATGGGGGGACGCGCCCAGAACGCCATCCGGTGAATGCTGCCATCGCCCTCGGTGAACCTGTCGATCTGGGGGATTACCTGACGGGTACCCGTTGGCAGCCAGAGATCGGGCAGTTTGGGATTTTGCCCCTCGTGAATGCGACCTTCCTCACCAGCCTGATTGCTATGCTCATTGCCGGACCGGTTGGCTTAGGGGTCGCTATTTTCCTGAGCGAATATGCCTCAGAGCGCGTGCGAGCGGTAGTGAAACCTATTTTGGAACTCTTGGCGGGCATCCCCACCGTCGTGTATGGCTATTTTGCGCTCACCTTTGTCACGATGATTTTGCGCTCCCTGTTGAATCGGGGGGACATTGAAATCATTGGGCAGTACAACATGCTCTCCGCCGGGTTAGTGATGGGCATCATGATTATCCCGACCATTTCCTCCATTAGTGAGGATGCGCTCAGCGCCGTCCCCCGCAGCCTACGCGAGGCAAGCTATGGCTTGGGAGCAACGAAATTTGAGACGGTGGTCAAAGTTCTCTTGCCTGCGGCGCTCTCTGGTATTTTAGCCGCCTTTATTTTGGGCATTGCCCGCGCCGTTGGGGAGACGATGATCGTCGCTGTGGCAGCCGGGGCGGGTCCGGTGCGGAACTTGACCCTTAACCCTGTTGAGTCTGGCGAAACCATGACGGGGCATATTGCCCGCATCAGCACGGGTGACCTCAGCTTTGGGTCGATCCAATACAACAGCATTTTCGTCATTGGCTTGACGCTGTTTCTGATCACCCTCGGTTTGAACCTTGCCAGCAACTACATTCGCAACCGCTTCCGCGAGGTGTATTCATGAGCGATCAAGCCATTCAGCCAATCCATCCTGCCCTGCAAAACACCGCCTTGTTTGAAAAAGCCTTAGCACACCGTAACCGTCGGGCGGCACTATGGCGCATGATCTATTTGGGTGCGAGTGTTTTCGCGCTGCTGGCGCTGGTGATTCTTTTCCTGACTATTGTGGATAAAGTCTTTGGGTTGGGCGTGCGCACCTATGACATACGCCCCGCCGAACTTAGCACAAAGCCCTTAGAGACGCTCAGCGAGGCGGAACTCGGCGCGATTATGGTCGAAAAAATCGGGGTGCGCCGCCTGCGGGTCATTGTGCGCGATAACCTGTTGGGCAAAACCATCGATCCAGCGCGGCTTAGCACGGAATCTATTGGGCAGCTTTTCGCTAACTGTCAATACCCTGCCGAAATTGCGGAGAAAATGTACAGCGAATTGGACGCTACCAATTTGGTGGCACTTTTGGAGAGCAACGTTGACCAAGCCGGGTTGTACGCCATCGTCAGCAAAGATGTGCTGCAACCGCGCATTGTTCAATTTTTCCCCCTCTTGCAAACCCTTTTTAACCGGAGCAGTGTAGAGGCAACCTTTCAGGCAAACTATCCGAAAGACGAACTTGTTTGGCACTCGTGGTTGAACCTCTCGTTCCTCACCACAGAGTTCACCCGCGACCCCGCCACCACCGGCTTGCGCATCGCCATTTTGGGGACGATTTACATCCTCCTTTTGACGATATTCATCTCTATCCCGCTTGGGATTGGCGCGGCGATTTACCTTGAGGAATACGCCAAACACACCCGCTTCACCGCCTTTTTGGAGACGCTCATCCGCAACCTTGCGGGCGTTCCCTCGATTATCTATGGGATGCTTGGGTTGGCGATCTTCGTGCGGGCATTGGGCGATGAGGCTGGTCTGACAAATGGGCGCTTTGTTGGAATCACCGACACGAACGGGCGGACGATCCTCTCCGCCGCCTTCACTATGTCCCTGCTCATTCTTCCTGTGATTATCATCAACAGCCAAGAAGCAATCCGCGCCGTGCCATCCTCGCTGCGGGAGGCAAGTTTTGGTATTGGGGCGACGCGCTGGCAGACGATCTGGCGGACTGTCCTACCAGCGGGCATTCCCGGTATCCTCACCGGTGTGATCCTCTCCCTAGCGCGGGCAGTGGGGGAAACAGCGCCCCTTCTGGTGGTGGGCGGGCTGACCTTTACCACACTTGACCCCAACGGCATCTTCTCAAAGTTCAGCGTGATCCCTATTCAGATTTTCGCCTGGACAAGCGAACCTGACCCGCGCTATAAGAATGTTGCTGCCGCTGCCATTCTGACCTTGTTGGTAATTTTGCTCACCTTGAACGCCACTGCCATTGTCTTACGTCAGCGCTATAGCAAGAAATTACGAGGGTAACCACCGATGACCGCACAAGCAAACCTTGCCACCATGAACGGATTGGCTACTAGGGACAACCTCGCCCTTGAACTGCACGATCTAACGGTTTTTTACGGTGAACATCGCGCCGTAGCTGGCGTGAACATGGCGGTTCAGAAAAGCAAAATCACCGCCTATATCGGACCTTCCGGCTGCGGAAAAAGCACTGTTTTACGCAGCATCAACCGCATGAACGACCTGATCCCGGGCGCACGGGTGGAAGGGGAAGTTCTTTATCATGGGAATAATCTCTATGCGATGGGCGTTGACCCCGTTGAAGTTCGCCGCCGTATCGGGATGGTTTTTCAGAAGCCAAACCCGTTTCCCAAAAGCATCTTCGATAATGTTGCCTATGGTCCGCGCTTGTTGGGCATCCGCGATAAGAACGTCCTCACTGAGATCGTTGAAACAAGCCTCCGGGCGGCAGTCTTATGGGATGAAGTCAAAAATGATCTGAAGAAATCAGGGTTGGCTCTCTCCGGTGGACAGCAGCAGCGGCTTTGTATTGCTCGCGCCCTCGCCACGCAACCCGATTTGATCCTGATGGACGAACCCTGTTCGGCGCTTGACCCCATCTCCACGCTGCGCATCGAAGAACTCATGCAAGAACTCTCTAGCCGTTACACGATTGTGTTGGTGACGCACAACATGCAGCAAGCGGCGCGGGTCAGCCATATGACAGCGTTCTTCCTCGCCAACGAAACGCGCACAGGGACGCTCATCGAATATGGGCAGACAACGGACATGTTCACCAAACCGAAGGATAAACGGACTGAGGATTACATTTCCGGGCGCTTTGGCTAGAACGTATTTCAAAAACTCCTATCCCCCCTACGCCCTTTCCCCGCTTGCAGGGAAAGGGGGAGCGATTCCCTCTTTCTGTGTACGGAGTGGGTGTTAGAGTTTCCAAGCCCCAAAGAGGTGGTTGTTTTCAGCCCGCTGCTTTAGCGGCGGGATCACTGGGGTTACACGGTCAACACACCCTACACCCCCTACAGCATTTTTCAAGGGGATTGACCCCGCCCTTCTTGTGAGAAGGCTGGCTGCCGCCCAACCAGTGAGGGTACTGCATTAAAGCGCGAGGGACACCCACCTTTACCCACCAATAGTTGTGGTTGGTCGCTGTTCGATCACGGTGACGCCGACCTCTTTGAACCTGCATTGAGTTTCCTCTCAACTTGCAGTAGAATCCTTACGTTTTCTTTGAATCCCAAAAGCACCCGCACTCAAAAGGACACGCGCAGCTATGGCGAAGATGGTACAGATTGGTGAGCATTCCGTTGGCGCAGGGCAACCTACATTCATCGTTGCCGAGATCGGCATTAACCACAACGGGGATATGGACATTTGCAAGCGCCTGATTGACGCTGCCATCGAGAGCGGCGCCAATGCCGTAAAATTTCAGAAGCGAACGATTGATGTGGTCTATTCGGCGGAAGAACTCGCCCGCCCCCGCGAAAATCCCTTTGGTGCGACGAATGGCGATCTTAAATATGGGTTAGAATTTGGGGTCGATCAGTATGCCGAGATCGACGCCTACTGCCGCGAGAAGGGCATTCTGTGGTTTGCCTCGTGTTGGGATGAGGGGTCGGTAGATTTCATTGAGAAATTCCAGCCCGCCTGCTACAAGATTGCCTCTGCCTCGCTCACCGATGACAACCTCCTCCGTCACCACCGCCAGTACAAACGCCCGATTATCCTCAGCACAGGGATGAGTACACTAGAGCAAATCGATCATGCGGTGGAGGTTTTGGGTAAGGATGATTTGATTCTGCTCCACACGACAAGCACCTATCCTTCCCAGTTGGAAGAACTCAATCTGCGAGTGATGCATACCCTTGCCGCCCGTTACCCCGATGTTCCCGTCGGTTACAGCGGGCATGAGGTGGGACTTGCCCCCTCCATCGCGGCGGCGGCGCTTGGGGCGGTGATGATCGAACGGCACATCACGCTGGATCGCGCCATGTGGGGCAGCGACCAAGCGGCAAGCGTCGAACCCCAAGGGTTCGCCCGCATGGTGAAAGATATTCGTGCCATTGAGATCGCCCTCGGTGACGGCGTGAAGGTTGTCTACGAGAGCGAAAAATCGATCATCAAAAAATTGCGCCGCGTGGGGGCATAACACACACCGTGTCCGTCCAAGAGACACTCTCCCTTCGGGATCGCGTCGCCGTCATTACCGGAGGGGCGGGCTTGCTTGGCATCAAGCACGCGGAGGCAGTTGCCGAGATGGGCGGCAGCCCCGTCCTTGTGGACATCAGCGCGGAGCGGGTGGCTACCGCCGCCGCTGACCTCCAAGCGCGGACGGGCTGTGGGGCGTTGGGCATCCACGCCGACATTACGAATCCTGATTCGGTGCGGGGCATTCTTGAACAAACGCTCGCCGCCTTTGGGCGGGTGGACATCCTGATCAACAACGCGGCGAACAACCCAAAGGTTGAAGCGGCGGCGGGTCAGCAGTGGTCGCGCTTGGAAAATTTCCCTCTAAGCGTGTGGGAGCAAGATATTGCCGTTGGGGTGACGGGGGCGTACCTCTGTTCCCAAGTGATTGGTGCGGAATTGGCGCGGCGCGGAAAGGGTGTGATCCTCAACATCGCCTCTGATCTCGCCGTGATCGCCCCTGATCAGCGGATTTACCGCCAGCCCGGGCTGCCCGACGACCAGCAAATGGTAAAACCGGTGACTTATTCTGTGGTGAAGGCTGCCCTTGTTGGGTTGACGCGCTATTTGGCAACCTATTGGGCGGAACAGGGCGTGCGGGCAAACGCGCTGAGTCCGGGCGGCGTCTTTAATGGGCAAGATGAGGCATTCGTTGCCCGCCTGACAAACCTGATCCCGATGGGACGCATGGCGGCACAGGATGAATACAAAGCCGCCGTTGTGTTCCTTGTTTCTGACGCTTCCGCCTACATGACAGGGGTGAATGTTGTCATTGATGGCGGGCGGACGGTGTGGTAACGGTTGCGATAGAGACACGACAGATTGAGGTGTGAATGGGGATGTAGAGTATGTTCATTCGCCGCCTTATTGGGCTTTCCTTTATTGGGATACTACTGTTCACTACCTTAGGCTTTTCCTCTACCGGAATCAGTCGCGCTCAAGATGAACGTGGCATGGAGCGCTATGCGGCGCAGTTCACTGGCGAGGTTGGCGCGGCAATGGTCAAGATTGCCCAACGGGGGCGCACGAATGGGCTGCACCTCAACGTGTTCTCAACGGCGGGTGATTGCCATGTTGCCGATAACTGGTTCATTCAGTTTTACAAGGATGGACGTTCCTACAACCTCGGTAACTACCACTGGCTGCAAACCGTCCTTGATTACTACACGGAAGGATCGTTTTTGAATCGCAGTTGGGCGCACGAGGGGGGCTTCACCAGTGCCGCCATTCTTGATCCGACATGGGCAGACCCCAAAGCCTGCGTCGCTGACGAAAGCCCGATCTTATGCGAAATTCGGGTGCATCGTCCAGCGGTGATCATCATTGAAGTGGGGGTTATTGATCTCGCCATTGGGACACCCCCGGAGCGGTTCGAGTCCAGCCTGAATCGGATTATTGATGCCGCGCTTGATGCCGGTGTGATCCCCATGCTTGCCACCATGCCGCAGCGTCCGCGTTATTTCCGCCAAGCCATTGCGCTCAACGACACTGTGCGGAGCGTTGCCGCCGGACGCACCCTGCCTTTGATTGACCTCGCCGCTGCTATTGATGCTCTCCCCAATCATGGGGTGGCGACAGATAATCTTCACCTTAGCCCGGGCAACGCCTTCATCAGCGCCGATTTCCGCTATATGGAGGATGGCTTCACCATTTGGAACTTCCTCGTCTTGCAATCGCTCTACAATACCATTCCTATTTTGAATTGGTCGCAAGCGGAGAGCGTTCAGAACTAGCGCTGATTCCCCAATCAAAAAGGCGAAGAGGCGTTACCCCTTCGCCTTTAGAAAAATGATCCTATATCGGCGACGGCGGGTTACGCCTTCGCTTTCTCCAAGACGGTTGCCAATTCAGTACGCAGGCGTTCCTTCGGACGGAAGCCAACCAAGCGTGCCGCCACTTCGCCGCCCTTAAAGACAAGCAAGGTAGGGATACCCTGAATGCCATAGGTTTCGGGGGCGATAGGGTTGCTATCAACATCGAACTTGCCGACGCGCAGTTGTCCGGCGAATTCCTCGGCGATATCCTCTACATGGGGGGCGATCATCTTGCACGGACCGCACCATTCTGCCCAAAAGTCAATCAGCACGGGGGTTTCCGAATCAAGAACCTCCTGCTGGAAAGTTGCATCGGTCACTTCAAAGGTATGTTTACCCATTAGCGTATACTCCTCTATCAGGTATGTTCGCCGCACCGCTGCCGTTTGACGCCTCGCCCTGTGTGGTGCTAAGATGCAGCACAAGAGGGATTTGTATTGGTAAGCAGTGATGTGGAAGGTTATTCTCTATGACTACAGACGCAAATCATCTCCCAGAACTTACGGAGCGTCAAGAAAAAATTCTTACGCTCATTGTTCAGGAATACACCAACAGCCCTGAACCCGTCGGCAGCAAGTACCTTGCCGAAACACACCTTGCCACCATCAGCAGCGCGACCATCCGCAACGAAATGGCGCGGTTAGAAGAATTGGGCTTGCTTGCTGCGCCGCACACTTCCGCCGGACGGATTCCCACTGAAGCGGGCTACCGTTATTTCGTCCGCTCCCTCATGGCGAACCCCGACCATGATCTGAGCGCCGCCGACAAACACCTGATTCGGCAAGATTTTGAACGCACCCCTAGCGACCTTGCCATGTGGCTGCGCACAGCGGCGACGACCCTTGCCCGCACCACCCGTTCGGCAACAATGGTGACCGCCCCTCGCGCCCCGGCAAGTTACTTTAAACATCTTGCCTTGCTCGCCACACATGGGCGGATGGTGATGATGGTGTTGGTGATGCAAAGTGGCGATGTCCGCCAGCAAATGTTCACCCTTGCCGAAAGCTATACCCAAGATCATCTGAGTGCGGCGACAAACAAGCTGAACACGATGTGTGCTGGGTTGGATGCCGATCAGTTGCAAGCGCTCATCCCGTCTTTTGAAAGCGATCTTGAACGGGAAGTGTTCGATCTGGTTGTGGAAGCCCTGCGCGATCTCGATCCACTGGCGGCGAACGCCTATCGAGGGGGACTTAGTGATGCCCTTTTTGAGTTTCCCGACAGCCAGAGCGCCCAACAAGCCGTTCGGCTGATTGAAGGGCAGCGCGGCTTAGAACCGATTATGGATGAGGCTGCCGAACAACCGATTGGCGAGGTGCGCGTTTTGATCGCTGGCGATGGACGTTGGGAAGCGATTCGTCACCTGAGCGTTGTCCTCAGCCGCTATGGAGTGTCGGGGCGGGCGGTGGGGACGTTGATCGTCATTGGACCAACGCGGATGCGCTATGGGCGGGCAATTTCAGCAGCGGGCTATGTCTCTGGGATGATTACCAATCTGATGCTTGGGGTGTATGGTGTGGGTGAGGAGTGACAGGGGTGATCGCGTGAAGGTTCTGCGTGCTTTGCGACGTAGCTCTGTGAGACTGCCTCTGACGGCTGTTCACAGCGCTTATGATCAGTTGGCAGAAATCTACCCCCCGCACGCCCACAACGCCCTGATGCGCGTGGAAGAAGCGGCAATGCTGCGGCATATGCCCCCTCTAAAGGGGAAGCGCGTCCTTGACCTGGCCTGTGGGACGGGGCGTTATGGGCGCTTGGCACAAGAGGACGGCGCGGCACAGGTTGTTGGCGTTGACCTCAGTCTCTCGATGCTCCGCAGCGGCGTGCTGAGCGCCGCCCAAGCGCGGATGGACTGTCTTCCCTTCCTGGCGCAGACGTTCGAGGTTGTCTTGTGTGGGTTAGCAATAGGGCACCTCCCGCCATCAGCCATGCACACTGCCTATAGGGAGATCGCCCGCATCCTCGTTCCGGGCGGCATTGCCCTGATCAGCGATTTTCACCCCTACCTTGCCCTGCGTGGTGGGCAGAGGCGGTTCACACTTTCCGATGGTCGCCAGATTGCCATTGCCCACTTTGTATATTTTCTGTCAGATCATTTTGCAGCCATGCGTGAGTCCTCTATGATTCTAGAGCAGATGGATGAACCCCTTACAGAACTTGGCGGAGAGCATATCCCCGCTGTCATGATTTTACGGTGCATCCGAGAGGAGAAGGAACGATGAATACCGATTATGAGTTAGCCCAACAACTGTGGCAAGATGGCTACCAACGACAAATGTCGGGTGCGGCAGGGGGTATTGACGAGGCGATTCAGCTTTACCAAGAGTCCATCATGACCTACCCAACGGCGGAAGCGCACACCTATTTGGGGTGGGCGTACAGCCTGAAAGGGCGTTTTGAAGAGGCCATTCGCGAATGTGAGATTGCTATTCGGCTTGACCCCGATTTTGGCAACCCTTATAACGACATAGGCGCGTACATACTGGCGATGGATCGCCCCCTAGAGGCAATCGAGTGGTTTGAGCGGGCAATTGACGCGCCGCGTTATGATCACCCCGCCTTCCCTCATATGAACATTGCCCGCGCCCGCCTGAAATTAGGGGAGGTCTACGCGGCATTAAGTTCGCTGCGGCGAGCCTTCCAGATTGATCCCGGCTATTTGCCGGCTGTGAACGCCTACTACGACATCCTAACAAAGTTGAATTAGGCGCATAGGTCAGGGCGCTTTTGCAAAACCCCTATCACCCTTTCTTCGCAAGCCATGACAGGGGAACGGGGGGAATACACCCGTCCCCGGCGCTGAAGTGCCGGACTTGAAAGCCCGTTCTTGGTTTCCTCTGATCGCAGCCCCGCCCTTTAGGGCTTGTTCGGTAAGGAAAAGAACGTATCGCCCATGGACAATCCAAGCCAACAACGAAAGGATTGAACAATGGATAAGGATACCTTCTCCACCGAATTATAGGTGTAGAGGTTACGCCGTTGCCTTCATCCCCCTAACCCCCTTCTCCCTGGGGGAGAAGGGGAAATCACATCTTTGAGGGGGCTTCCCCCTCCCCCCCCCGCCCACAGAATTTCTGACCTTTCCCTGTGTGCGGGGAAAGGCGACTGCTGCGCAGTAACCGGGGGATAGGGGTTCTTTTAGAAATCTTTCCGATGAACGCCTAGCCTTTCACCGACCCCGCCAGCAGACCACGAATGAAATACCGCCCTAACAGGATATAGACCAACAGTGTTGGCAATGCCGTTAGGAACGACCCCGCCATTTGCAAGCTGAAATCGATTGCCTGTCCGCCGCCTAAACTAGCGAGCTTCACGGTGATCGGCTGCGATCCCTCGCTGGTGAGCATGACGGCAAAGAGGTACTCATTCCAAATTTGGGTGAACTGCCAAATGATCACCACAACGAATCCAGGCAACGAAAGAGGAAAAACGATGTTTGCGTAAAGCCGCCAAAAGCCTGCCCCATCGATCTGACCCGCCTCCATCATCTCCCCCGGAATCTCCGCGTAGTAGTTGCGGAAAATGAGGGTCGTGATTGGCAGCCCGTAGATCACATGGGTCAAGATCAGCCCGACGAGATTTCCGGTCAGGCGGTATTCCCCAATGCGCACCCCACTGATGAACTGAAAGAGGGGAATCAAGATGCTTTGGTAGGGGATGAACATCCCAAAAAGCATCAAGGGGAAGATAATCCCCGCACCGGGAAACTTCCATTTGCTGAGGATGTACCCGTTCAGCGACCCCAACAATGCCGAAAGCGCCGTAGCCGGAAGGGTCAACAGTAGGCTGTTAACGAAATTCGGGCTGAGTGTGTTGAAGGCGGTGACGAAGGAATCGAGGCGAAACCCTTGCGGCAGCGACCACACCCGCTCCAAGTTCACTTCGCTCGGCGCTTTTAGGCTCGTCGTCAGGACGAGGTACACCGGCACAAGGAACAAGATACAAGCAATAATCAGCGCGGCGTAAATGGCGAAGCGTCTCGGATTCAAGCCCGTGCCGCCCGCCTTTGGCTTGGCAGAAGAAAGTACAGCGGTCATGGTTAACGTGCCTCCGAGGAACGCAATTGACTGATGAGGTAGGGAACGATCACAAGGGCGACCAAGACCAACATGACGACGGCGATTGCTGCGCCGTAGCTGAAATTGTTTCCTCGGAACTGTGTCCACATCTGAACGCCGGGGACATCCATGTAGAGGTTGTTTGCCCCTGCCATAACGAACACGAGGTCGAAGATTTTCAGCGAGATATGACCGAGGATGATGATCGCGCTGAGCGTGATCGGTTGTAAAAGGGGCAGTACCACATGGCGGTAGACGCCCCACTCATTGCAGCCATCGACCCGCGCCGCCTCACGAAGTTCTTCGGGGATGCCACGCAGACCGGCAAGGTACATCGCCATGGTGTAGCCGGACATTTGCCATACAGCGGCGACAACAACGGTGAACAAGGCATAGTTTAAGCCGTATAGTTTGCTGGCGCTCACCTGCATGAAAGCATCGGACAGCCCGCTGAGGAAAAACCACCCAACCAGACTCGCCGCCGCGATTCCGGCAATGACTGCCGCTCCTGGACGGCGTTTCATGGCGGCGCGTACCGCCACAACGATGAACCCGACGACCACCAAAAGGATGATGATGTGGACGGCTGCCCCCCAACTGAAGTTTAGCCCCGTGCGAGTATCCGTCATCCAAGGGAACTGCTGCGGTGGCAAGGGCGGACTGCCGACGACGGTAGGGAGGGTGTTGAACCCACTGCGGGGGTTAAACAGCCAACGCCAGACCGTCCCCGTGACCACAAACGAGAGCGCCATCGGAAAGAGAAAAATGGTGCGGAAGATCGACTCCCCACGAATTTTCTGATCCAAGAGGATCGCCAACGCCAAGCCTAAGATCAAGCACAAGGCAATGAAAAACAAGGTGAAAAAGATCGTATTCGTCAGCGAAATACGAAAGCGGAGGTTCGAGAGATTTGTGTTGTTGGTGAAGAGATCAACGTAATTGCGTGTGCCAATGAAATTAATCGTTGGATTTTCTTGCATGGTTGCCCAATCGGTCAGAGAGTAGTAGACCGTTTGGGCGATGAAGCCGTAGACGAAGATTGCCAAGAGGATCACTGAGGGCAACAATACGGCGATTGCCATCAACCGATCACGAGAAAAACGTCCGACCATAGTGATTTTTCCTAACCAATAAGCAAGCACAAACCGGTTTCAGATATGAAAGCGGATCGGTCTGTACAGACCGATCCGCCACAAAACTATCTCACTGCACCCAAGCGCAAAAGGTTATTTCGCGTAGGTGCTTTCCGCCACGCCCTGCGCCGCCATCGACGCCAAGCCGCTGTCGCGGGTGGCAACATAGACGGAGAGGATCGTTTGGAAGTCGTTCGTGAACGATTCCGGCGCGGCTGCACCATGAATCAAGCTACCCACAATGGCATCTTTGGCAAAGTCTGCCGCCGCGCTCTGGAGGTAGGCATTGTACAAGGCAGGATTCTTCGTATCGGCGTCAATACGTGCCGGAATCGACCCCTTCAGCGGGTTGAAGGCATCTTGCCCTTCCACCGAGCCGACCAGTTTGAGCCAGTTCATGACGTTTTCTGTGTTGGCAACGCCCTTCGGCAAACCGAAGGCATCGCTCAACATATTAAAGACACCAGCCGTGCCGGGGGCGGGCGCATAGCCAAAGCCCACGCCGGGTTCCAGGTTCTTCGTCGTGGTCATGTAGCCGGCTGCCCAGTCACCCATGATGTTGAAGGCGGCTTTGCCCTCCAACACGAGGTCGGTTGCCTGCTGCCAGCTTAGCGACGCTGCATCGCTGTTCGTGCAGTCCAACACCTTGCCAAAGGATTCCCACGCCTTCACCGCCGCTTCATCCGTCCACTTCATCGTGCCAGAGAACAGATCGCGGTAGCCTTGCACACCCAGTTCTGCCAAAAGGACGTTCTCAAAGAGGTGAACGGCTGTCCAGTTCTCACCGAGAGCTAACGCGGTGACGCCAGCGCCCTTTAGGGTTTCGCAGGTGGCGAAGAATTCATCCCACGTGGTGGGGACTTTCACGCCCCACTCTTCGAGCTTGGCGGGGACATACCACATGACGTTCGAGCGGTGAATGTTCACCGGAACGCTGTAGATGTTGCCTTCATAGCTCATCAGATCGAGCAAATCCTTCGGGAATTTGTCTAGCCAGCCTTCGCTGGTGTACAAATCGGTGAGGGATTCCATCCGCCCGGAGATCACCCACGTGCCGGTGAGTTCTTGCCCGGCATGAACTTGGAAGCTATCGGGCGGGTTACCGCCGAGCATACGGGTCTTCAACACAGCACGCGCCGCAACGCCTGCCCCACCGGTGACGGTGGCATTGATGACTTCCACACCCGGATACTTCTCGGCATAAAGTTTGAGCAGCGCCTCAAGCGCGGGACCTTCATCCCCTGCCCACCACGAATAAATTTCGAGCTTGCCGCTTTGAGCAACAGCCGTTGCCGCCGCACCAAAAACTAAAGCAAGCACCATCAAAAGAGTTAACGCACGTTTCCGCAACATATCCACGAACCTTTCCGAAAAGTGATTCATTTTTGGCGTGGTGTAAGTTCATAACAAACTTCCCACACGCACCATTGAGGATTATAGCGCTGTTGCGGCAAGACGCAATGTGCCTATGCCCAAAAAGAAGGGTATGACAGGAGGTATTTAACACTGGCTAGGCGTTACCCACGTGACCTTAATCTACCCCCCTTCTCTCTGAGGGAGAAGGGGGAAAGGAGGGGTTACAGATGCTCGAAAACCGTGTGGCGTACAGTACCCTCACTGGTTGGGCGGCAACCAGCCTTCTTACAAGAAGGGCGGGCGTCGCTCGTTTACCCCTTAGATCACCACCGCCTAGCCCATCGATAAGCATATCGTGATAAGCAGGGCTGTCAACCACTAAGGGGTCAATCTCTTTGAAAAATGCTGTAGCGTTACCTATGGCGCAGCCTCAGGCTATTCCCCACCACAAATACCACAGAATTCAAAGCACCATAGCAGCGGCGGTGTAAAGCGATTAAATGTTGCAGCACTCTTCGACAGCCAGTTTCTTGAGAGATTGTCCCTCTATACGGGGAAATCTTCCTACTATCTTGCAGCCTCGTAAGTAACCAATCTGATGATTTGAAGTACGGTTTCAGAGAACCGTACTTTTTTGCATCTTGTGCAGGGTCGCCAACTGTACGATGCCTCTCACCGTTGTGCTACCATGAGATCACATGTCAAAAGAGGGTCGTCAACCACTTCAATTCGATATGTTCTCTGGTGAGCTTGTTGATGCCCGTACCGGGCATCAGAAAAAGAAAGACCGCGAACGAGATACTCCTCAGCAGACGATGATGTTCAAAACCCAAGAGGTGGTGCAGTTCGGAGGAAAAAAGAACTCAGCATATCGTGAGTGGCTAGACCAAGCCACCGCTCCCCCACTCATTCTCGAATCACAAGATACACGAACACCAGAGGAAATTGAGCAAGATTTTTTGCGCGAAGCGCAGAAGCATACCATCTCACTGTTTGAGGATACCTTGATGGAAACACCAGAAGTGGAAAAGGAGAACGCAGAGCCTCTCCACCCTCTCCCACGTTCTGCAATTGTGTTTGAAGCCCAAACCCATCAACAGATCATTGGCTTTCGCGCAAAACTTCGTAGACATTCACTTGCAGGCAAGGTTAGGCGACGAACTAGTTGATAGAGAGCTACGGTTTCCCTTACGGTTTTCCTAAACCGTACTTTTTCTCCTCCCATCACGCGATTTGTCACCCCGACTACACTCAGTTTTCATCCTTCGTGTCTGGACATGCGCTGCGCCGCTTCGCGCCGCAGCTTATCGCGCCCGAACCACTGTGATTATTTCCTCAGCGATGGAGATACCTCACGCCTCACCCCGTACCCGACCTTTTATATAGGCGCGATTTATTTCAGCAATTCTTTAGCAAGGCGGCTATCGGTGATTAATCCGTTGACATACCCGCACATCAGGGCAACACGGACAATCGGGGCTTTCTTGGCAGTTCCACCAACAAAATAGACTTTTCCGGTGTTTGCAATACACTCTTGGAGTGCTTCGAGCGGAATACGTGTTGTCGCTGCACTCATCGCCTGAAGCGTATCAGTGCCTACAATATTCCCCTCAGTGTCAAGCACATAGCCTAAAAATTCTCCCGCAAGTCGATTAATCTCTCTCGTGCTTTCGAGCATTCTGTAGATACCTCGATAGCTTGTGGGAACACGAGTATTATCTTCTTTGCTCCATCCATATCCACTGACAAACGCAACATTTAATCGTTCCCAGTCCCGTCGCATCTGTTCAAGCTGTCGAGATATTGGTTGCTCCTCAACGGGTACATAGGGAAGAAATGCGGCAGCGGAGTTATGGTGACGGTGACGCATAAAAGCAGCAAGAAAGTTGGCTGAGTTCACGGTTACTTCTTCATCATGCCGATAGGTAATTAGTGGTATCCACTGTGTTCCACTGAATTGTTGGGCTTTAGGCAATGTATTGGCACACATCCGATAGAGTGTATAGCCGTTGCCAAATCCAACCCGCGATGGTTTGTCGATATGCGACAAGACATGATGCGCGGCTGTCCATCCAATCAATTCCGGCGGGAGTGCTTCCCCAATCATGCTTTCAGGGAGATCAACAACAATGACAGACCCCGCAAGCTGTGGATATTGTTCTGCGATGCGTGCTTCAAGCGTTGAAGAGCGAGGCACAAAGGTAAAGGTAATCTCGCCAGAAAGCAGCGCAGCGCGGAGAAACGCAATAACCATATCTTTGTTCGCACGATACTTTTCAAGCCCTGGTAGGGCGTATAGGTCTTCGAGAGTTTTTCCTTGAAGGCACGCTTCAAGCAACTCCACGCCATGCTTCAAATCGCGTTCAGTATCAGGTGTTTTCAGATGAGAAAGCGCATTGGTATGGACATAGAGTGGACGCGGGTACGGTATCTGGGATGCGTCAGGGATGTGAGATGTTTCATCTCCAAGCAACGTATCAAACGAACACTGAAAGAGGGTACACAACTGCCAAATATCGCTCAGTCGCGGAAGTGTTTTCCCCCTTTCCCATTTGCTGACTAGCGTATCGTCACACCCGACAAACCCCGCCACATCAGTTTGATTCAAGCCAAATTCTTCACGTTTCTCTCGAATATTCTTTCCAACACGAACCAGAAACGCCTTAACATCTTTTTTGGGATCAATCTGCTTTCTCACCATCTCTGACGCAGCCTAACGTGCTTTACCTTTTCAATTCAAGTCTAGCGATTTTCAAGTTTCCGGCAACCGACTTGAATGCCGTTCAAGTCAGCCATTTTCAAACATGCTGGTTGGGTCAAGTGGGTTTGCTCTTCAATGGAGATAGCTTCGCCGATGAAGCACCTATCCGAAATCAAGATATGCAAAGGAGCTACTTCCCATGTTTGATCCATTTGTTGACCAGTTCTTCCGTATTTTATGGTACACCGTCTTGTTCATCTTCTGGGTCATCAAAGGCATCTTCGTGACCATTGCGAACATGAGCAACCGCCGTCGATAGGAGGAGCGGCAATGAACATAGTAGATGCAACCTGTGCGAACTGTGACGCGGAGATGCGTTGGCAAACAGGCACACCGCGTCTCTGTGGCAAATGCACAGCACGTCTCAAACGGCTTTCACAAGCTACCAGTGTTCCCCACAAAGAGCGCAGAAAGACCGCCAAAGAGGATACTTTTCTCTCCCCGACAATGCGGCTTGCTGCCAAGAAGTAACTCGCGGTGACATCCTTGTAGTGAGGGTGTCACCACATTCGCCATCATTCATGCGATTGCGAACATACAGAAAGGCTAGTATTCATGGCTTCACATCGCACGCCATACGTTCTTACGCTCTCTCTCCCCAGAGATACAACATGGGACGGTGACAGAGCAGCCCAGTTTATGCATCAAATCATCTCAGGATTCAATTCCCTGACGTTCCGCATCATGGCAACCACTGACACGATGGTTTGGCAGGTGCTTGACTTCGACAGTGGAGATGCTCACGCGCTTGAAAACGCCATTCGCGCCAGCTATCCAGAAATCAACGTGGAAGTCGAGGAATTTGGAGCAGGTGAACTTCCTGACGAGTATCCGATTTCTCGCATCGTGTTGAAGTATCAGCAAATGATGGAGACCTTCCTTGCGCCCATTGTCTATGCCAATGACATCACCAGCCCCGATCCCCTCTCACATATCGCCGAAATTATGGGGAACTTGCGTCAGGGTGAGCGTATTATGTATTACCTGTTTGTCTGGGGCGGAGCGCCAGAAGCCTATAAACAAGGCGAGAAACACCTGACCCGCAATATCTATGATGGAACTCTCACTGGATTTGTTGACCCATACCGAACGGATAAATACTCAGGTGAGCTAAGTCGTGTGTGTCGCGGCAAACTCTCACAGCGCCTCTATCATGCTAGTGTTTTTATCCAACTCGATACTCCTGACCCACAGCGGGTCAACGCACTTCTGACCATCGACAACCAAATGGTCAGTTTTGACCGTCCTCAGTTTGGTGCATTGGGCTGGATTAGTGATGGGCAAAAAATATTTACTGTCACCGATCATAATGCCGAATGGGACACCAGCGCATTGGGACAATTTGCCACGATTGTCACCAAAGAAGATGGGTTGTTTCGCAAGAACAAGCTCAAGGAACAGATTGACCTTATTCTTGAGCCACGCGAACTAGCTTCACTCTGGCATCTTCCCCATGACGAATTCACCGCCCCCACGATTGTGTGGTCTTACGGCAATGTGCGTATTCCCGCTGTACTACGCACTAAAACTGAAGGGGTATGCGTTGGGGTGAATCGCTTTGCCGGACGCGACGAGCCAATCTACATTCCAGACCGAAGTGGACACATCTCGATCATCGGGCAATCTGGTGTTGGCAAGTCCAACCTCATGCACCATCTCATTCATCAGGACATTGCTAACGGATGTGGGGTTGTGGTCATTGACCCACATGGACAACTGGTCAGCGATACTTTGCGATACAGCATTCCTGTCCACCGCGAAAAGGATGTGATTGTTTTGGATATTGCAGATGAGGCATACCCCGTGCCACTCAACTTGCTGGCTGTTCCAGCAGGGATGGATCGAGGCAATGCCGCAGGGCAACTGATGGGTGTGCTTGATCGCCTGTATGACTTCAATAGCACACCAACAGTTGCTGACGCGATGTCCGCCAGCCTTGTTGCGCTTCTCCATGATGAGCAAGCAACCATTCGTGATGTGGGGCGTTTGTTTCGAGATGAGAGCTACCGGGGGCGATTGATGGATAAGCTCACCAACGTTGCAGCCCTTGAGTTCTGGGAACGCTTCACTGAGCAAAAATCTGGACGTGACCAAATCATTCGCCCTGTACTATGGCGCTTACGTGCGCTCTATGGGAACTCTTTTCTCTATCCAATCTTGTGTCATCCCGACACCCTTGATCTTACCTCCATCGTTGCCAACAACAAGATTTTGCTTGTGTCACTGAAGGCGGATGAGGCACGTATCCCGATGCGCGAACAACATCTTTTGGGCTTAATTCTCCTGACGCAGTTGCAACAAACCCTGATGGTGCGTCCGAAAGAAAGCGAGATGTTTTATCTCTACGTGGACGAAGTGCAACATTTCGTCACCACCACATTTGAAACATTGCTCTCAGAAGCACGCAAAAATAAGGTCTCTCTGACCACTGCCAATCAGTATTTGAAGCAGTTAGCAGGTGATATGCTAGACGCGATTTTTGGTAATGTCGGGACAACAATTGCATTCCAAACAGGGCTGGTAGACTCAAAGTTGATCGAGCCATACTTCGCACCCGGTTTTGATGCAGAACATCTGATGCACCTGAATAAGTACGAAGCTGCAATCACCACACGCTACAAAAGCCAGTCTTTGACCGCTTTCTCAATGCAGACGCTTGCCCCACTTTCTGGACGGATTTCGCTGTCGAAAGCGCAGGAACGGGAACAATATCTTCGCGCCCTTTCACGGAAACATTACATCCCTAAAACCCGTGACGAGGTGCTTGCATGGCTTGCCAGTCGGTACGCTACTGCCACCACTCCATCAGGGGCAGTGGACGACATCGTAGATTTTGAGTAGGTATGAATAACCAACCCCTCGTGTGGGGCGATTGTATCTGTCTGATAGACAGAAACGCATGAGGGGCTTTCTAAACAGGAGCAAAAAGGCTGATGGACGAGAAAAAACGGCTCAGTAGACAACGCCGAAGTAATAATCCGCCCAATATGCGCCTCACAGCACGAGATATTGAAATCTTGAAAGCATTAGCAGAGTACCGTATTCTCCGCCAAGATCAGATACAGCAACTTTTCTTTGGTTCAAAAAGCACGGCACAGTATCGTCTTTCGCATCTCTA
The DNA here is from genome assembly GCA_015075625.1 of Anaerolineales bacterium. NCBI lineage: Bacteria > Bacillati > Chloroflexota > Anaerolineae > Anaerolineales > Anaerolineales bacterium. The sequence continues at coordinate 1,953,678 of JABTTZ010000001.1, read as the reverse complement.
TCAACATGGGTTTGTACAACGTCATTTCCTGCCTGTGTATGCAGGATGGAGTCCGACGCTCTACACGCTAGATAAACGTGGAATTGCCGTGTTAAAGACCGAATATGGCGCTATTGGAATCTCAGTCTGGGATAGCGAGAATGGACATGAATTTCTGTCTCATGCGCTTGCTATCAATGACTTCCGTATTGCAGTGACAGTAGCGTGCAGACAGGCAGGCTACACACTTCTCACATGGAGTAGCGAAGCAGACCTCAAAGCAGACTATGATCGCGTGACCATCACCGACCACAAAGGAAAAAAGCAATCCGTTTCGCTTATTCCAGATAGCTACTTCACCCTAGAAACTCCCAAAGGGAAAACATCGTTTTTTCTTGAGATGGACATGGGAACAATGACTGTCGGGCGCTTTCAAACCAAGATACGCGCCTACCTTGTATATATGCAGAGTGGTGCGTATCAAACTCGGTATCAATCGAAGAGTCTACGAATATTGACGGTCACGAACAGCGAGGCTCGATGTAAAAATCTCAAGACATCGGCGGAGAGTATTGGAGGAGATAGGCGATTTTGGTTCACCACCGCAGAGCAGGTAAATACATCAATTCTTCACTCCCCTCACTGGCATGTGGCAGGAAGTGAAACACACTCTCTGCTCGTTCCAACTTGATAGTAGGTTGACATGGTATACTTTGATTTACCCGAAGCCAGAGTGTGCCACCTTCACCAGTTACGCACTGGCTCAGTTCAGAAGAGTTAACGCCTCTTCATCACCACCAAGCCAGCCACGACAGCAACAAACACGACAGCTTGTATAAAGTCGTGAAGGCTTGTTTGGATCGTAAAAGACATATGCCTCCTTTCCGAGCTTTCAATGTGGGTAGCTCGTTTTAGGCGGCACATCCAGCTTCTCTCTCAAGTATAGTGCGGTTTTCTCAAGTAAACGCATAACTTTTTCAATTACTACCCGACATTTTGACCCGCTACAATGCTTATGTGAAGGAACGACTACGCTCACTTGAGCTTGATCCTCAGCTTACTCGTGCATTTGCGGAGACGTTTATTTCCCGTTGGGATTGCTATCCCCGTCAGGTTGACAATGGCACGTACATTCAGATGCGCGAACCACTCACTTTCCCCAAAATCACCAAACACTTGACCAATGCCAGACTGGGATTTAAGCCTTTTACGATTGGGGCATACGCCCTTGATGAGCATAGCCAAGCAAGGTGGGTATGTTTTGATGCAGATGCAGATCATCAGTGGCAACACCTTCGTGAACTTTCACGCAGTCTATCAGTTCAAGATGTCCCTACATATCTTGAACCGTCCCGACGAGGCGGGCATCTTTGGCTGTTCACTCCCCTGCTTTCGGGAAAGGACATTCGCACCTTTGCTCGAAATCTTCTAGCAAAATACAAGATTGCCGAACTTGATGAAGAGAAAAAACGCAAGATCGAAATCTACCCAAAACAAGACGTACTTGGAGAAGGCGCAGGTTCTTTTGTTCGCTTGCCGCTTGGCGTGCATCTGAAAACTGGACAGGTATATCACTTTGTAGATCATCAAGGACTGCCGATAGCCCCAACCATCAGAGAGCAAATACGCTTGCTTGGACAGCCCCAAAGAATACCGCAAGCGTTCATAACCTCATTTCTCTCAAACGAAGTTCAGGTATTCCCTCCTCCACCCAAACCACCACCCGAATTTAAGAAATACACACCACGTCATAACGAACCACTCTCCGAGGCGCTCAAGAATGCAATTTCCGTCTTTGATTTTGTAAGCCGATATGTATATCTCAATGAGCAAGGGCGCGGATTATGCCCGTTTCATGACGACCACGCGAAGTCTTTTGGAGTAAACAAGGGACGCGATTATTGGCATTGTTTTGCAGGATGTGGCGGCGGTTCAATCATTGATTTCTGGATGAAGTGGCGTGAAGTGCATGGTCAAGACAGCAGTTTCGTAGCGACAGTTAAGGAATTGCGTGGGATGCTGCTTACCTAACATTCCCCTATTGACAACGCCTCATCGCTTTGATTTGATATATTCACGTAATAAGTACCCATTTTTGACCCAGTTTGTGACCAAAACCAGCACCCCCCCAACCACTGCTCAAACCTTTATCAAGGTGCATCTATCGCCATCCTTGAAACAACAACTTCAAGAACTTGCTAAAGAGCGCACTGTATCGCTTTCATCCTTAATGAGAATTATTGCCACAGAATATATCAAAGCGAAAAGGTAATTATGGTCATCTCTGTTGCAAACCAGAAGGGCGGTGTAGCGAAAACAACCACTGCCATTAACCTTGCTGCTGGTTTAGCCATTATGGGTTATAAAGTGTTGTTGATTGATGCCGATCCGCAAACGAATACAACCCAAGTCTTTATTCATCCTGATATTGAGATAGACCTCGAAAAAACGCTCTATCAGGTCATCTTGAAGTTCGCTCCCCTTACATCTGTTATTCACCCTACCCAAGTCAATAATTTGTCGCTTGTCCCCTCTCATTTACGGCTTTCTAGTGCTGATTTAGAGTTGGCACAAGCTCTTGATAATCGTAGCGCACGTCTCAAGCAAGCTATTGATGAGATGAGACATGTGTTTGATTACATCATCATCGACAATCCCCCTTCACTTGGTTTAGTAACAATGAACTCCTTTACTGCCAGTGATCGTATCCTCATTCCCGTCTCTACTGCCTATTTTGCACTCACTGGTCTTGACCAACTCAAAGAGACGATTGGGATGGTCAAACAGACACGCCTAAACCCTGATTTAAGGATACTTGGGGTTCTTTGCACATTCTGTGAGGAAACCAACGTTTCGAGAGATGTTGAGAATCAACTTCGCCGTTACTTTGGCGACTCGGTGTTTGAAACTACCATCCCTAAGAATGTCAAACTTGAGGAAGCTCACTCTAACCATACCCATATCTTCGATTTTGCTCCCAAAAGTACAGGGGCAAAGGCTTACTCTGCCCTTGTCCAAGAGGTAATTGCTCGACAATGAAACGTAAAAGCGGATTAGCTGACAGTCCATTTTTTCAGCCTGTTCCAGATGAAGTGAAAGAACAGACTACTACAGTCTTTCCTGTGGAATCATCTCTCAAAAATGAGAATCATCCAGGTGATACCGTGATACCAAGCAACCACGAAACCAAGGTATCAAGCAATCATGGTGTCGTGGTATCACGGTATCAAGACACCACTGTTGAGTTTATTCGGAAGGCTGTAAAAGAATTCGGCAAAGAGGCTGCAACTCATCGGTTTACACTTACTGAGAAACGAGCGGTTGCAAGTGTCGCTCACACCCTCAATATGCAAGGCATTCGTACAACAGAAAATGAGATTACTAGGATTGCAATTAATTTTGTGATAGATGAATTTAATCGTAATGGCAAAGATAGTCTTCTCGGTTTAGTTCTTCAAGCTCTCAAAAAATAGATGGTTGGTATCACGGTGTCATGGTTGCTTGACATCATGGTATCGTGGCATCTTGATGTCTCGGTATCATGGTGGAATGGTGTCGTGGTATCTACCATGAAACCATGCTTGGTATCATGGTGCGTTTTTCCCCTTGAATGAGTCTTTTTTTCATGTTGTGATGCTTATGTTCATACGTGAAAACGTGTGAACGGAACGCCACTCTTCCGGCGGACGGGGAAGAGCCAACCGACCAAAGCAACCGAAGTGAAAGATCAACTGTTGGCAGAGAAGAGAGGGAGACCTCTCAAACATGCCTAATCTCGCCCGAAATGCGAGACTAAGACACCTCAAGCGAGTTGAAGCCGTCGCCTCGTGAAAACAAAGAAGAAAATCACGAAGCGAATGCTTCGCTTAGGAAGATCAGGAACGAAGAGCAGCGACGGGAGGGAAGGACAAGAATACATCATATGGGGACAAACCCTTCCAGCCCGGAGGGCAGGGAAAGGGATGATTTGTCACATCTACTTGCACTCAGCATAGGGTATGTGATTAAGTGGAGACCTTGTTTAAAAAGCGACCAAGCGAAGCCGAGTTACACCCATCTTCACTCTGTCGCGTGCTTCCAGACCACACCCCCGCATCGTTCCTCGTGGTGCTGTGGTCTGGAAGATCAGATGGGTGTACAAGCCGCTACGCGGCTAAAAACACACTACATGCGTGTAGATGTGTGAAAACAAAGTACAGATATGCAGATTACTGAGAGGGATATACGGATATTGATGTGGATAGGGGAGCAGTTCATTGTAAATTCAAGAGAACTCGACTACCTGTTCCGTTTTGATGCGGAAAAGCACAATCTCCAACCCATTGGCGAATATTTTGTGAGAGACGCGGTACATCGCTGGAAGCGTGATGGGCTTGCCCAGACCTCGCACCAACTTCGGCGAGGAAACCATGTGTTCTTGGCAGCGCAGGGTATTCGGGCAACGGGCTTACCATTTGCACCACGTACACCTGGAACATCGGATGTAGCACACCTCACCCACCATGACAGTGTAAATATGGTGCGTCTTTTTCTTGAGAAAGAGGCATGGAAGAATCGCCAAGTAATGTCGTGGGTCTCAGAGCGATCCTTAATGCAGCAAGAGAAACTTGACGCAAAAGAACATCCCCATGCACCGAAAATCCATCGTCCAGATGCAGTCATTCATACAGGAAATGAACGTATTGCCATTGAGATCGAAAAGGCATACAAACGTCCGAGCAAGCTCAGGAGCATACTTCAAGGCTATCTGTATACCGAGCTTTACACACAAGTACGCTACTATTGCGAAACGCCTGCTATTCAACATGCGATAGAGCGAACCGTTCACGCTATTTTGTGGGAGCTTCCAGCCCCGCAGCGCGAGCATCTGACAGAAAAAATTCTCTGTCTGCCCATGCCGCAGCTTTATGCCTGATGAACATCTAATTTCGCGCCGTCGCACGGGCGAGAGACTTCTTATCTATGCGTGTGTCAGCGTCGTGTACGCTGTTTTTTTCGGTGTTGGAGGTCTTGTTGGCATCCTATTGGTATACAAGCGCAAAGACATCCCAAAGCCCTGGTTGTATGCGCTTTCAGGGTTCAGTGTTCTTTGGGCGATGATGTTGTTTTTCACCCATGCCTATGATAACACCCTACGATATTGGCTCATTTATGCCATTCCACTCGGAGGTCTTTCCAAAATCGTTGTTCAAGTGTTGCTCATCCTTCACGAGTGGTATTTGAATTTACCGTCCTGGGATCATACACTTCATGTCCAAGAAGCGCGGTATGAACGCCGCAAAGAACGTGATGTTGAATCCCGCCTCTCACTTGAGCCAACCCGCGAGTATGGGATTGAAATCGGATTAGTCATTGAAAAAGACGCACGAGCGTTAAACATGGACGCATTCCAGCTTCAAGAAGACTATCTTTGGGCAGATGAACAATTTCTTAATCAACACCTTCTTTTGATAGGAGCGCCCGGAAGCGGTAAATCCGAAGCCATTAAACACTTGATTGCCCAAGTTTTAGCCAAGACACAGCGAGATGTATTTATTGTGGACGGAAAAGGGGAGCGTGATTTCGCTTACGGAGCGCAGCGCCTCTTTTACGATCACCGCCAGACCACTATTCCTGTCTTTCAAATGGGGACGCAAGACCGAGGCGATCCCTATAACGGGTTTGTTGGGACACCAGAGGCAATCAAGCAGCGTTTAACCGCGATGTTTAATGTCGAGCAGCAAATAGGCGACGGGGAGTTTTATGCGAACATTAATCGGGCGCTACTAAATCTGGTGTGCTTTTCCCCAGAGGGAACACCACGTTCTCTCTCGGAACTGGATGAACGGTTGTCGCTTTCATGGCTTCGCTATTGTTATCGCCACGATCCGAGAAAACTGCGTGCCATTGAGCGATATGAACCCTACTTTGATGGTTTTCGCTTACGCGCAGATAGTTTGATCTGGGATTTTGAGGAGTATCTTTCGCCGGAAGGATTTAGCCTAGATGGTGTCTCTGGCGCAGTCTTTTCACTTCGGACAGCAGCGATGGGAGATACCTCACGACGTTTCTTAAATTTTCTGATCGAAGATTTCAAAGACTGGGTTGGGAAACGCCAACAGCGCCCTGCACTCCTTGTGATAGATGAATTTGGTCAGTTTGAGAACCAATCCATTATTGCGCTGATTGAATTGGCTCGAAGTGCCAATCTTGGCATCCTACTTGCTACCCAAGACCTCTCAACAGTTCGGGAACGTCATATCAGAGAGCGTATCCTAAGCAGTGTGCAGACTAAAATTTTGATGAAAACGGATACCCCAGAAGTGATCGGTGAACTGGCAGGTACATTTACCGCGCCCCATCTGACGTATCAAATGGATGAGATTGACCTGACCGGGCTAGGGTCAATTCGTCTTGAGGAGCAGCGCAAAGTAAATCTGAATGCAGTGAGACGATTTCCACCCGGACGAGCCTACGTCATTCGCTCTGGTGTAGGAACGATAGTGCAATTCCGTCAGGTTGCAGCATAAAGTTTCTGCGAGACCGTCTTACAGACAGTCTCATATTCGCCGGTCTGCATCCCTACTTGCACCGATAGGATGTTATGATCTGATACAGAAATGACAGAAAAAGGAGCAGCATTCCTCAGCGAGCATTTCCTTCAGATGGCTCGTGAGGATAAGAGTGTCCAGCGCGTAGTAAATCGGGAAGTTGAGGGTGTAAAGCTTGATTTGATACAAGGATATTGGAAAATTTACTAGCGCTGAAGAAATTAAAGATAGGAGTTTAATGAACGATTTTGAAAAAAATGCAGCAATAATGCTATCCTTAAAAGATACTCTTATGAAGCATCTGAATTTTTCTGAAGTATCTGACTTAATTGCAGATGAGAAGTTGGAAACCCCAAAAGAACTAGAACGAGTTGGCAAGGGAACTGTTGGTGCGGTCTATAAGATTGAAAGACCTGATGGCGAAAAAGCAGCTCTTAAAGTTCCGGTTTCAAGAGATACATCAGTGAGAGAAGGTATCAATCAAGAAGGGAAGATCCTCAGAAAACTAAAAGGAATTTCTGGTGTGGTAGATCTAAAATATCAACCGGAAAATGTTCCGCTTCTTGTGGTCGAATTTTTAGACGGTTCAAGTCCTAATGATTACTTTGCAAACACGCCTGATTCTGTAGAAAAGCGAACACAGGAGATAGGTGTTGTTCAGCAGATATTAATGACTATTCAAGAAGCAATGAAGAAAGGCATCTTTTTGGTTGATTTTGGCTATGACTTGAATGTTTTGGTGAGCCAGAGTGAGCAAGGGGTAGATGCAAAAATATTTGATGTGGGCGGCGCTTTTGATATTGATGAACTTAAGAGTAGTTTAGCGAAGAGATTGCGTGGCAAACAAGACAACTTACAACGGCAGCGACAAACACTTGAGGAAAAGCAAGAACAATACAAAAGAAATAAGCAAGGTATTAAAGATATATTTTCTTCTCTTAGCCAAGACGAAAAAAGAAATAGTCAAAATAGACGAACCATTGAGCTAATAAATGACAACTCATTAAAATCTGAGCTTCTCACCCAAATTGATGGGACACCGAACCAAACTAGTGAAATGTCACCTGAACTTTACCGTGTCGTTCTGAGATTTAATAATTCAGAGAGGAGTGAGCAACTTATTGCTTTGAAGAAAAAAGTGGATGAGTTGGACAGAGAAGCACAAGCTATAGAAGAATTAGTAGATTCTTTATCCAAAAACCCACAACATTTATTTAATCACCTAGACCAATTCAAAAAACAGAACACAGCACTTCATCCACCAATCAAACTTGATCTCCCACCCGAACAAACAACACAGTTAGAAGACAGTGTACGAAGAATAACCAAGTCCGTTGGTGAGTTTGTTGCACGAACCTTTGAGGTTCACTCACAGGATGAGACGCAAATGAGAGAACTATTAGCTCAAAAAGGATTTTCGGATCAGTTTGTAGACATCGTTATTCAAGCAATACAACAAAAAATAGAAGACCCATATCAGGCTGTTCAGCAAATTTTAGAAGCTCTACCTAAAGAAGTTAAGAGTTTTACAGAAAACACCAACACAAAATATAATGAGAAAAAGCAGGAAGTATCGATTAAATTAGCTCTTTCAGAGCGTAAAAAGGCGGCAGTAGTGTACCTTTTGAACGGAACGCTTAACCAAGTAACATTCGGTTCTCATATGGTTTTGACAGTTCTTAAGTTAGTGGGAGTTAATGAAAAAAGCTTTGACAACTTGCAGAAAAATCTTAGTGATAACAGAAGCAAAGCACAGTGGGATGAATTGAAGAAATTTTTTTCATTGGCGGTTTCTAGCCTAAGAGAAGAAGGAGTAGAGACCACTCTAGAACTTATTGATAATATTCATAAAATCCTTGATGAAGAACAGTTACCTGAACAAGATGCAAGTTATATTCCCCGAGTAAAATTGGTCAAAAATCAATTACTTGACTTAATGAGAGAGTAAGATTTCCGTTCCCGTAGATTTAAACTTGCCATATTCTCGTGGAAAAACGCTTGAATTCTTCTCCACACTTCTTGCCCGACTAACCCGACTGAACGATTCAATCAATCACAATAGTGCAGTTTCGTCTAGTTGCGTCATAAAGTTTCTGCGAGACTGTCTTACAGCCAGTCTCATATTCGCCAGTTTGCGTCTCTCCTTGCCCAGTTGTCACCCGTATGATTTGATACAGAGATGACAGAAAAAGGTGCAGCATTCCTCAACAAACATTTCCTACAGATGGCTCGTGAGGATAAGAGTGTCCAGCGTGCCACCAAGAGAGAGATTGATGGCTATAAAGAAGGGCAAAAGATAGCCCCAGAGAAGAAAATCCAAGCCTTTCTCCAAAGGCTTGAAAAACTCGTTGATCCCCAAGACCCCATTCAAAAAGAACGCAATATTGCGTTGCTCAGTCACCAATTCGTCGAAAAGGTAATCACTGCTCCAGAGGATGTCCCAGAGGCGTATTTCGCCAACCAGGTCAGGGCTACCGCTGAACAACTGGGGATAAGGAAAGAACTCACTGATGAAGCTAGAGATCAAGAAATTGATCGCATTCGGGCAAACCAGCAAGAAAGTCTTGAAAAATGGGTAGACTACCTCGCCCAAAATGATGGCAACTATCCCATGTGGTTCAGATATTATGTCTTGAGAATGGTCATTAAATATGAACCATTCAACAAAGAGCAAGGCACATTCAAGAACCGTTCGAAAACTACCACCAAACCATTTCCTGAATTGAATGCCGAAGTGTTGGCACTTGTTTACAATGATCTTTTGCGAAAAACTGCTACTTTAGGTACACAACCAAAAGAAGAAGTTGCATCTAGAGAATGGAAAAGATCCCAGGAGTTGTGGAAAACCTTCAAAACCACTCACCCAGAGCGAGCAAAGTTAGTAGAAGTGGGTGATTTTGGAACTTTGTATGCAGACAGTATTCGTCATCTCGCGGAAATTACAAAGCATCAAGAAGGAAAAGAACGAACCACCGAAGGTAAATGGGTGAAGTACGACAAAGGCAGCGGCGGCACGGCGCTCTCAGAAGCCATTCTAGGTTATGACACAGGTTGGTGTATCGTTGGACGAGCCACCGCGCAGTCTTACGTAGACCAAGGGGATTTCTACGTCTACTTCTCCTACGACAAGGAGAAACACGCCACTATCCCTAGAGCTGCCATTAGCGTGACCCATCTTGGCGTGACAGAAGTACGGGGTGTTGCCCAAGACCAAAATCTTGAACCAGAAATGCTTGGCGAAGTGAGTAAGATGCTTCACAGTGATGAGTTGAGAGAAAAAGGTGGTGACAAATACTTCAAAAAAATGGAAGATATGCGAAAATTGACGGCTATAGAGAAGAAAGTCAAGAAGGGTGAATCGCTTTCACAGAAAGATTTGCTTTTTCTCTATGAAGTGAATGGCGGGATAGAGGGATTTGGTTATGAAGATGACCCTCGAATCGCAGAACTGCAAGAACAATGCTTTACGCGAGTAGAAGTACAAGAAATTTTGCCAAAGCTGATTCGTAGCAAAAGACAAAATATAAGAGAGAGAGCAGCTAACGTAGTGTCTGAGAATCCAGAGTTATATGCAGAGGAGCTCCACCTCTTAGCAGAGGACAATAACCCTTGGGTAAGAGAACAAGTTGTACAAGCAATGGGACATCGACCAGAGTTGTTTGTCGATGCACTCACCTCGATTGCAAAAGGTCAGGTTATGAATAATACAATGTTCACTCACATGCTCGCCCTAACAGGATATGACAGTGTTGACGTTGTATTAAAAAATGGAAATGTGAGAACGAAAGCTATAAGAACAATGAGAAATCGACCAGAGTTGTTTGTCGATGTCTTCACTACAATTGCAAAAGATAAAACTTATCCGGAAATCTGTCGTGCTGCCATACAAGCAATGGGACATCGACCAGAGTTGTTTGTCGATGCACTCACCTCGATTGCAAAAGACTACGATTACTTCAACTATGGTTTGGGGCTAGATGTCATACAAGCAATGGGACATCGACCAGAGTTGTTTGTCGATGCACTCACCACAATCGCAAAAGATAAAACTTATCGGGAAATCTGTTGTGATGCCGCACAGGCAATATTGCAGAATAAAATTCCTAATAAATAGATCAAATTAATCTTTCAACTGGTGATAATTTTATTGTCCGCGATGAGTATTTTGTGACGATTGCTTGACTCGCAAGGACTTTAAGACGCTTGGCAACAGGATGCTCTAGAGGAAGCTCATCAGGAAATGATTTTCGGAGAATTTCTGTCAGGTGCAGGCAGAGTTCGTGCAAAGAAATGCCGTCATGGTTTTCTGGTAACGCGCCGCGCAGTATGGTTATAATGAACTGCTCGTTTTCAGTGAGATAGGGCGCAAGCGCGTCAGCAGAAAACGAAGCCACTGATAAGATAGGGTCGTAAAACAGTTATTGGCAAATTCGCTTCTAACAAGCGTATAGCACTCATCTTTCCATCCTGAATTTTGATCGACTATTCGCTACTTTACTTGCCTATCGCCATCTGTTATGGTGCAGCTATAGGCATGAAGAAATACCTCCCTATTTTTACCCCATTTTCAACATATACGCCCCTTGAGAAACCAGTTACACATGTTTGGCAAATAGGGAAGAACGAATTTGAGCTTGTTGGCGTGAATATCAGTGAACACTATATGATTCGTCCTTCGCTCACGGATGAATGGCGATTAGATGTTGTGTACTTGGGCGCAGCAGGCACATCACATTGACTACTCTGAAAGCGTATATGTCATGGATCGAAAAACAGTCCCATACTCGCTTAGACAATCTCCTCATTCATGGATTGCATTTCCTTGACGGGGACATCCTTGCTCGTATTTTGGCACTCAAGTATAGCGGTGCAACAGTTCCGTTTTTTAATCCCGAATGGTTGAAAAACCAGAAGATGCCACAGGTCGAATTTCCGTCTGGGGAGACGTTTGACATCTGGGAAACAAGCGATCCGCAAAGTGGTGGCATCATTCACATCTACGGTGAGATGGACTTACCGTACTTCTCAACACGCGACGAAGCATGGGATCGAGCAAATGATATTGCCGAAGCAGTCGGCTATCTTGCCCGTAAACGAGGAGAGAACGGGCTTGAAGTTATTGGTCATGATGATGGCGAACACTATCTGATTACCTACAATAACCAAGACCGCCGGATGGAAAACATCATACAAATCAAACGGGATCACACCGAAACACCCGCGCAGCGACCAGAACCTCTTCTTGACCAGAAGAGTAGAGAACTGCTGCCAAAACTCTACACGAACGAGGCTATTGGCTTGAATGCCCTTGCTCAGGTGAAGTTTTTCACTCCAAGTAGTAACTGGACATGGTACGCCAGTGAAGCAAGTGCAGTGATGAAAGACGGAACGTATAAAACTCTGACCGAAGTAGATCAGAACGATCCTAGCATTGAAGATGTGATTTTCTTCGGGTTAGTTGACGGATACGAACTTGAACTCGGTTATTTCTCACTCTCCGAGCTAGAAGGTGTTGGTGGGGGATTGCAACTTCCAGTAGAACGTGATCGACACTTTACTCCAATTTCCCTGAAAGACCTTCAAGATAAGCATCGCAAAGAACGGCGGGGAGCGAATAACGACTAATTTCAGTTATGTCAGCAAACGAACGTCAGCCAAATCCGTGTTTCAGTTTTACCGAGCGAGAAAAGCTCTACGACCACGTAACTCACAACCGATTTCTCGCCATTGTAATGCAACCAGATGTAGATATTCATGAAATCAAGGAAGACAGCAACAGTTTTGGCGAATATTTGTTTGTGACCATCAGTTGCCGCGCCGAGCAGCCCAAGAAGCTGTACACATTTTGGGGACTTGGGTATCACGAACACCGAGAACGCTTGATCGTTGATAGTTGGCAATGGTTTGAAAGTCAGCGAAAGGCAGAAACACTTCCAGCCCTTGCGAAAGCGGAAGTCCGCCAACAGATTACAGAGCGAGAAGACTTTGTTCGAGCAAATTCGACTCCATCTGGACAGTCGCCGCGTGCCAAACTCTACGAGCTACTGGCTGACCTGACTGATGAAGATGGAGCATTGTCAGAACTTGATGACCTTGATAGTTTGGGATGGTCATTACTTGGTGGGGGTGAGTAAATTCACTAAATATATTTGGACTTGAAATAGATAGTATACCTAGCGGCGACCCGGAAATTATAGGACATTTTCACTGTGAGATTCAATTACTCGAACGTCTAAATATCTTTTCTCCACAATACTTCCCTTTGGTAACATGCTAGTACATCCACAAAGTTGACATTATAGGCTGTAAGTTATATACTAATATATAGTTGTGATGACATTTTTCTGTCATAGCGATTGAAACACGTCTCTCAACGCCCCTTAAAAAGCACTATTAAACAACCTTATCTTGTAAGGCAAAGAGGATATCTCTCCGGTGTTTTCTTTGCCTTACAAGGGCTTCTCCGGTTTGGAAAGCTACCATATGGGTGGCTACCGAGAGAAATGGTGAACAAAATGCGAGGTTTCAATACTTGGTGGGTGCTTGGTTGGGTACTCGGGTTATTTGTTGGCTTTATTCTTGGTTCAGCTCACACCACGCCTCCATATAGCTGCTCAGCACGGCTGATAAATGATGCCCCTCTGTTTAATGGGTTTTCAAACGATTCAGGTGTTTATACGTACCTGAATGAAAATCAGGAAATATTTATCATGGCAAGTGTTGGGGGGTATTTGGAGGTGATGTACGAAGGGCGTTACCTCTGGGTACGTTCCCAGAGTGTCGACATAGATAGAATGCGGAGTGGGTGTGCGCTTATGCTGCGCCATCCGACACCGCAAAGTTAGTGCTTTTCACCCCCTTGCCACAAACAAGGGGGCTTTGCCTTTTTAAACTAAAAATTTCCCTTGTTTCACATCAAGTCTTTCTAATGAACTGGTTGGCTATCACTATTGCCCGCAAATGTATTAACGACGCTAGACACCTCATTTTCAGCATGGTAGTGTAATCTTCTTCTTTTGATCTTTTGCCGGAGGTGAGTGCTACGACAAGAATTTGAAGTTCGTCCATATCATTCTGTCTTTCCTTCTGAGCGTATCGTTTTCCCAGATATAAAAACCAGTGATAGCACTCCTGTAAAAGAACTCCCCACACACGTCACCCAAGAGCCAATACCTGAAATTGAACCTGAGCCTCAATACTCCACTCAATGGAGAGGAGGCGCAACCCTCGAAGAAATCTTGACTGATAAAAACGTTCAGAATGTCGCGTATGCCAAAATGCGTTCACTTGGATATACCGATCAAGATGCTGAAGACTGTTTCCAGCTTGGGTCACTCAACCTCTGGAAAGCTCTCAAAGAACAACCAATGCTGCTCTGCGATAAACGAGCAGCTTGGGTTGGTATATGGATTGCGTTTTCAGGGAGTCGAAGGGCATTATGGAAGCACAAGGCAAGAAATATTCCTCTCGATGGTGCTTATCACTACAGTGGCAATCGCCCAGAGCGATGGGCAGGTTTTGCAACTCGTGTTGATGAACAGATTGACTTTGCGCTGTTAATGAATGCTCTGGCGCAGAGATATGATGGTGATCCTCAAAAACTATTCGCTCTGTATTCTCTGACCACATCAGTCAAGATGAAAGACGTATTGCCAGTCGCTAAAGCCCATAAGAATCAGCTTATCGAAGCCCGAAATGAAGTAAAAAATGAGATGCGGGAAATTCTTGAAAAAGATGAAGGCAAGGGCTTCTCCGATGAGTTTTGGACAGATAACATTAAACGGGGAGAGAACCTTGAGTGTGTGACACGAATAGCCGAGCGTGTGATGAATAATCAACGACTTCTCTTAGCCTTGTATATCGTGACTACCTCTGCAAAACGCAAAGATGTCGCAGAGCTTTTCAGTATTCCACTTACAAAGTTTCGCCAAGAAATTGCTCAGATCAAAATGATGTTGGCAGAGGAATTTCGTAAAGCACAACGGAGATAGCACGGTTGCAAAATCCGATAATTCGTCCACAGATAGAAGATAAGCAGGGTAATGTGTATGTCGTGAATATCGTTTCTGAAGGAGAGATTGTCTTCAGCGCATATATTTCCTTTGAGAAGATTTGTGTGGGGCGCATTAATTGGGTGATTGAAGAGAACAATGTGATGACGCTCGCTGATCTTGTGATTTTTGATAAGGTAGGTCATCGTCCATTGTGGTCAAGGCTTTTACCATTTCTCACATGGAAACCACCGAACTTCAGACAGCGCGGACTAGGTTCGGCAATGCTGCGCTATGTTATTTCCCAAGCTGAAAAGCTAGAAGTTGAGGCGATTTCAGGATTTGTGACATCAGATGATCTTCGAGAAACGCCATATTTACTTGAGTTTTACAGACAGCATGGTTTCACAGTTCGGCACAACGCCACACAATCCACTGCGACGATAATTAAAGAAATCCGCTGAACGCGGTAAAAATTCTCATATTCGCCAGTCTGTGCCTCTACTTGTTCAGTTGTCATCCGTATGATTTGATACAGAGATGACAGAAAAAGGCGCAGAGTTTCTCAACAAACACTTTCTTCAAATGGCTCGTGAGGATGAGAGTGTCCAGCGTGCCACCAAACGAGAAACTGAAGGCTATAAAGAAGGTCAGAAGATAGCCCCAGAGAAGAAAATTCAGGCTTTTCTCCAAAGACTCGAACGTTTAGTTGATCCCCAAGACCCCATACAAAAAGAACGCAATATTGCGTTGCTTAGTCATCAATTCGTCGAAAAGATGATGATTGCGCCGGAGGATGTACCTGACGCTTATTTCGCCAACCAGATTGAGATTGGACGACAGATGGGACTTGGTACTCAAGAACTCACTGATGAAGCGAGAGAGCAAGAAATTGAACGTATTCAAGCAGACCAGCAAGAAAGCCTCGAAACGTGGGTGAACTACCTTGCCCAGAATGATGGTCAGTACCCCATGTGGTTCAGATATTATGTCTTGAGAATGGTCATTAAATATGAACCATTCAACAAAGAGCAAGGCACATTCAAGAACCGTTCGAAAACTACCACCAAACCATTTCCTGAATTGAATGCCGAAGTGTTGGCACTTGTTTACAATGATCTTTTGCGAAAAACTGCTACTTTAGGTACACAACCAAAAGAAGAAGTTGCATCTAGAGAATGGAAAAGATCCCAGGAGTTGTGGAAAACCTTCAAAACCACTCACCCAGAGCGAGCAAAGTTAGTAGAAGTGGGTGATTTTGGAACTTTGTATGCAGACAGTATTCGTCATCTCGCGGAAATTACAAAGCATCAAGAAGGAAAAGAACGAACCACCGAAGGTAAATGGGTAAAGTATGACAAAGGCAGTGATGGTACGGCGCTCTCAGAAGCCATTCTAGGTTATGACACAGGTTGGTGTATCGTTGGACGAGCCACCGCGCAGTCTTACGTAGACCAAGGGGATTTCTATGTCTATTTTTCTTATGACGATACCCAAAACGCCACTATCCCCAGAGCAGCCATTAGTGTGACCGATCTTGGCGTGACAGAAGTGCGCGGCGTTCAACCAGGACAAAACCTTGAACCAGAGATGACCGAAATTGTGGACACGAAGTTAGGTGATTTACCAGAGGGTGATAAGTACCACAAAAAAATGAACGACATGCGGAAGCTCACGGCTATTGAAGAGAAAACCAAGAAAGGTGAACCACTCTCGCCAAAAGACTTTCGATTTCTCTATGAAATAGATGCTGTGATTGATGGGTTTGGTTACCAACAAGATCCCCGTATTGAAGAGTTACAAGAGAAATACTTTTCACGAAAAGAAGTACAAGCGATTCTACCAATGCTGATTCGTAGCCAAAAATATGATGTTAAAATAAGAGTCGTCAATTTAGTAATTGAAAAGCCAGAGTTTTATGAGGAGGAACTTAACCTCCTCGCAAAAGATGAATCCCCTGATGTACGTAGACTTGCAGTAGAAGCAATGGGAAAACGACCAGTTTTATTTGCTGATACGCTTATCTTTGCGCTAAAAGATGAATCCCCTGATGTACGTAGACTTGCGGTACAAGCAATAGAAAAACGACTAGAGTTGTTCACAGAAGCATTAAATGATCTTGCGAAAGATAAGTCCTTTCATATACGTAGACTTGTAGTAGGAGCAACGGGGAAACGACCAGAGCTATTTGTTGAGACGCTCACCACTCTTGCGAAAGACGAAAATGCCGGTGTAAAAGTTGATACCATGGATGTTATAGCAAATCGTCCTGAGTTATTTGTCGAGGTACTCACTGCCCTTGCAAAAGATGAAGATGAGTGGCTGAAAAAGAGAGCCATCAAGGCAATGGGGAAACGACCAGAGCTATTTGTTGAGGCGCTCACCACTCTTGCGAAAGACGAAAATGCCGATGTAAAGTTTGCTGCTGTAGAGGTTATGGCAAATCGTCCTGAGTTATTTGTCGATGCGCTTACAACGATTGTGAGAGATAGATATGAGACTCAACTCAGTTTCGCTGCCAAAAAAGCGTTAGGCGATCTACTTCAGTCAGAACCAGAAGTAACTGTCGAGGAGCTGATTAAGTTTACAAAAGATAAAAGACGTCATGTGCGAGTACATGCCATAGGTGAGATGGAACACAACCCAGAGCCGTTTGTAGACGTACTCACTATGCTTGCTAAAGGTGAAGATCAAGATACAAAGCTTGCCGCCGTAAAGGTTATGGCAACTCGCCCAGATTTATTTGTTGAGGCACTCGTTGCGCTCGCAGAGGATTCAAACTATTGGATAAAAAGCACAGTGAGTAAAGCAATGAGAACTCGACCAGAACTGTTCTCTGATACTGTGTAATAACTCACTTAGTTCGTCCTGACTCAGGACACTATAAAACCTGAGAATTTTCCAGAGCTTTGCCCAAGAGGGAATATCTATAAATCTTATCCTACTCGAAAAAGTCAATCGGCTCCTAGCGTCTCATTTTTATGGGGTAGTCTATTAGCTTTCTAATCATCATATTTCGTCACTCAACTGGCGATATTTTTATTGTCCCGCTTTTACTTCATCTCCACAAAGTGATTGTTCAAGTTCACGTTCAAACGAAACCTGAATATAGGACAACCGAGACCGTTACCCTATAGGACGATCTCATATTCGTCTTCCTCAAGAGGCTCGATTTATTGATTTTTCTGAAATGTGCTACTTGAGGAAATTCTATGTCGCTTTATAAATATTGTGCGACGTTTTGAATCACGCCGTACCCATACCCACATTCGTGTGTTGACTACCCTATCTACCCGTGCTGTAATACGATCTACCATGCAACAACAAACTGTGAAAACAACCTTGTCTTTCAGTGCTGGATTCCTTCAACGAGTTAGAACCATTGCACGAGAACGCCGATGGAGTATGTCTCGCGTGATTGAAGCTGACTTGAACAGCCATTTTGAAGAACAAGAGAAACAACGCCTAGAGAAGATGTACGCGGCGCTCCGAAAATGGCAGGGGAGTGGTTCTCCAGACGTTACTGATGCTTCTCAAACCATTGATGAAACGCTCTACGGTGCAGATGGTGTCTGGAAAGGAAGTCGTGCCGAGTAGCTTTGATTATTTGATAGATAGTGACACTTTTGTTGGCTTATTCCTGCCGAATGATGCCCTCCACACTACAGTTGTCAGCCTTTTTGAACGCATTTCCCAACGATTTCAACGAGTAGCGACTACCAATTGGGTAGTCGCAGAAACCGCCACTGTCCTTAGCTCTAGAGATAGTCAAGAAACCGCCATTAAATTTCTAACTATGATTGATGAGGGCGCAATTCCGGTACTGCCAATTACAACTGAGCTTGAACAGAATACTCATGGCATCTTTCGAGAGCAAACAACCAAGAAAACCAGCATGGTGGACTGTAGTAACGTGGCAGTTGCCAAGCACTATGGCATATCGAATCTGCTTGCTTTCGACAAATTCTACGAGCGCTTTGAATTGGTTATCCAGAAAAATTTGTAGTCATATTTTATGAACAACTCCATAAACTCCAAATGGAACTTACACCACGATCTGAGTAAACGTCATGAGCAACTGGAACACTTAGACAGTACAGAGCAATTGCCTGAGGAGGTGATCGAAATGATTGAACAATCTCAAGAGGATGTTCGCTTGGGAAGGCTTCGCCCGTTAACCGATTTGTCGAAGGATTGACTACGGTTCTACAGGAGCGTGAGCAAGTAGCGACTGAGATTAAAGTAGCTTTTGCGAGGCAACGTTTCACAAACGCTTCTGTATAGCTGCAAGCCTTTCGGGAAGTAGTTCCAGCCGATACTAAGCAAACTTTTTCCTGTCTGAAATTCAGTAGTGTATGGACGAATCTTTAGACCGAACTCTGACAGTAGATAGGCAAGAGGTTCAACGATGGGCGTTGGTACAATGAGCAGCCCATGCCCATCTAATCCTTTTCTACAGTTTTCAACGTTCAGTGATTGCTGTTCAATCCGGCACTCAAATGTAAAATCACGTTTCTGCTCAATACACTGACGATACACGGCTGCGAAGTGATTGCCACCATCAATATTGACCAAATAGTAGGTATTGTCCCACGCGCGATGATAAATGACTGGAACGCCATCATCATTTCCAGCGATCCAACTTAACCTGTTGCGTAGATACTCACAGTTTGTTTGGAAGTCTTCCTCGGTTTCATAGCCAATCCGATTTCCCAATGTATATTCGTGAGCGGGTCTGAGCGCACGCCCATAGTTGAGAAATGTCTCAACATCTACATTGCCCGGTGTTTTGCCCGCACATACGCCTGTAAGTTTGCGAACAGAGAATTTTTGTTTTTTCGGCTCAAGAGTTGATTGAATAAGCTCCACATTTTTCATTCCAGGTAGCCATTGAAGAAGCGAAATAGCGTTCGGCTCGTACTTTGCGGTCTGAATAGGTTGCCCTAACTCACCAATAGGTAACTCACACAATGCTTCTCGGAAACCCTGATCTGTTTTCAGTTTGCGGTGAATGACTTTTAAGAAACCCAATTTCTTATGACCTTTCAATGGAGGCTTTAAGCTACTCTGTAGTTTTCAAAAGCTGTCGAAAGTTGGTGAAAATAATGTCTTCCATTTCCTGATATGGCATTTGATGGAGTTCAGAGAGACCTTGTACAACCTTTTGCATATCAAGGGGGTCTGCTGCTCGTCCTTGCGTATTCACAAATGGGCCATCGGATTCTGTCAGTAGCTTGTCCCTTGGGATTTCTCTGATTATCTTCAATCCATTCTCGCTGAGAAGCATGGCGGAATTAACCGAAAAATAAAATCCGTATCCTAGACCTTTCTGTAATGCTTTTTTACTTCCAGAATACCAATGTAAAATAACCCTATTAGGGTAATTGTCTCCAATCATGTCAACGACTTCCATTGCCGCCCGACGACTATGGATAGTCAGAATCTTCCGCTTTAAGGAAGCGCAGTGGCTTATTATCTGTTCAAAGACCTTCTTTTGTATGTTCCGGTTTTCTTCATCCGTTGTTACAAAATCTAGCCCAATTTCGCCAATGTACTTTGTGTCTGAAGCTAACTCAACAAATAAATCAATCTCATATGCTCGTTGGGCAACAAGCTCAGGATGAAAGCCGAGAGCAGTCCTTAAAAACTTTGTATCCTTTGTGAGTGAATTGCTCTGGCGATATACAGATGGGGCAGTAGTGACAGCAACCGTGTATATTTGCTTTGCTTCAACACGTTTGACCACCTGTTGATAATCAGGATAGAGATCAATATGGCAGTGCGTGTCAACTAAGCTCATTGTGTATCTGTATACCTTCTTAAAAACGTTGCGACTTCTGTTAATCCGCGTTGATATACACCAAGATACGACCTAAGTTCATCATCCGTGCCGGGAAGTGTGCCTGAAACTAAAACATCTTTTAACAGAGGTGGGTGCGATTTATAGCGATCAATGGCTATTCTAAATGCTTTGAGGTCTGAGGCTCTGTTTGTTGATAACGGAGCGGCTAAGTCCTCAAACGCATAAGAAGTTGGATCGGGAAAACCTCCTGCTTGAATCGCCGCTCTGCGAACAAGGCAAGGAACGCAATACCCACAATGAATATTAGGGTCTTTTGCCGTAGTAAAACGGTTCGCTGAAGGATGAGAGCAGGACATGGTGGATGACAAGACGGTTTCGATGAGCGGACGATTTTGACACCCTTGAAGCATTTCACCCTTAGTCATGAAGCGGTATGGTAACTCGATTTCAATACTAATACCCAAGCCAACGATAAGTTTCCTGAGCAAATCAATCAAATATGGGTGAGTTGTACGGGTACTGAAACTTCCCAATCGTGACGGAGTGAGTGGGATATTCAGTGAGATAAAACCATTTTCTGGCACAATCAACTTAGCTTCACCTAGCGCACTTGCAACCGCAAGCCCAAGCCCAAAGAAGATGATTGACCGCGCTCGTGTGGTTGTTTCGGTTCTATCTGACACATTTTTGGGCGGGACAATCCAAAATCGAAGAAATGGAGCTTTATTGTCGTCGTAGCATTTGCGTAATGCCTGAATAGCATCATTTTGGGAAACGCTTGTTGCACCACCCCCACGTCCATGATGACCAACAAGCACTGTATTCCCATATCGCTCAACTTGGTCAATCGCTCCAATGAATGAATCAAGTCCGCCAGAAAATAAGCTCACTATCTTCGATTGAGGCTTTTTCTGCACTGGCTTTGTGCTATTGAGGCGCTGGCTTTTAGGCAGTTGACGGAGAACGACTGCCCAATAATCCCCTGTAAGAAACGAAAGCAGTTCTTGGAAAACAGGGACTACTGGTTCCCATTGTTGCGGATCACGAACAGCGAAATGAAGTACCATATCTCGCGTCCAGCCATCAGTGGTTTCTCCTCTAGGAACGCGAATGTCCGCAATATATGCCCCGATCGCTGCATTCAGGATTTCCATTGCTTCTGCGGTTGGCGTAAGACCGTATGTGTCAAATGTCTCGATGAGCGATGAAACATAGGTAAAGTAGTGATGGTATTCTTGGAATGGGAGTACAAGACTTTGGTCGCCGCCACGTAATTCAGGACTATAGTTATCGTCCCCAAAGAGACAGACAATGTGCCAACTCATTCCGCATCTCCTAACAACGAATACGCCTCTTGATATTTTTGCTCAATCAGGTTCTTTCCGTCTGTCCCCTGCCAGTCAAAAGTTACAGGGTCAATATCTTGAAAATCTAGCCGTACAACCTCGAAAACAAAATCCTTTATTTGTGTGGCACAATTATTTGCCTCTGTCTCATTCATAGTGCCGCGCTCTACGCGATAAAATAGCTCTTGCTGTAAACGTTCATTCACATAATTCGAGATATACAGCCCAATCACTTCAGTTAGTTCATTACGCCCTAATTTATCCAATGCGCCAATCCCCTCCGTATTGACACCGTACCTGTCAAATACCTCCCAGAGAGTATCATTGAGGGCATCCCGTGCTATTGCTTGTTCAACTGTTGCTCCACTAGGTGCAATCAAATCAACAAATGATGCAAGTACGAACTCAACATCTCTCCCAACTAGATTGCCGAGTCCAATTTGACGAGCTGCTTCCGCAAATCCACTACGAATGCCATTTGCCATGAATCCGGCGAGACTTCCGGCTGTCTGCCTTCCAGATCGTGCTGAAGTGGCGAGATGGCTTGCCCCACCATTTGCACTTACATAAGATCGTCCCACAGACCCTAGCGAACCACCCCCATGTGCAAACCTTGTCATTGCCCCTTTAGGTACGCTCCAAGGAGTCGGTTTTTGTGTCTGAGGTGGCAATGTAGGCGTAGCGTTGCCTAAAGGTTCATTATCCTGATCCGGTGGAGGCGGATTTGGTGGTATAGGATCGCCACCCCAAGGTGGCAATAGGTTCGGAGGGCGTTTTGGGCCAGGTGAGGAGCTTGAGGTTCCCATAAATATCTGCTCAGTTCTTTCTGTTTAAGATTTGCTTTGACGCCGAAGCAAGCCCTTGATTTGAAGAACTTGACCAACGTGTCATGAGATTACGGGCAATACCTTCAGCCGGAGTATCTTTTGACACCCGTAAAAGCATTGGCGGAATAGCAGGCACTATCCGCAAATCAGGTAATGCCTCATAAAACGCAATTAATTGTGGAAGCAAGTCTCGTTTCTTCTCGACTACATCAAACAAGGTTCTCTCAAGTTGCGTAGTCGCAGAACCTTCCATTTGCCGTATTTGGTCAGTCAAACTTTGGAATATTGAATTCACGTCAGCTTCGTTGAGGGTTTCCAAATCTTTTAGACCAATTTTCCGAGTTACTTCCTGCGGGCTAATCAGGCGATTCAATACTTCTCTTGCTCTGGGGGTAAGGCGTAATTGGCTTCCAGTGAACCCTCCAACCTTATCATGAGCGATATAGAAGTATGGGCGCAGATCAATATCCGCTAGTATCGGATCAAGTTTTAACCATCGGAGCATCCATTCATCTGTTACCCATGTTTGGACTTGCCAAGATAGCGATGACTCACTTGTATCCTGTCCACTCGTATGGGCAGCAGACTTAGAATCTTTCAATTTGCTTTTTTGTGCAGGCAAATCCGTAGCTTGAGCTAGTTCGAGATTTTCCTTATCTGTCTCAGTTGCCGCACCAATTACGTATTTTTCGGCTTCTTTGAGTTCGTTTGGTTTCCCTTCCTGAAGGATTTGCAAGTTCGCAATTTGCTTAAAGAACTCTGATTTTGTGTACTCAAGCACCATCAATTTCACAAGTACACGCTGCTGTAAGTCAATACCGCGCTCTTTACTTAACTTCATTCTCAAAATCATGGTGTTGAGGAAGCGCTTAGTCCTGCGTGGATTGCCACCAAGTCCTTGACTCAATATGGGAACAATTCTTGCTGTTAGGTCGAGATCAGCTTGTATTAGCGAGACATCATCTTGCTTCAGAATGTTACGTGCGCTCTCTATATCGAATGTTCGCGCAAATACGTCAGCAGGTTTTGCTTGTGTGAGTTTCTCGCAAAGGGACGAGTAGCAATCCGAATCAAGTGCTTTTTCTGCAAAGAGCAGATTCATATAGGATTCAATTTCACCACCACTCAAAGGCGGGATTCTCAATGGGATTTGAATGAGTTTTTCCAAATAATCTTTACCGAGAGCAAGTTCGCGCTCTACGCCAGGAGTAGCTGGGAAACGAGTACGGGCAGCATACTCTACCAACCGTTCATCTGCTCCGAGAATGAAGACGGTATTAGGCACAAAAAGGAATAACCGAATTGCTTCTAATGTCGCTATCACGGTTTCAGGCAGGCATCTGTCCAAATCATCAATAAACACTACCAGCGTGCGAACCTCTGTTTCGTGAAGTAGCTGGGCAAAATCTTTTCTGAAATCCCTTATGTCGCGGCGGATCTCTTGGAGTTCTTTGGGATTCGCTTTAATGAGTTTCGATAACTCTTCAGGGCTAGTTGGCTGAGTTTTCATCATATCCGCTGCCGCAGTAAGGGCAGCTAATTGAGGCATCCCTAAAAGGATAGGGAGACCGTATTTACCCACAAGACCAATGGCTTGCATCCAACTCACTCGTCCGAGCAATTTCGTGATGAGCGCCCCAGATTTTGCGAATATTGATTCGTTTGCTTTTGCGTGCTCTTCAAGGGCATCAATGATGCTTCCCATAAGGGCGGTTTTGGCATCTTCATATCCTTCAAACAGCCATCCGTTGAATGTAAGGCACATGACACCATCCATACCCTCAAGATCATTCTGAATCATTTTCAGCAAGGTGGACTTGCCACTTCCCCAGTCACCAAAAACGCCAATCGTGGTAGGTAGAAGGCTATCTGTTGTAATGACATCATCTATTGTTTTTGCAAGTGACCGAAAGCGTAGCAGGTCAATACTTGCCTCGTTGTCAGACCACATAAGTTCTCCTTAGCGTTGTTTAGAGAGGCAGAAATGCCTCAATTTCGGATTATAAACCCATAGCCCGCCCCCATTATGGGGTAGACACTATACTCATAATCCACGCATAGTGTGGATGGTCTTGCGCTGGTTCGGCATTCCCTCTTATCCGAATTTTTTCCAGCACTTCACGGAGAACATCAACACCGATGTTCTCCACATTCGCCCAGTGCCGTACCAAATCAATCGTTGTGAGAATTTGGGTCTGAGGCATCAAAACGGTCAGTTTCTTATGGGCATGACGATCATCTGTGACTATTCCCCATCCCTTTTCTAGGGCAATTGCACTGGAAATTTTTTCACCCATTCCACTAATACCAGCTCGACTTAACACGATAATCTGATTGGCATGGATGTTCCAATCATGTGCCGCAACATCGAGGATACCTGCCGTAATGAGTGGTTCTAAGTTGATAGGGTTGCGTTGGCGTTTTCCGTCAATGACTTGTCCATTAAATACTCCGAGCGCTTCTTTATCTTTCACATGGGAACAAACGGCAAAACGGGTAGGAGCAGCCCGTAAAATGTCTCCCATTCGGTCTGTTGCATACAAATTAATCACAGAGCACGCATCACAGATAACACATTCATGTTGGAAGGCTAGTTCGCTGCTCAACTACTGTTCTCCTTCACCGAAGTTCCAATATATGTGGCATGACCACTACCTTCCTAGAAGGAGAGTGCTTCACCTTTAAGGGCAGCAAAAATTGCGCGTGCCTCAAGGAGATCGACTTCAAGTAATTGGGCAAATCGGCTCTCACTTACAAGACCTTGATCGAGTGCTTCAACAGCAAGAAGTTGATGACGCAGCGGCAGGCGTTGCCGACTTGCTGGCAACATTTCAAGTCCTAACTGCGCTTTTACATATTGCACTTTAAATCCTTGTTCTTTGAGATGCTCAAGCATTCCAGATGGAATGAGCCGTAACCCCTCAAGGCGATAACATAGTGCTTCAAAAGACACGCCAAAATAGTGTGCCATTTCTACTAAATCGTATGGCGTAACCTTCCCCTTCGTCTTGCGAATGTCAGTGAACCTTCTCGTAATCCCCGTCGTTGGCATAAGAAAATGAACCGCAAATTGATCGGCAATTTTTTCGGAGTCAGACCGTTGAGGATAAAACCCTTCGATATAAAGCGTGGGTTTATAGCGTGAGGTGAGAAAATGTCCGTAATCATGAGCAAGAGATAATCTATCCCGCTCTTCAGGGTGTTGACTGTTTACTGCAATACAACCACCGATTTGATCGCTATAGACATATATTGCCGAATACTTTGAGGGCTTGAGCGGTAAGTAGTAAATCCTTAGCCCAACTTCTTGTTCTAGTAGCGTCCGAAGCACCCCAATTGGTTTATCACCCAGTCCTAGCCGTTGGCGCTCCTCAAGGGCAATGCTTTCGCCAATTTCATCTGCTTTAAGCCTACCCATCTGATATTCTGGCGGATATTTTTTGACCATTGGAGCATCGAGAAGTTGCTCATACTCAAAATAATCCGCAGCGAGTTCTTTTAACGTTTCAATCCATTGTTCGATCTGCGCGTCTTCTTCATTTTCATAGTGTTCGGGTCCCCGAAACTGCGGTTCGGTGAAGAGCGTTGGTTGCATCTCTCGAATGAGATCATTCACATCACGTCCATATTCGATTGCAAGTTGAATTAGCTCTTCAGGGCGAATCCTACGCTCTCCCTTTTCGATTGCGACAATCGTGGTACGACCAACGTTGATGACCTTTCCTGCGTCGTCTTGCGTCATGCCTCGCCGTTCACGAGCTAGGCGAAGTCGCTTGCCGAATTCGCGTGCATCGAGAGCATTCAATATCTTTTCAGCGTCGTTCATTTTTGCATTCCTTCATGCGAAACAGCGTTCGGTTGTTTCGTGCGTTTGGGGACACGTTTTATGTCCTCGATTTCTCGGTCAAAAACCGCTCTTACGCTCGGTTGCATCCACTCATCAGCGTATCGCTGAAAGAGAGAAACTACTTCTTCGATAATGTTTTCACGATTTTCGCCTACTTCTTGACTTAAGCGGTCTACCATATCAGCAAGACGACTTGGATGTTGCCGTGCGAAAACATCCCAAGCATGTCCATTTTGGAGTGCAGCATACATGGTTTTAGATTGATACATCATGTGTGGTAGTTGGCTTTTGCGTAAAAGCGCATGTAAAGCGTTTCCCGACTCAGTATGAATAAGGTATCGGGTCTTATCAGGAATGCCAGAGGCGAGAAAGCTTTCGCGCCGGAGGAGACAAGATGAACAACGCCCACATTGAGGAGTATCTTTCCTGTGTTGTCGATCACATGAGACCGTTTGCCAAGCAATATCCGTTACCCCCAATTTCTCCAAAACATGACACATTTCTGCTTTCGTCCACCAGATAAATGGGTTGTGAACGACAAATTGCTCCTCAAGAACAAAAGACACCAATTTACTGACCCCATGTAGCGAGAGGGGATGGACGGAACGAGCATGGTCAAGTCCCACCTCAGAGGCGCGAAATGGCAGGTTTATAGCGCCCGTACCATTCTCATATAGCGCGAGCGCATGTTGCCCTTCTAAACGAGCATAGGCAGAGCCTAAGAGCATAAAGACCACTCCACGCGCCCTCAGTTTTTTGTCTGGTCGCAGCCCAGTTTTTTTGGTATCGCGTTGATAAATGTGCAATTGCATCAGGTGCAAATCACCACCTAAACGCTTCTTTAGGAGTTGGAACACACGCTGCTGTACACCACGTATTGAGGAGTTTCCTCCTGCCCCAAAAAGAAGAAAACGATCAGCTATACCTTGATGAATGCGATTGCAGAGACCTGCCAAAGCATCAAGCCCGCCACTCCAAAGCGCAACTTCGGCATGAACATCTGCGTTTGATGATTTCCACAACGGACGTTGCAGTTCAGCAAACCGTCGTTGCTGGCTTAGGGCAGTAAACTCGAAGATCCAATAATCACCAGTGAACCAATACAACATCGTTCGAAGATGCTCATGCAGTCCAGGTTGATTGAACCTTTCAAGATGACGCACAGGCAAACGGACACGTATGACACAGGGGAATTCAGGATCACGCTGCGACCAACGATCCGCTTCAGAAATGGCAACCGCCAAGTCAATGAGGTCTGCAATATGACCATCAACTTGTAATCCACGAAGGTGGAGAAAATCGGTGTCATCCACTGAAACACGAATCGTTGCAGTTCTCCCCTCAAGATGGTCAGTAATTTGCAGGTGGCTATTCTGAAGGTGATCAGAAAGCCCCTCAAAATCAAAGGTGTAGTGAGGCTCAGGCATCGTCATCATTGTCACCATCCTGCCAATCACCCGGCATCGAAATATCCATTCCCGAAAAATCAGGTTGTGACTTGGTACGATCACGAGCTTCTTTACGCAAACGGTCAACCCGACCAGTTTTGGCGATTTGTGCCACTATTTTTTCAATTTCTACATCAACGTGAGGGGCGTACTTGCTGAATCCGTTGGTCAACGACCTCTGAAGATATGTCGTTGTGGTGATTAAGAAGCGGCAGATGTTCGTAAAAGTCAGCTTGCAGTACCCGCGAAACGTACCCACGTATGACAGAAACAACGGTAAGGCTATTTCCAGCCCCAGCACAAACCTGCATGACATACTCTTTACAAGCATCAACGGCAAGCGGAGTTCCCCGCCGATGACCCATGAGTTCACGCGCCGTTTGATCTATCTGGTAGCTTTCTTGGGTAGACAGGATTCCGGTTCCCCTAGCAACAGCGTCGGAGACATCAGCAAAGGTTTGAGTAACAAGCGTTATCGGCTGATTGCCGTATCGCTTCAGTCCTTTACGGAGGGCTTTTGCTATTTTTCCTGCAACCTGCTCATCACTAAAGTATCCCTCACATAGTTCGTTGTACGCTCCAGCGTATCCCCGACCCACGCCGTGATACACGACATCTCCGTCAGGCATTTCACCACTCCTAGACTCAACCTCATGAATCGGAGTCTATGCGAAAATACCTGACTTGTCAATCTATTTTTTGCAATGTCAGAATAAAATGTCAGGCTACTAGAAGGATGTCAGAGACGATGCTTCTGTAACTGGCTATGACGTATTCGCCAGTCTGGAAGATACAGCCCCATGCTGACTTTCCACGCTTTGCTGTGATCTGGGCAGCGCAAATGCACAAGCTCATGAACAATCACGTATTCTGCAAGGTCAAGAGGGAGACAGAGCAAGTGGCTAGAAAGTGTCAAAATGCCAGCCGTCGAGACAGATCCCCACTTTCGCTTCATTTTTCGTATTTGAACACGAGTGACTGAGACACCAATCTCTGTCGCCCAACTATCAATCATACTGTGAAGATGCTCCGACGAATGAGATGCTTGTGAAGCAAAAGTCTGGTGACTTGTCATCACATCACCGTTCTGTGCATTCGCAGCAAATCATTGACGAGGTTTCTGGCATTTTGCGGGTTTACTGGTTTTGGAAGTTCTTTCAGCAACCGAGCATATAGTTCTGTGCGTACTTGTCCCTCTAGGCGTTCGTTGTAGATCCATCCTTGTCGCTGGTTTAGCAAAGCTGCGAGTTCTTGAGCGAGTATATCTGTATCACCTGCAAATTGTTGGCTACCACGCAGTACCATGTTGAGCGAGAATGCCACATTATCTAAATCGCTTTCAGCCCGTGCTTCTTGCATTTCCACCAGCCGTTCAGCATTTTTCAACTGTTCAGCAAGGGCAGTTTCCGCACTAATTTGCCGATCCAAGAGCCGTTGGATTACTTCTTCCACTGCATCGCTCAAACTCAATAGATATGGTTGTTCATCGCCGAGTTCTTCAATTGTTGCGATGAGGCTACGTTGTAAATTGATGACCTTCACCTGGGCGCTGACATTATCGCTGTTGACCACATCGGCAAGATTACGATTGATAGGATATATGTGCATTGGCGAAACGACTCGATCAGCAGATACATGCTGGCGAATCAATGCATCTGTTTTCTTCAAAAGCTGGCGTTCTAGCCGTTGTTGTTGTGCTTTTGGGGAGAACTCTGCATAGACCACTTGGTAAAGTTGAGTGACAAAGGCAAAGCGATCCAAGTATGGATACAAGAAGGCATCAGGTGAGAGAATTTCGAAGGCATCTTGAAGTTCGCCAAACACTTCAAAGAGACGTTCACGGACTTCAGTATCGAAGAAGTATTCAAGTAACCTATCAGTACGCCCTTCAACCTTGTTGGGATTAATCGGGGCAACAATGCCTTCTGCGCTTGTGAGGAGTTCGCCAAACCGAGTTTTGAGCTTTTCAAGGTCAATGAGACCTTTTGTGATGCTGGCTTGGTCGAATGCTAATGCCCGCTGCAAATCTTCAAAAATCGCTTGATAATCAACAATCAAACCGCTTTTCTTGTTTGGATAGGGGCGATTCACTCGTGCTATTGCTTGAAGCAGCGTATGGTCTTTGAGTGGCTTATCCAAGTACATTGCATAGGCAACCGGAGCATCATACCCCGTCAGCAATTTTTCTGTCACAATTAGGATTTTTGGGTCTCTCGCAGGGTCACGGAATGCACGGCGCACCTGCTTTTCACTATCATCATCAAGGTGGTATTCACGCAGTAGCCCAATATCTTTATGGTCTGGACTATAGACTACTACACTCCATTCTGTGGGCAACAATTGGTCGAGTGCTTGCTTATAGAGCGCACAGGCTTCACGATCAGGAGCAACGACCAATGCTTTGAGACCGAGCGGCAGCACAGCTTCTTGGAAGTGTTGCGCGATATGTTCCGCTATGGCTGTAATACGAGATGGAGACTTCAGAACAGCCATCAATTTATCAGCGCGTTGGAGTAGACGGGAAAGGGCTTCTTGACTTTCCGCGCCTTCCTCATCAAGTTCGTTAAAGAATTCATCACGGAGTTCGTGAAATTCTGTCTCAAGTTGCTCTTTATCAAGCCAAACTTTTGATGGTGCAAGTGTGTAGTACAGTGGGACAGTTGTACCGTCTTCAATGCTCTCATTGATGCTGTATTTGTCATGATACCCTTCAGCATCAAACTGTCCGAAGAGTTTAAATGTGCCTTTTCCTACTTTACCCTTATCAATCGGTGTTCCAGTAAACCCGAACTTGAAGGCATTTGGCAGGGCAGCATTCAAGTACACACCTAAATCGCCTTCCTGAGAACGATGTGCTTCATCAATTAGCAAGATAACATTTTTTCGAGTGCAGGCATCAGCATTCATGCGGTCAAACTTATGGATGGTCGTCACAATCAAACCACGATAATCATTGTTCAGCAGTTGCCGCAGGTGTTCTCTACTCTCTGCGCGTGTCACACCAGCAAAACCGAACGCTTCAAGGTTTTGCTGCATCTGGGTTTCAAGTTCAATTCGGTCTACTACGATGAGGAGTGTTGGGTTTTCTAATTCACGCTGACGACGGAGCAAGTGTGCCGCCACGATCATCGTCAGGGTTTTGCCGCTACCTTGTGTGTGCCACTCAAGCCCTGTATTCGCTTCCGCGCCATGAATTCCTTCGATGACACGTTCAACAATCTTTTCCACCGTCCGCATCTGATGAGGGCGCATCAGGTATTTCTGTAATGTATCTTCGCTTCGATAAAAAATGGTGTAGTCACGAAGGATATTGAGTACGTTTTGACGATCAAAGAACGATTTACCAAGAGCTTCCAGTCCAGTTGCGCTAGTGTGTAATTTCCATGTGTAGAATGCAGTCATGCGCGGATTCCACGTTGCGCCATACTCTACACCCCGCGCACAGACGGCAAATGGAATTGGAAACTTGAGAAACTCTGGGATTTGGGCAGTATATGTTTCTTGGACTTGTCGAAAACCCTGCTCTCCGGCATCGGGCAATGTGGGTGCTTTGTTTTCGATGAGGACGACAGGCAAGCCATTGATGAATAGCACCATGTCCATTCGACGGCGATCCCGATCCTCAAACCACATTTCTTGAGTGAAGTGAAAGGTATTGCGCTCAGGATGTTCATAGTCAATCAGGTTGACATTGAGTTCACGTTGCTGTGTAGGGTCATACGCCGTCCACTGTCCACGTAACCCTTTGAGGAACTGCTCATTACCCTCAATATTCGCCGGAAGTAGCCGCAGCCGACGAACCACGTCCTCAATTCGAGCATCACCAACTTGCCAGCTATTTAGCATGGCGAATTGTGTTGTCAAGGTTTCAACTAAGAAGGGATTTCGTTCGTTATTTTGTCGGGCAAGGTTGCTATCAAACGGCGGGAGATATTGCCAAGCGTTTCCTTGAAGGTAATTTACAAGGCGGTCTTGAACATCCCGTTGCTCACTGATACGGCTCATAAAGGCAATCCTTCGTCTGATAGGAGGCGAATTTGTCCAGTCATTAACTGGTGAAGTAGACTGCGGAAAAGTTCTTGAAGCGCAGCTTTTCGATCTTCCTCAGCCGCTATTTTTTCATCAATATCTTTCAAAAGCTCTGTTATCGCATCTTGATCCTCAGGCGATGGAACAGGTACAACCAAATTACTTAACTGGTTGGCATTGAAATTAGCTTGATTGACCGCGCGTCGTGAAAGACGAAAAAAAACGCCTTGATTTCGCAAGAAACTCAGAAGGTAGTGAACAAAATTATAGCTGACGTGTTGAACTGGTCGAAGCCGAAGGATAAAAGAGGCAAAGATCGTTGGCTCTGATAATTCAACATCGACAAGAGCAGTTTTCCCAACATGCTCTTGAGCATTACGCCAATTAAATAGAATATCGTTCTTGCGAATCAAATATTGCTCAACAGACGAAAGATCAATATCTATCTTCCGAATTCTTGTTAAATCAAGATAGCCTTCATTCTTTATCTCGGCAGTGCTAATGATGTCTACACCTGTTGATAAAGCTGCTTTTGGAATAGAAGTCTGATAGCCATATTTGATGTCAACTAACTGACCAATCGGATAGAATTTCCAATGGCTAGGAAACTTCCCTATTTCGGTCTCGACAAGTTCAACAGGAGATTTGTAAATCCCGAAAGTAAATAGATGTGCCATTGTACTTCGCTTGAACTCTCGCATTTCGCTGACAATATCCTCTTGAGCGGAAATTTCCTCCTGTATAACCTTTAGGACAGCGGCTATGCGACGTTGTTCTGGTAGGGGTGGAAGTGGAATCATCCAATTTTCAATGATGCTTTTTGGAACGCGCTGTCGCCCTGTCGTCCCTTCCATTTTCCCCGCTATGTCCATGCGAATATCTTGAATTTTAAGGTATCCAAAGAGAAAAATTGGGTTGAGAACTTCAGGGATAGGCTTAAGGGCGTAAATTTCTGTTGTTGCATATGCAAAATCAAGAGGAATGTCAATTAGAATACCTTGCTTGCCGTTCTCGAAAGAAGGTGTTATTTTCGCAACTAGAAGGTCGCCACGTTCACAGTAGTTTCCGCTATTTATTTCAGTTGGACTTCTAAGTTCAAACTGATTTGCATATATTCCTTGCTCAGAAATGAGTTCCATAGGTACAAAAGGGATGAGTTCAAATTGAGATAAATTCAAGCTCTTAGGCTTTCGAGAAAAAGTGACGCAATTCTTTATAGCGGCGACATTCCAATCTGAGGGAAGCTGACCAATTTCTGTCTCCTTGAACTGTGTCAAGGGGGGGTTATTCCGCATCATTGTTGTTTACCTTGCTATCGAATTCACGCCAATTTACAAATCCTAATATTTCCATTACTGAATCTAATTTCCTATCAGCCTCTTTTCGGGCTTCCTCTGCCTCCTGTAAGCGGACTAATGCCTCTTCAAGCGGGAGCGCTGGTTCAACATCCGAATGGGAAACATAGCGCGAGGGCGATACGTTGTAATCGTTGCGAATCACCTCCGTTCGCTTGACCGCTTTACTGAGGTTTTCAACTTCTCTCCATTCAAGATAGACTTCCCCAATTTGATTGATATGTAACTCAGTCATAAAATTTTTCGGATTGCCTTTTTCATACATTTTATTGGCGTTTATCAGTAAAATTTCGTCCGCATGAGCGCGAGGTGTTTCGACTGTAGTACGATGTATGACCATAATTACACCTGGCGCACTGGTATTGAAAAACAGATTTTCTGGTAAAAGGACTACCGCATCTATCCTGTCAGCTTCTATGAAGGCTTTGCGGATGTCCCGTTCACGATTTGCTCCCTTGTTGCCGCTTCCCCGTGCTACTGCTCCTGTGTCGAGAACTACAGCCATTTTCCCGCCTGGGAGTAGACTAGCAAACATGTGCTGAATCCACCCCCAATCGGCACTATTAATTGGTGGAATACCATTGATGAAACGCCCAAAAGTATCATTCTCATAGACACTTTCAGCGAAATTATTCTGATTCCACATTGGGTTTGCGGCAACTTTATGAAATTTCCGCAAACTACCACCATCCAAAAACAGGGGATTACGAATTGTGTCTCCGCGTAGAATTTCTGCGTCCATGTCGTGAATAAAGGCGTTCATTCGGGCAGCCGCGATGTTATCCGCTTGGTATTCCTGCCCATAAAGATGCACAGGCAGTGGGTCGTCTTCTGGGCTTAGATCATCTATAGACTTGCTGGATGCAGTAGCTAGTTTTTCTCTATGCCGTAACTGAGCTTTAATCAGCAAACCCCCTGAACCGGAAGCGGGATCATAAATCGTGTCACCCGGCTGAGGATCGAGTATACGAGAGATCAAGAAACCAACCTCAGTTGGTGTGAAAAATTCACCCGCACTACTCCCACGCTCGGCGAACTTGCGAATAAGATACTCGTAAGCACGTCCGATGATGTCAGGTTCAACATCTTTAAGACCCAGGCGGTACTCACTGAGTATCTCTATCAATCCAGCGAGAATATCATCATCCAGCACACGTTGCCCTTGCTCCGTAGCGTTAAAGTCACGGCGATCAATTACCCCTTGTAGTTTAGGATTTTCTCTTGCAATTTGCCGCAATATATCAGTTAGTGTTTCGCCCAGATTGGTTGTGTTCTTACGAATCTCATTCCATCTCATTTCTGGCGATAGGTAAAACCGAATGAGTTTGCGATCATCAGCAACCAGAAGTTCTGTAGTTGGAATATCAACGTCTAATTGACGGGCAAGTTTTGCAAGTTCATCTTCAAATACGTCGCTCAATCGCTTAAAGAAGATAAGGGGAAGAATATAGTCTTTATACTTAGCAGCATCTTCTGCTCCACGAATGGAGCAAGCTGCTCTCCATAACCAATTTTGTAACGTTGACAGTTCCATTCATCTTTGCCTTTGCCGTGCTTATTAGGTTCAAAATTATACCGAGAAACTTCGTACTTTCTTAGCCCTTTTTCGGATGAGATAATTACATTTGTTCTATGTCACAACCGCCCGCCTCATCAACATCTGAAAATCTTTCCCTCCTCTCAGTTCTTGTGAATTCAGAGCTTGTTCGCCTAGTGTTCGCCGAAGTCTTGCGATTTTGGCGAGAATCGCGTTTTCACGGACTGTATCGAGTTAATCATCACGAAGCTACCCTAGAGCTTCTTGATTCGCAGGGCAGAGTTGCGGTGCATACTAAGCGCCAGAAGGTGATATTTTTGCGCGACGATGTATTTGCTATTCAGGATCAGATTTGGGGCGATGGAAGTATCTTTGCCGATTATAAATGTTCACCCGGTTTTCCAGTAGACATATACCAAGAAGGCTATCGTCATTTTGTACTTATATCCCTCCGCCAGAACTATCGAAAAGGCATGGAGGAAGAAATCTTCATCGAGCGCACCATTGAAAATGGTTTTTTGACTAATAATGAGACATTTCAAATTCAAGTTGACCATCCTATGAAGGTACTAACCGCAAGGATTATTTTCCCCAAAGATCGTCTTCCAAGAAACGTAGCTATTGTGGAAAACAATCTAAAACGTTCACATCAATTAGGGGTGCAACACGAGACACATTTCCCTGACGGACGCATTTCCTATACATGGGAAGTCAACAAACCGCGTTTATATGAAGGCTATATCTTTAAGTGGGAGTGGTAACTAAAAAGGCAACAGCCAAAGACTGTTGCCCATTTCCACTACTGACGGTTACAAGTGCTATGAACCGCCGCCACCGTGATCGAGTGCCATTGCACACGCTCCTCATATCAACTCAGTGAACAGGACGAGGTTTCTTAGTTGAATTTCAACTAAGAAACTATGGCGAAAACGATATAAACAGTCTAGCGGATTCTTGGTATTCTCGCAATAGGTTTTTATGTTAAATTGGAATATTGTGTCTGTGGATCAAGTTGAATTAGGCTTACGCATTCGTCGCGCCCGCGAACGTATCGGCATGTCTCAAGAGTCATTCTCCGAGGCCGTTAAGCGCGATCAAAAAGCAGTCTCAGAGTACGAAAACGGCAAACGGAAGTTACCTGCCACAGAACTTCCAACGTTTGCTCGTGTATTAGGTGTGCCTGTCTCATATTTTTTTGAAGGCGACTTTCAGGTAGATGATCTTGACCAACTCTTGCTCCAAGAGTTTCATACACTTCCTACCCAAGAGGATAAGCAGGCAGCTATTCAAGCAGTACAGCTTATTTCAGATACGATAAAGCGACACTCCTCAGAATAGTTTTGGGCATAGTTCTTATCTCGATTCTGCTGGTTGACTCTTCTTAATGAGTCCTGCTAGATTCAGACTCGATATGCCAGATTCGCTTCTCAAGCAGTACCAGCACTACAACTCCCTCCAAACAAGTCTAGATACATATTGGTCAGCGTGTCACTTATTGCACCGTCGCAATGATCTTGCTCAACTTGTGCGATGGGCAAAGAGAAAACGCCTCGCTAAACCACGCAATCTGTACCAATATCTTCTCCTTCAAGAAGAACAACGCTTATGGCGCTATGAGCATCGCGCCCCGTTCATTACTTCCTTTGCGAAATTCTTGGTTGGACTTAGTGACTTGCTCAACCCAACATCAAAACACAAATATAGGCGCGGTTACGCGGCAACCTACTATAGATAATGCGTCCCACCAATAGCTTTGGTGTTTATGCCTTAGATTTTTATGGTAATATTGATATAATTCTAAGGTTTGCGCTCTCGGAAGGTGCTGGTAACACCCGCCGAGAGCTAACCAGCGACGCTGATAGAGACAGCATCGAAGGCTAACGTGCAATTATTTCGTGGGCGACGTTTGCCGTCAATGCTTCATAGGCGTTGACGGCTTTTTTATTTACTACCAGTAGCAAAGGAGTTATGCCAGACCAACCATTCACACCTTTTCAAGTTCACGTACACCAGCGTAAAGAGGAAAAGAACGGAATTGATTTTCATCATGCCTATCGTGCGCTCATCAAAGGCTTTGTACGGGCAAAAACATCACAGCATTTGAAGGACACTGAGCAAGAACTGGAAGAGAGACAAAAAGGATAATTTACTATGGCAGCAAAACGTACTTATCAAGCGCAACACAAGTCTGAAACGCCAGCCATTCCCGGCGCACTCCCACTGGATCGAGGAGTTGCGGTGTACTACCGCCAATCTTCGATGAAGCAGGTAGGGAATATCTCTACCGACATGCAGCAAATTGACTTGCCTCGTTACGTGAAGTCGTTAGGTTGGCAGGAAGACCAAATTATGCTCATTGATGAAGATGAGGGTGTGAGTGGGGCAAAGCGTATTGATGAGCGCAAAGGCATGAGTCGTCTGTATAACCTGATTATCACCTGTGGCATTGGCACAGTTGCAGTACAAGCAGAAGACCGCCTCTTTCGTGACGAGACACAAATTCAGGTCAATGTGTTCATTGATGCGTGTGTCAAAAGCGACGTTCGTGTGATTACCCCCTACTTTAAGTACAACTTTGCGGATAAGTATGAAGGGTCATATCACCGTTTACTCTTCCGTATGCGTGCAGAGCAGGCAGCCGATTACCTCAACTCATATGTGCGTGGTCGCCTTATGGCAGCCAAAGAACGAATGCTTCTGCAAGGTATGTGGATGGGTGGGAACATCAATTTGGGGTTTATGGTAGATGACCGAAAAAACCTCTCAAGTGGTGTGCCTAATCCACAGTGGCGCAAGTTTGAGCCATTCCTACCATGTGCCGAAGTTGTGGTGGAATTGTTCGAGCTATTTGTAGAGTGTGGTGGCAATATTCGCGGAACACTTCGCCACATTTTTGAACACGGTCCTCACTTTCCTGATTTTGATGATCCAGACCTCCAACGCCTCGTGTCACGAGGGTACATTTTCGGGAAGCCCGTGCGAATGCTCAAACGTGGTCACATTTATATGCCTGGTAGTCTTGCCCTGACAAACATGATGACCAATCCTGTCTATCTAGGTCACTGGATGCACAAAGGACATATTGTGGTCTGGAATAATCACCCACCCATTGTTCCTGAAGACCTCTTTTACAAAGCCTTCAATTACCTTTCCCCGTATACCCTTGAAGGCAAACCCAATCCCGATTATGCACCACGCTTAGGGCGTGTTCATTCAACCAAGAAAAAAGAACGGGTTGCCCCGCCTGCTATCTACACTGGATTAGTTGGTTCGTATCATGAAGGCAAATGGCGTGGAGCAACAGTGGCTTGGGAAAAATCCATTGAAGGGTATGCCTATGTTTGCCATTACATGGATTTGGCGGATAACCAGCATCTCTTATGGTCACGGCGATGTGAGTATTTCGACAATGCCCTCACGGTGATGCTTCACAAGAAACTTAAGCTCACGTTTGATAAAAGCGTGTGGGAGGAAGTTCTCTCAACAACAGGTGAGGACTTTGAGACAGAGCGCCGCGTCCTTCTGCATCAGCGTGCATCAGTTGAGCAGAAAATGCAGGCAATTCTAGGAAACTCCAGTTTTGTCCAATCTGAGTCTTACCTCAAGGCATTAGAGCTTGAGTACACCAACCTCGATCACGAGAAGGAACGTCTAGGGAACAAACTTGCAGACCTAGACCGTCGAAGTAAACACCAAGACGCACTTCTAGCACTCGCAAAGCAAGCACGGCAGGTTCTTGAGACGTGGGATGAGTTGGACACTGATGCAAAACAGGGTGTCGCTCAGGGGTTTATTTCCCGTATTGTTGTCAATCCAATTGGGAAGTATCGCGTGGTCAACGTCGAAATCCACTGGCGCGATAACACCACAGACACGATTCATGTTGCCTATCGTGCGGATGGTTCAACCATTTGGTTTCCAGATGAAGTGGAGACACTCACTAAGTTGATTGATGAGCAAGCAGACCAAGTGAAGATTGCTGAGGCTCTTCCAAATCGGAACTGGCACGCTATTCGATTGAAAGCCTACGAAATTATCGGCAAACGAAACTTCCACATTTCGCCCAAGCCTATCCGTGATGAAGAAAAGTACGAGGATTATCTTGAACGTTTAGAACGGGATGGCGAGAAAGCCAACCGGACGAGTGGAAATCGCTGGCGAAATGATGAGCTTGAGGTATTGGAAGAATTGCTTCAGAGACAGGCAACGCAACTTGAGATTTCTGCTGCATTGCCCGTCAGAAGTTGGGAAGCTATCCGCAAGAAGATTGTGCAGCTTCATGGGGATAGCTCAATGGTTACTGAGACTGGACAGTTGGAAGATGGTGAGCGGATTTCGGATTATCTTGAGCGAAATCCTTCAGCGGCGGGAACGATGCCGTTTTTAATTTTAACGAATTCGTCACGACACTCACACTGCTCACCGCCATAGCGCCCGCCGCCAACATCGGACTCAACTGGCGGAGGAAGTCTGGAGCAGCGGGGATCAGGGCAAAGACTCCCATCGCTACGGGGATCAGCGCCACGTTATAGCCGAACGCCCACCCCAGATTTTGCCGAATCACGCGCATCGTCGCCCGCGAGAGGCGGATCGCCTTCGCCACCCCGCGCAGATCGCCGCTCATCAGCGTAACATCAGCCGCCGCGATTGCCACGTCCGTCCCTGTCCCGATTGCCATGCCCACATCAGCTTGTGCCAGCGCGGGCGAGTCGTTGATTCCATCACCGACCATCGCCACAACCAGTCCTTCCGCCTGAAGGCGCTTGACTGCGGCTACTTTATCGGCGGGCAAAACCTCCGCCATGACGCGATCCACGCCCACCTCACGGGCAATGGCATTCGCGGTTGCAGCGTTGTCACCGGTGATCATGATGACTTGCAAGCCCGCTGTGTGCAGCGCCCGAATCGCCTCGGCAGAGGTCTCCTTCACCGTATCGGCAACCCCGATCAGCCCACGTGCCTCGCCCCCTACCGCCACCCAAAGAACGGTCTGCGCCTCGCCTTGAAGACGTTCGGCGTCCCCTTCAAGCCCGTTAAGGGCGACCCCCTCGGTGTCTAGCCAGCGCTGGTTGCCAATCAGGATGGTTTCTCCGCCAACAACCGCCCGAATTCCTTGTCCGGCAAAGGCTTCCACCCTCGTTGGTTCTTCAAGGGCAAACCCCATGCGCCGCGCCGCATCGACAACGGCAGCCCCAAGCGGGTGTTCGCTGCCCCGCTCAGCAGAGGCGGCAAGACGCAACAGGGTTTCACTTTTGCCTTCCCAAGCGCCCGCCATGACGACTTCCCGCACGGCTGGCTCACCCCGCGTGATCGTCCCCGTTTTATCCAGAATGATGGCATTGATTTGATAGGCTTTTTCGAGGGCGGCGCTGTTCTTGAACAAAATCCCTTGTTCTGCGCCCTTGCCCACCCCGACCATGATCGCTGTGGGCGTCGCCAAGCCCATCGCACAGGGGCAGGCAATGACGAGGACAGCGACCATACGCAGCAGACTGCTGGTCAGCCCCGCCCCGCCGATCAGCCACAAGGCAAAAGTGAGGACGGCAATCCCGATCACGGCTGGAACAAAGACAGCCGACACCTGATCAACGATGCGTTGGATGGGCGCTTTCGAGCCTTGCGCTTCCTCCACAAGCCGAATGATTTGTGCCAGCGCAGAATCGCGCCCGATGCGCGTTGCGCTGATTTTGAGAAACCCTTGTTTGTTCAGCGTTGCCCCGATCACCGTCTCGCCAACCGTCCGCGTCACGGGCAAACTCTCGCCCGTGATCATGCTTTGGTCAACGGCGCTATACCCCTCCACAACGGTCCCATCTACCGGAATACTTTCGCCTGGGCGGACGATCACCGTATCGCCAACGATGACATGGGCAATCGGGAGATCAAGCTCCTGTCCATTACGAACAACCCGTGCCGTTTTGGGGCGCAGGTTAAGCAGTTTTTTAATTGCCGCGCTGGTGCGCCCCTTCGCCCGCACTTCCAGCAGCTTGCCGAGGACGATCAGCGTGATGATCACGGCGGCGGTCTCGAAATAGACATGATGCGCCCCCACCCTATGAAGCGGCATCGCACTCGTGGGATTCAACAGCAGAAGCGTGATCACCACACTGTAAAGGTAGGCAACGGACGACCCCAACGCCACCAAAACATCCATGTTGGCGCTGCCGGCACGGAGGGCGCGGTATGCACCGAGGTAGTAATCCCACCCTACATAAAACTGAACGGGCGTCGCCAGCGCCCAAAAGAGGATGTTCACCCCCGGTTGCCATGCCCACGCGCCAAAAATGCCCAAATCGCGCCCCATACTCAGGATGAACAACGGCACAGTGAACATTGCACCAATCAACAAGCGGCGTTCTTGGTGTGCGATTTCTGCCGCACGCGCTGCTGCCTCTGCATCTTCTGCTGTTTCACCCGCTTTTACCTCTGGTACGTCGTAGCCCGCCTTACGTACCCGCGCCACAATTTCATCATGGCTCAGAAGTGCAGGATCATAATTGACCGTCAGGCGTTCGCTGGCAAGGTTGACCTCGGCGCTGACGATCCCGCTTAATTTGCGGACGTTGCGTTCAATGGTTGCCGCGCAGTTGGCACAGGTCATCCCGATGATGGGGAGTGTTTCTGCTGTTGGTTGGTTTGTCATACATTTATTCCTCAGCCAAATCGGTTAACCCCTCCCCGGTAGGGGGGGGAGTTTTACTATAGTATGTTTCATTGCCGTCTGATCTTACCCCTCCATCGCCAAACGGTAGCCCACGCCGGGTTCAGTGAGGATGTATCGCGGCAAGGCAGGCGTTTCTTCCAGCTTTCCGCGCAGTTGGGCAAAATACACACGCAAATAATGTGTTTCGTTCACATACTCAGGACCCCACACCTCCCGAAGTATCTGGGTATGGGTCAGAACTTTTCCGGCATGTTGCGCCAAAAGCCGCAGCAGGGCGAATTCTGTGGGGGTCAGCTTAACCGCTTCACCATCGCGTGTCACGGTGTGACGGGCGAGATCAATCCGCAAGCCGCCAATGATGTAAACCGGATCGCC
The DNA here is from genome assembly GCA_015075625.1 of Anaerolineales bacterium. Classification (NCBI taxonomy): domain Bacteria; kingdom Bacillati; phylum Chloroflexota; class Anaerolineae; order Anaerolineales; species Anaerolineales bacterium. The sequence goes on along the minus strand of JABTTZ010000001.1, from coordinate 1,911,947 downwards.
GGATAGGGGTCCGGCGTGCCGCAGCGCCACGCGAATCCGCGCCATGAGTTCATCGACACTGAAAGGTTTGGTCAGGTAATCATCAGCGCCAGCATCAAGGGCGATCACTTTGTCGCGGTCTGCCTCTCGTGCCGAAAGGATGATCGTTGGCGTCTTTGTCCATTCCCGCAAGCGCCGCAAAACCTCCAAGCCATCCATATCGGGCAGCCCCAAATCCAAAATGATCACATCGGGGCGCCCTTGCGCAGCTTTCACCAGCGCATCTTGCCCATTGGTGACCTCCTGAACGTGATACCCGTTTGCCTCAAGCGTGATCCGCAAAAACCGCCGGATTTGTATTTCATCATCGGCAATCAAGATATGCGCCCCGCCGGAGGGGGATACCGCGTTCATAGAGCAGCCTCCCGAACGGGCGGCGCATCCCCCCCAAGGGGCAGGCGGATGGTTAGTTCGAGACCTCCCATCGTGGCATTGCGAGCGGTGAGTGTCCCCTCATGTGCCTCAACAATGCCCTGAGAGATTGACAATCCTAATCCGCTGCCGCCTGTTGCCGTGCCCGGGACGCGGTAAAACTTTTCAAAAAGTTTGCCGAGGGCGCCCTCTGGAACACCACGCCCATAATCGCGGAGCGTTGTGAGCAGGGCGCTGCCATCAATGCTGGTCGTAATGTCTGCTGCCGTCCCTTCAGGGGTGTAGTTGCAAAGATTGTTCAGTAGGTTCACAAAGACCTGTTCCATCAAGACAAAATCAAGTTGAATCAAGGGCAAAGTGGGAGAGAGCTTGAGCGTCAATGGATGACGTGCCAGACGCCGTGCCATCCGCTGGAGCGCGACGCCGATCACCTCATTGAGATCGCACCACTCGCGTTTTAGGTGCAGTTTGCCGGAGTCCAAGCGAGACATGTCGAGCAGATTTTCCACCAAATGGTTCAACCGATCCGCCGCCTCTTGAATGTCATTGATCAGTGTGCTGTGGGCGTGTTCATTATGGCTTGTTTGGGGGTCACTTAACCCACTTGCCGCCCCGCTAATCGTGGCGAGTGGTGTGCGCAATTCGTGAGAGATCGAATTGAGCAGCGTTGTGTAAAGCCGCTCTGATTCTTGGAGCATGGCGGCTTGGGCAGCAGCTTCATCGAGAAGTTCGCGCTCTACAACCAGCGCCACTTGGCTGATGAACGTTTCCAGCAAAACCTCTTGATCAAAGCTGAGTCGATCTGTTTGACGGGTGCGAATGCCAATGACGCCAACGGTGCGGTTTGGCGTCCGCAGCGGCATATAGACGGCTGAGGAAAAGGGTAAGGTGTCGGTGAAGCGTCCGGCGGGCTTGCCTTTCTCGAAGCTCCACAGAGCAACGCCAAATTCTTTATCGTCAATTGGTAAGGTGCTGAGCGGGTGCGGTGTGCGGGGGAGGATTCCCCCTTCGGGAAGCAAAATTGCCACCTCCGCAGTGAACACCCGCCCAATTTGGTCAATTGCTGTTCGCAGGACATCCGCCATATTGACAGCGGTGGCGGTTTCGTGCGCCAGCGCATAGAGCGCCATCGTTCGTTCGGCGTTGTACCGCGCTTGGCGTTCCTGAAGGCGTAGGCGGGCGGTCATGTTTCCGGCGAACAGCGCAATAATGAAGTAGAGGCTTACCAACAAGACATCTTGCTGTTGAGAGATGATAAAGGTAAAGCGCGGCTCGATGAATAGAAAATTCCAAGAGATTGCGCTAATCATGGCGGCAAGGAAGGCGGGACCGCGCCCAATATAAATGGCGATCAGCAAGACAGCCAGAATCTCCGTCAGCCCCACCGTGAAATACCCAATGTAATCGCGCAGCAGGTAATCGACGGCGGCGATTCCAATCACAATGGCAAGGGCAAGAACGTATTGGCGTGGGGTGGAATGGCGCGGCGAGAGGGGTAAAATCACCGTCGGAGCAGTAGGATTCGCCGTTTCGTCGCCCGTGATTACATAAATATCGATATTCCCACTGCGCCGCAAGAGCGCGTCCACCAATGAACCGCCCCGTAACAGCGTTTGCCAGCGGTTTTGGAGCGGCTTTCCGACAACGATCTGCGTCACGTTTTGCTGTTGGGCAAGACGGACAAGCGTTCCCACCACATCCTCTCCAGCGGCGGTGATTACCTCTGCCCCCAATTCCCGCGCCAACGCCAAGTTTTGCGCCAACCCTGCGTTTTCTTTTGCTGTCAGCGCCCGCGAGGACTGCACATAAACGGCAAGCCATGGCGCCTCAAGGTTGTAGGCGATGCGGCGCGTCCAACGAATGAGTTTTTCGGCAAAGGGGCTTGGGCTGACAGCAACCATAAGACGTTCACCAGATTTCCATGGACCGGCAATCCGCTTGACTTCCATATAGTCTTGCAGTTGATGATCGACATGTTCGGCGGTCAGGCGCAGCGCCATTTCGCGCAGGGCGGTCAAGTTCCCTGTGCGGAAAAAGTTCGTGATCGCCGTTTCCACCTTGTCTGGGACATAAACCCTCCCCTCAGCAAGCCGCTTACGAAGGTCTTCTGGGGAAAGGTCGATGAGTTCGATTTCGGTCACGTAATCAAGGATTGAATCGGGGACGGTTTCGTGAACGGTGATTCCGGTGATCTGGCGGACGGCATCGACGCGACTCTCGAAATGCTGGACGTTCATTGTCGTGTAGACGGTGATTCCCGCCTCAAGCAGTTCGATCACATCCTGATAGCGCTTTACATGCCGTGATTCTGGGGCATTTGTGTGCGCCAATTCATCGACAAGGACGATCTCTGGGCGGCGGGCGAGGATCGCATCAATGTCCATTTCCTCCAGCCTTGCCCCCCGATAATCAATCTGGCGGCGGGGGAGGGCGGAAAGACCCACTAGAAGGGCGTCGGTTTCGGGGCGGCGGTGCGTTTCCACATAGCCCACAACGACATCGATGCCTTCTGTATGGAGGCGTTGGGCAGAATCGAGCATTGCGTAGGTTTTGCCCACCCCTGCCGCCATACCCAGAAAAAGTTTTAGCTTGCCGCGCCCTTTACGGACGGTTGTCTTTTGAATGGCAGCAAGAAGGTAATCGGGGTCGGGGCGAGCATCATCGTTTGTCATGGAGAGGGGTTCTTTAGAAAATTTCTTGACCTACAGTATTTTTCAAGGAGATTGACCCCTTAATGGTTGACAGCCCCACGTATCACGATATAATTACCAATGGGTTAGGCAGTGGTGATCACGGGGTAAACGAACGACGCCCGCCCTTCTTGTAAGAAGGCTGGTTGCAGACCAACCAGTGAGGGTACTGCAATAACGCTTAGTTTCCCCGTTGTCTAATCTTCGTAGCGCCCCTCTTTGAGCGCCCGCTTCAAAACGCGCCCCGTCTCCCGTTCGGCAATGCTATCGCGTTTGTCGTACTGTTTCTTCCCTTTGGCAAGGGCGATCTCCACCTTTGCCCGCCCATTTTTGAGGTACATCACGGTGGGGATGATCGTGTAGCCTTTTTCGCGGACGCGCCCCATCAGGCGGTTGATCTCTTTTTTCTTCAGCAGCAGCTTGCGCGGACGAGTCGGCTTATGCCCAAACTGCGCCGCTTCTTTGTACTCCGAAATATGGACATCCATCAACCACAGTTCACCGCCACGTTCCTCAATAAACCCCTCACTCAGGTTCACCTTGTGAGCGCGAATCGCCTTGATTTCTGAGCCGATCAGAACCAGCCCCGCTTCAAGACGGTCTTCAAGAAAGTAGTTAAACCCCGCCTTCCGGTTGGTGGCGACGGTTTCGTGATCATTCGTCGTTTTTGCCATACCCTCATTGTATGCACTTTCCGCTGTTTTGTGTAGAGCCGTCTCCCCACTACAATGAAAGAAGGAGAGGGAGGTGTACTCTATGATTCGCGTTGCCTTTGCCGATGATCACCCGCTCATCTTGAAAATCTTACGGCAGGAAGTGGATCGGGCGCTGGATGTGCAAGTAATTTGGGGGGTGGAAGCGGTTGATCACCTTCTTTCAGCAATCACCCGCCAGACGCCTGATGTCCTCGTCCTTGATCTCACCTTTGCCGGTAATGCCTTTGACCCCGCCGGAACGGTGCGCGATCTGCGCTCACGCTTTGCGGCAATGGCAATCCTGATCCTCACCGCCCAAGATGATCCGATCTGGGTGGAGGAACTTTTGCACGCGGGGGCAGCGGGCTATGTGGTCAAAAGTGACGATCTATCGCTGCGCTTGGTAGAGGCAATTCGCGCTGTTGCCGAAGGTCGCCCGTTCCTCTCCCCAACAGCAGCCGAGGCGTTGACACGCACGCGGCGGCGCTTCACCCTCACCCCCCGTGAACGAGCCATTCTGCGCCTTGCTGCTGAGGGGCGCTCCAACCCGGAAATTGCCGTCGCCCTGACGATCTCCGATGGCACGGTGCGCAACCACATTTCGAATATCTACAGCAAGTTGCAGGTGACCACCCGCGAGGCGGCGGTGAAGGCGGCGCAGACCCTTCGCGAACTGCCCAAACCCGGGGCGACGCGGCGGCATGAACTGCGAACACCGCTGCACACCATCTTGGGTTTGGCACGCCTCTTAGAGACAAAATTGGCGCGAGAGGGGCGCTTGGGGGAAGATGCCGCCCAATTCCTCACCCAGATTGTCGCTGAGGCGGAACGACTCGATCACCTGATTGGCGAAGGTGGGGAAGAATAATGGTCACGGTGTCTGTACCCAAGTACCACCATAATGAACATGCGGGATAGGCAATGGCGTTTTTTGCCTTCCAAGCCCCGTAGGGGTGATCGCACTCAGCCCGCTGCTTTAGCGGCGGGCGACCCCATAGGGTCATCCCTACGGGGGAGGGGGGCAGGGGGGATAAGGGTTCTTTAGAAATCTTAGAACCCCTTGTCATCAACCACTAATTCACCCTTAGCCCAGGCAAGACGATGCGCAGCAAGACATAGAGGGCAAAGGCTGCCAACCCCACCACCAAGAGGCTTGCCACCACCACGCGCCCACCCCTCCACCGCCCGCTGAGGAGGGCGATCCACGTTCCCACCCCGCCCGCAAACACCAACGCCAACGGCACAAGCGCCGGATAGAGGTAGCGCCCCTGAAACTGGACAAATTTTGTGTTGTAATAGGCAAAGGCTGCTGCCGTCACCAGCAGCGCCCCCCCCATGACGAACAGCGCCGGGGCAATCCGCCGCCGCGCCGCCTTGAACACGATCAGTCCCGTCACGCCGCCGACGTAGGCGATCCCAGTCAGCGCCAACAGTCCCCCATAAATCGTCTCTGTCATGGGAATGCCCATCCAGCCGAACTGTCCCCAAAAACTTTGGAAGGTCGTTTTCGTTAGGTCTGCCAGCCAGCCCATCCCTCCGTGTGCGGCAATGTAATCCGCCGTCTGTGGCTGCCCCACGACAATGCGATCATGTGCCGCTTGCGCCAACACATCGGGAAACCCGTAACGGCTGAGGTTTGTCAGCCAGAAGGGAGCGGCAATCAGGACGGTGATCAGGGCGATGGGGAGTGCCTCTCTCAAGAGGGCAAGTCCGCGCCGTCCCTCCCGCCATGCGGCGAGAACTGCCGCCACGCCGAGGATGATTACGATGGGGTAAATCGTCAATTTCGTCAGGCACGCCGCACCCGCCAACAGCGCCGCAATCCACCACCGAGAGGGAGCTTCCGGCTGCAAAAGACGGCGCAGCGCCCAAACCAGCATCCCCCCAGAAAGGGCGACGGCGAGCGAATCGTTGTTGACGCTGCCCATGATCGCCAGGTATTGCGGGAGAAAAGCGACGAAGCCAGCGGCGAGGATCGCCAGCCAGCGCCCCGCCGGAAAGACGATCCGCCCCCCCACCCATGCGGCGATCACCCCTCCCGTGCCGAGGATGAGTGACGCCAACCGGAGCGCCGCAAGGCTGCCGCCGGCGAGGGCAAAAACGGGCGTCAGAAGGGCGTAATAGAGCGGTGGCTGGTGATCTTCGTACTGCATAGAATCAAGGCGATCCTCCAGCGCGTCTGGGGCAAATTTTGCCGCCTTGATCCGTTCCAGATAGGCGCTGTCCCAATCCCCCGCCGCGATGAACGGACAGCAGCCCTGCACGATCTGGCGGATGTAGTTGTAGTGAGCGGGTTCATCAGGCGCTTGCCATGCCGGAGTGTAGAGGGCATAAAGCGCCCCGATGATGAGGTAGGTAGCCAGAATTGTGAAAAGGGGCAGCAGGCGGCGGATCATGTGTCTCCTATGGGATCGTTTGGTGGTTCATTATAGGGCGGTTGGTACTCGTGGGGGTAGTGGAGGGGGTGCAGAGAGGCAGCTTTCATCTGCGCTGCCTTGCACGAAGGGAAGCAACCTCGTTACGACTCGGGTTAAAAAATCGCCGCTAACACCCGCCGGGGCGGTATTCATAGAGGCGCATCCCGCCCATGCCGCCTTTGGCGTCAAAACGCAGGCAGAAATCGCCCTCATAGGGGGCGGGGTTGCCGTTCCAGAAATCGAGCCATTGGGTGGGCAGCAGCATCACATAACGAACGCCCCGCGCCCGCATCAGCGCCGTCAGCCCTTCGGGGTTGCGCAAGAGGGGAATCACTTCCGGGCTGACCAAGCCAGCCAGATCAAGGATGGGGCGCGGCGCTTCGACGCTGTTGGCGAAAAAGCCAATCGCCCCTATATCATTCACTGCTAATAAGTGATCGGGGGGGACGTTCGCCTGAACCCACTGCGCGGCGACGACCATATCCGAGTTGATGCGCCACACATCTACCCCATAGACACTTGCCCCGACGCCCCAAAAGACGACAATCAGCGCCGCTGCACCAATGCCCAACACACGCCCCACCACCCGCACGGGCAAAGATCGCCGCCGCGCCGACGCCCACCGCATCAAGAGGAATGTCCCCCCAATGCCCAAGACAAAAATCGGCGGCAGGGCAGGAATCACATAGCGCCCGTGATGAAAGGGAGCGGGCATCCGCACCACATAGAGCAAAATGAGCGCCGCTGACCAAACCAACGGCAAGGCATGAAGCGCGACGCGGCGCGGCGTCAGGCGGCGGGCAAGCACCGCACACGCCCACAACAGACCGGGAATCAGCAAAAACTGCCCGCCCGCCGTCAGGGGTTCAATCATCGCCGCAAGGTTGCGGAAAAAACCAAGCTGAAGCAGTGGCGCGTTCCCCACCAGTTTGGCATCCAACGTGTTGGGAAAGGGTGATCCGGTCAGGCTGAGATTCAGGGCAAAATAGGGCGCCAAACCGATCAGCCCACCAAGCGCCCCCCCCACCAGCCAAAAGCCGAGTTCCCTCAACGTCCGTTGGGGGCGGGCGATCAGCATTGCCAAACCAGAAAGCCCAACGCAGACCAACCCCTCTGGACGGGTTGCCACACACGCCGCGCCAATGACGCCAAAGAGAAATCCGGCAAGGAAGCGCTGGCGTTCGGCGGCGGGGTCGGTTTGGCTCAGGGCGAGGGCGATTACGAGGAGGGCGAGGGCGGCAAAGAGCATCGTCTCCATGCTGGATGCCGCCGCCCAAACGAGATGCCAACCCAGCGCCAGCGCCGCGCCCGTCCATAGGCTGACGGCAGGCAACTCAGGAAAGAGTCGCCGCGCCATACGTCCGCCGACCACCGCGCCAAGCGTCAGTGCAGCCGCGCCAAGCGCCATTGCCCAGAGAAAGTAAGGGACGTTCAGACGGTAACCGAGGCTCAAGAGGACGGTATAGAGGGGGGAGGTTGAGCCAGCACTAGGAATGCCCGGCGTGAATGCCCATGTGCCGGTTTGGGCAAGGTGACGAGCATAGGTTTGGTGAATCCATGAATCGTCAAGGGGGAAGCCAACGCCACCCGTCCGCGCCGCGCTGAGGGTGTAAAGCGCCATACCGAGGATGGCGAGAATAAGACAAAGAAGGGTCAGTGTCGAGTCTGCTGCGCGTTTCATGATGACCTTAAACCCCCACCCCCTTCCTATTTAGGGTAAAAGGAAGGGGGATAGGACGTTTTATGGGTTTGCCACCGCCAGCGCCAAAATGCGCCGAAAGATCAGGCTGTTCACGCTGGTCCAGACCGCCGGAAGCGCATCGGCAAGGGCGCTTAAGCGGGCGGTTTGGGCGCTGCGCATGGTTTCGATGCTTGTATCCGGCGGGCGAGGGGTGGTCGGCTTGCGTCCTCGGCGGGGTTTTGCCGAATCTTGCTCCACGGCAACCATGACCGCTTGGGTAATCAGGATTTCGTTGAGGTAATTTTCGAGGGGCGTCAGCATATCCAACGCTTGCCCCGATTCCGCACCGAGCAGATCACGAAAGGCGACGAGGTGATCTTGCAAGCGGCGTGTTTTTGCCACTGCATCGTGAACGCTCTCGCCGTGTTCCATCGTCTGCCGCAGTTCCGCCAAGCGCTCCCAGAGCATCGCCGCCACGTAATAGGCAACATGGCTGGTTTCTTGCTGCTGGTTCGCGCTTTGGATCGTCTCGCGTAGGGCGCGGGCAGTCGTCGCAAAGCGAGCGCTGTCCAGACCTTGCACGGTTTTGTGCGCCTCAACATCCCAAGCGTTCGCTTTTGTCAAGAGTTTTTCATCGTTTAAATCATCGGCAAGAGCGCCGCCGCGTGCGGCTAAGACCGCGAGAATGTGAGCGCGTCCGACGGATTCCGCCAACCACAGCAAATCATTGCTGCTCAGGTTGCCCTCAAGGTGGGCGAGTTCAAGCGCCGTCCCCAAGCGGCTGACCTCCCGATCCAGTGAAGGGAGTAGGCTGAGTTCTCCGGCGACAACGCGGCGCAAAAGTGCCTCAACACGGTTGACAGAATGGAGGGCGAAGGCACGTCCGGCGCGTTCGAGGCTCATCGTGCTTTGCACCTCTGGGAAAAGTGCTGGCAGGCGGAAGATAGCCCGTTCCTCGCCGCTGAGTGGGGCGGGTTGTGCTGCGCTGATGCGCACAGGGACATTGAAGGTACGCGCCCAAAGGTCTGCTTTTTTCATCGATTGTTCGGCGTTTTCGGCGGCGTTAAGCCCCTCTAACTCAATGGTGACCTCATCAGCGGTGACGGCGATCTCGCTGATCGTGACCGTTTGGGTCATGGAGTGATCGAAGCCATCGCCCACGCGCAAAATCGCCGCCAAGCCAAGGGCATCCCGTCGCAGATCGGGGGGGAGTTCCACGTAGACAGGTTCTGCCTCTGGGCGCACCTTTTTGCGGTGGAAGGAGGTTGTGCAGGCAAGGATACGCCGCTCATCATCGCTAAAGCCCTGAATGGGCTGCGCCATCAGAATATCCCGCCCGCGCAGGTGGTGGTTGGGCTGGTCAATCTCATAAGCAATGTTGTGGACAATAGCCGCTGCCTCTAGGAGAGGACGCAGGCTTCCCGGCAGGCGGTGAATGTTTGCCGTCGCATCAAAAATCTGAAGGGCGCAGGCGGCAACATGGCGGGCATGTGCCATGTCAATGCGGTAGGGGGCGCAGAGCGCCTCAAGGGTGATCGCGGTGTCAGCGATCTCTGGAACAGACGGCGGTTCGGGGTCGGTGGTGGGGGATTGCCCTTCGACGGGTTCATCCTCGGTCAGAAATAAATCGAGTCCCTTGCGTTTGTATTGGCGCAGCACATAATTGATTTGATTCACACTGAGGCGGGAACGTCGTGCGGCATCACCACTGGTTTGCCCATCGTTAAGGGCAAGCAACGCCTGAGCGCGTTGGCGAAGTGTCCCCGTCTCTGTCTCAGCGATCTGCTGCAAGCGTCGTTCGTCGTCAGGAGGCAGCAGCCCGCGATTACCTTTTGCCATGAGTCTCTCCGAAAAAACGGAAAATGAACCGTAAATGAACGAGCGTTTAGGATAGATGAGTATAGCACGCTCCAAGCGGCGGCGGAATATGAGATGAAAAGGCGAGAGATGAAAAAACTCTCACCAAAATTAAGACACTCATCCGCTTCTCTGCTGCTATGATCGTCTCCGAATCCATTTCGGATCAAACCGATGAAATCACGGTGAGGAAATACTCTGTATGAAGAATAAGAATCGCTCGCGCTTGGTGTTGATAGGGGCATTTGCCCTTGCCGCCGCCGCCCTCATTGGCTACCTTATCTTTGATCGGCTCTTTCCGAATAACTATGCCCCTTCAGTGACGGGCGTTCCCACGGAAGCCATCAATTCGATTGACGCCCGCCGCACCGCCCAAGCCCAAACAAAGACGGCTGCTCCCCCTGGGAATAGTTATGCCCCTGTCGGGGAAAACCCTGAAGGGATCGCCCTCATCGCCTATCAAGCGCCCATTTCCCGCTTTGGCAAGCCGCAGCAAGACGCGCCGCTTTATGTCTCTTGCACAGAAGATCGCCTTCGGGCGCGGGAGCGCCCCGCCACCGTTGAGCCGACGGCAGAGGCAACGGCTGCCGCTACGGTAGAGGCTGCTGGAACGCCCGCCGCCCCAGATTTGATTCGGCTGGCGATTGTTGGGTCGGAATCGGAGGCGTGCTACCAAGTGGGAGAGGTCTTCGCCGGAGTGGGTGAGTTCCGCGTGGCGGTGGGCATTACCCGTTCCATTGGTGGGGAGATCGAGATTGATCGCGGCAATGTGGCGAACAGCTTGGTTGGCGACATCGTGATCAACATCAGCGAATTCCGCTCCGACGAAGGGCGGCGCGATGCGGCAATCCAAAGCCGCTGGTTAGAGACAAACCGCTACCCAATCGCCACCTTTGCCAATATTGAGGCTGAAGGCTTGCCAACACGCCCCTATATCGATGGGGAGACGCTGAGCTTCACCCTCACCGGGGAGTTGACCATCCGCGAGGTGGCTGTGCCAACCACCTTTGAGGCGACAGCCGCTCTAACGGGCGATGTACTGGTGGTGCGGGCGGTGAGTGATGTGAAAATGAGCGATTGGAAGTTTGATGCGCCGAACATGGCGGGGTTTGTCACGGTGGATGACGACATGCGAATCGTTTTGAACCTTGTTGCCCGCGTCATCAACTAGGTTCTGTTGACATTGTAACTCACCTTACGCACAGACCCTCACCCCCTCACCCCCTCTTCCGCGTGGCGGGAGAGGGGGAAGGCACTTTTTGAGGGGGAAGCCCCCTCAAACTGCCCCTTTCGACGAATACGGGGTGAACAACCCCAACTGCGTAAGGTGAGTGACTAATTTGTTAAAGAGCTTTAGCACGGGGCTGAAAACAGAGGAAGACGCATTTTTCCCTTCTGGCGCACCCACATGTACATGTGTGCCCCCCGCCCGCACCTCAGGGAGCATCTGCCTGCTGGTTTTTCGTTTGTATTTACCCTTCTGTCCGGCGCTTTGTCACCCACTCCCGATACAAAATACCCATAATGTGAATATCGTAACGCTCTCCATCACGGAAAGCGCTCTCCCGTAAGGTTGCCTCTTGGGTGAACCCAACCTTCTCGTATGCCCTTCGCGCCCGAACATTGTGATCAAACACATACAGCCCCACGCGGTTCAAGTTCAACTCTCGAAAGGCATACCCAACCAGCAGATCAACCGCCTCTGAGCCGAAGCCTTGCCCCCAATAGCCGCGCTCCCCGATCCCCACCCCCATAAAGCAAGAGCGGTTTTTCCACTCAATGAGGAATAGCGAGCAGAACCCAATCAGTCGATCTTCCTCAATCGTGCGGATGCTGAAGAAGGCACTGTTTTGCTCATCCTCCACTCTGGGCAACTGGAAATAATCAGGGTTGCGTGGGCGCATTGGCTCATCATCAAGCAAGCGCATGTACTCTACGTCGTTGCTCCAACGGGCAAAATGCTCCCGATCTTCGGGACGCATTGCCGCCAGCCTGACCAATGTGCCGTGAAATAAATCATCAAAACGCATTTGTTTGCTCCTATCCGCCGCGTGCCATGCGTTGCAACTCGTACAATTTCGTCATTGCCTCCAGCGGACTCATCTCCTCTACACGCAGCGCTTTGACCATTGCCACAAGGGGATGGTCTGTTTCGGGGATGAGCGCCATTTGATTAGGCGAGATGCCCTTTGGTCGCGGCGGCGGCGAAGGGTGAAGGGTGGGCAAGGCGAAATCGCTCCCCCCAGATTCCAAGTCCTTTAAAATCTCACGCGCCCGCGAAACCACTGCTTTGGGCATCCCGGCAAGCTGTGCAACGTGAATCCCGTAGCTGCGATCCGCCCCGCCGGGGACGAGCTTGTGCAAGAATACCACATGATCACCTTCTTCTAGCACGGCAACGTTGTAATTGCGCACACGGGGGAGGATTGCCTCTAACTCCGTGAGTTCATGGTAGTGTGTGGCAAAGAGTGTTTTAGCATTCAGCCGAGGATGGTTGTGGATGAACTCAATGACGGCGCGGGCGATTGCCAGCCCATCATAGGTGCTTGTGCCGCGCCCAATTTCGTCCAAAATGAGCAAGCTGCGGGATGTAGCAGCGGCAAGCAGCGCCGCTGTCTCCGTCATTTCAACCATGAAGGTAGAGCGCCCAGCGTGGATTTCATCTTGCGCCCCGATTCGGGTGAAAATGCGATCCACAATGCCGATCCGCGCCACCCGTGCCGGCACATAACTGCCCACCTGTGCCATAAGGGTGATCACAGCCACCTGCCGAATAGCGGTAGATTTTCCGGCCATGTTCGGACCCGTGATCAGGTGGACGCGCTGTTCGGGGTCAAAATGATGATCGTTGGGGATGTAGGGCGCACCTTCTAAGAGTTTTTCAACGACGGGATGACGCCCATCCTGTATGATTAGCACATCGTCCGTTGTGATCTCTGGGCGAGAGTAGCCTTCTCGAACGGCAACCTCGGCAAGGGCGGCAAAGGCGTCAAGGTGCGCCACCGCCCGCGCTGTCATCAGTAGGGCGGGGGCGGCGCGGGCGATCTCTGCACAAAGGGCGTGAAAAAGTTCCGCCTCCAGCGCGATCATACGTTCTTCGGCGTTCAAGACAAGGGTTTCGTAGTCCTTCAGGTCGGGGGTGATATACCGTTCGGCATTCGTCAGGGTTTGCTTGCGGATATAATCCGCCGGCACGCGCTCGGCGTTGGCGTGGCTGACCTCAATGTAGTAGCCCGTGACCTTGTTGAATCCTACTTTCAGCGATTTAATCCCCGTCCGCTGGCGTTCCTGCCCTTCCAAATCGGCAATCCAATCGCGGGCATGGCGGGTGTTCGCCGTGATTTGATCGAGTTCTGGGCTGTAACCCGGGCGGATTACCCCCACCCGCTCATTCAGAACGTTCGGCGGATTCTCACTGATCGCCGCCTCAATGAGTGCGGCGACGTGCGGCACATGGTCAAGGCGATCCCGGAGGTTATAGAGCGCTGGCGCATCGAAAATAGCTTGCTTTAAGTCTGGAACACATCCCAAACTTCCCTGTAACGCCAAGAGATCGCGGGGGGTGGCGATTTTGCTCAGGATGCGGCTGGTCAGCCGTTCGATATCCGCGATGGGCTTCAATGCCTCGATCACCTCGGCGCGACGGCGACCTTCCTCAAACAAACACGTCACAGCGTCCAAACGGGCATTCAGCCGTCCCACATCCAAGAGAGGCTGAGCAATCCATGTCCGCAGCAAACGCCCGCCCATAGGGGTAGCCGTGCGATCCAAAATCCCTAAGAGCGATCCGCGCACTTTCCCGGTGCGCATCGTTTCGGTCAGTTCAAGGTTGCGGCGTGTGTTGGCATCTAAAACCATGTAACCAGAGGTATCGTAGGCACGCAGCGCCGTGATCGTGGGGAGGCTTGCCTTCATCGTCTCGCCAATGTAGGCAAGGATCGCGCCCGCCGCCCCTACCGCGAGGGGTTTATCGCCCAAGCCAAAGCCGTCCAGCGTGCGGGCGGCAAAGTGGGTGAGAATCGTCTTTTGGGCAAAGGGGAGAAGAAACCGCTGATCGGGTTGTGCGGTGAGGAATGCGCCGGCGGGGAGCGAAACGCCCGCCTCTACCCACACTTTGGGGAGCAGCACTTCGCGAGGCGCTAGACGGGCAAGTTCCTCAAGGACACTAACCGTTGCTTCTTGCCCGCCCCCCGTTTTAGGATCACGTCCGCCGATCTGGGTGGCGGCGAATTCGCCCGTTGTAATGTCACAGTAGGCAATGCCCACCCGCGTCCATGTTTTCCCCTCGGTATCTGCCTCTGGGTAGAGGGCAAGCAGGTAGTTGTTCCGCCGCTGCTCCAACATCTCTGGAGCAACCACCGTACCGGGGGTGATCACGCGAGTCACCTCGCGGCGCACCAGTTTTTTGCCGGGCGGCTCCATTTGGTCGGCAACAACAACATGAAATCCTTTTTCCACCAAGCGGGCAATGTACCCATCTACGGCGTGATGGGGGACACCCGCCATAGGGATTTTGCCGTTCTTGTTCGGGCGGGCGGTGAGCGTCAGATCAAGTTCGCGGGCGATGATCTCGGCATCGCCATCGAATGCCTCATAAAAGTCGCCCAAGCGAAAGAGGAGCAGTTTATCGGGGTACTGCCCCTTAATATCGAGATACTGCTGGCGCATCGGCGTGAGATCGTCACTCATGGTGGTGTGGGGGTATCCTTCCCCTGTGCAGAGGGCAGGGCAAGCCCACCCAAAAGCTGATTCACCATGCTGATTTCATCGTCATTGATCGTATGCCCCATGCGGGGATAGATGCGTTCTGTGACCGCCCCGCCAAGCGCCTTGAACGCCGCCGTACTCTCTTGGACGCGCCATAGGGGGATGTGTGGGTCACTATCGCTGCAACCAAGAAACACAGGAGTTTCCGCCAGCGCCCCAGGGTAACTGAACACCGTCCCCGGTGCGCCAATCAGCCCGCCACTGAGGACGAACAATCCGGCATAACGGTGCGGGTTACGGGCGACGAACTCGGCGGCGAGGCACGCCCCCTGTGAAAAACCGAGAAATCCAATCCGTTCTGCGGGAATCCCCTTTTTCTGAACGCTGGCAACGATATTCCCCACCGTCCGCAAGGCAGAGGTGAGGTGTGGTTCGTTCGTTTCGATGGGCATGATGAAGCGATTCGGATACCATTCCCGCCCTGCCGCAAAGGGGGCAAGGTAAACCAAGAGGGGGGCGGTGATATAGTCTGCCAAACCCAAGATATCCATCGGGTCTGATCCCCGCCCGTGCAGCAAGATCAACGCCCCTTGCGCTGTCTCCCACACAGCATCCCCTTCGGGAAAGGTCATCACGGGTTGATTCTCGTGAATGAGGTCGGATGGTGTCATATATCCCCTTTACCCCTTCAGGGGCAGCACCAAATCATAGCGAAAGGGCGTCAAGTTGTGGATCATACCTGCCTCATCAATATAGACGGTATCTTCGACACGGATACCCCATCCTTTCTCAGGATAGTACAGTCCGGGTTCAATGGTCAGGATATTCCCTGCCTCAACAATGTTCTTTGAGCCTTCCCGCAGCGAGGGCGACTCATGGACATTTAAGCCAATGCCATGCCCTAGACTATGGACGTACCCTTCCATGGTGCCCGGGTGTGACCGTGCTGTTTTGTGTCCCCGCGCCTCGAAAAAATCACAGGTCATCACTTGGTAGGTAGACATGGGTGTTCCCAACTTTAGGGCGGCGGTGCTTTCCCGTAAAATGTGCATCACCTCATCGTAGGCGGTGGTCACTTCCTCTGTTGCCATACCAATGCACCACGTGCGAGTCATGTCATGAAAATAGCCATTTTCTGCCCCGCGAGGGAAGTAATCATAGACAATCGTCCGTCCAACACGGAGAACCTCCGCGTCCTCGCCATGGCTGTGCGGAATGGCGGCATCGCGCCCCTGTGCAAAGATCGCCCCATCGGGATTTTCCAACCCAAGCGCAATCTCTTGCGCTTTCATGAATGCCTTGACCGCCCCAATGGTCAGGGGTTCACCCGCAGCATTTGTCAGCGGCGCATCGTAAACCATCTCCGCCTTGTGTCCGGCGATGAACTCCCACACACGCCGCACAACCTCGTTGGCTAAACTCGCCGTCTCTCGTAGGGCGGCAACCTCCTGTTCGTCCTTCGTCTCGTAGAGTTTGCCAAAAAGCGCCCCGGCATCCCCTCCGGCGACGACCTCAATCCCTAAATCGCTATCGATCAGGTTGAGGATGATTTCGGTGACTGTGTTCACCTCCCCAACGCCGTAAAAGCCAACCCGCCCACTAATGCCCGCCATGCGCAAGAGAGTCTCCCACGATTCGCGGCGATAGGCGCTCATATCACCGAGATGTTTCCGATAAATCTGGGGAAAATTGAAATCGTTGAACGTTTTTACCGTCAGCCCGCTCTTTGCCGCCTCGTCAATCTCCATGGGGTTAACGATGTAAAGCGGCGCTTCACCCCGTTTTTTGATGACCATCCCACCCGCTTTGGCGCGGTTTGTCAGGTATTCGCGCATTGTGTTAGGCGATTCGTCGCCATAAACGATGATTGCATCGAGGGCATATTCGCCCATCCAACGGTCTATATCTGCTTTCATGAACAACCTCCTGATTTTCGTTTGATTAATCACTCACCTTAGGCACAGACCCTCACCCCCTAACCCCCCCTCCCGCGTGGCGGGAGAGGGGGAATGCACTTTTTTGAGGGGGAAGCCCCCTCAAACTGCCCCTTTCGACGAATACGGGGTGAACAAACCCAACTGCGTAAGGTGAGTTAATCAGTTACCAATACAGCGTCAATACGCACCGTGCGCCCGCGTATTGAGCCGCCGAACAAAAGTGGGGCAGGGGCTGCGCTGGAAGGCGGCGTAATAAAGCCATACAACCCACGTGTCAACGCCTCACCAAAGGCTTGTTTGACACGCCCAACCCCCAACGTGCCTGGGATGATGCGCACCGCTGCCGGAGTGCCCCCCAACCTGACAACTAAGAGATTATCTACCGTCAACGTGTAATGAAGCGTCACGGGCAGTAACGCCCCGCTGAGCGTCACGACAGTTCCACCCTCAGGCAGGGGTGTCTCGCTGATTGTTACGGGTATGCCCGCCACACTCGCCACCTGCGCGGTCAGTTGGAGCATCGGCAGCAGACGGCGCACCGCCACCGCTGCGCTTTCCTCGGCGGTATCAAGCAGCGGTGCGATCAGGGTTGCCCCATCGGGCTGAACGGAAAGAATCGTCGTCCCTTCGGCATGGACAAAGACACCCTGCATCGTCCGCACAAAGTTCAGGATTGGGGTGCGAATCAAGGGGTTGCTCAATGCCCCTTGCAAGGTAGCATCGCCGCTTTCGCGGGCGATCATCTCTAAGAACGCGCCAATATCAGCGTCTTTGACCATCTGAGCAAGATTGAGGTGGAAGGCAATCCACGCCCGCGCATCGTCCGAGACAAGGTTTAGCCGCCCAAGTGGGACGGCTGATTTCTGAATCCATGTTAGGTCAAAGGGAAAGTGTGCCGAGGTTGTCAGCATCAGGCGCGTTTCGTTCACCCGCAAAGCAACCCCCACCCGTATTGGATCGGACGCATTGACGGCGAAGATGGGCGGTGAAAGCTGTGTCAGAAGGCGGATCAACGCCGCCACGCGCTCTGAGGGGAGCGCAGTGAACAACACCGGACGCATACTGGCAAGGATCGACTCTGCACGATAAAAGAGCGTGGCGAACCCGTCTGTGGGCAACTCGCCAATCACCTCTTTGTATTGCGACTGTTCGGCAAGCGTTGGCTGTGTCCGTTCGAGCGTCCGCTGAATTGCCCCCGGTGTACCAATCAGGACATAAGCATCGGTCACCGCCACAGATCGCGCTTGCGCCCTCCCCACATTGATCGCCAGCAGGTGAACGTTGGGGCGAAGTTCCACTGGCGGCGATTCACGGAGCGCTTCCGCCAATGCCGCGATGAACTTCACCGCATTGTTGCGATTTGTGGCTTGGAAGGCGAAAAGATAGTCACGGTTGGCGGCGCCGATGGTGTCCGCGCCGCCCGTTTCGCTAGGGGTAGGAAATAAGGCGAACGCCGCTTGCGGTCCAATCCAGCTTAACAGGCTGTTGTTGAAACACCATTGGTAATCGCCCTCTGGAATTCCGGGTGGGCAGAATGGCGCATAATCTCCCTGCTGCCAGCGGCGCGGTTGGAACAGGAATTTCACAATAATATCGGTTGGGGTGTCAGGTGGTTGGTCAGGGAGGGGGGGAGTATCTTGCCCGCCCTCAACGCCAGTAGGGGTTTCTCCATCGGGAGATGACTTTTCGGGAGGGGCGGCGCTGGCGGGGGCGGGGTTTGCCGAGGCAATGATCCCCTCCAGTGTGTTCACCACAGCATCCAGCGGGCGTTTGCTGTTCAACAAAAAGACTTGCTGGATATTCACCCCAATGTAAAGTTCAACATCAGCCGGAAGTTGGCGGGCAACGGGATTCGGCACAACGGCTGGCGCGGCAAGGGTACTTACCGCCGCAATGACCACGACCAGGGCAACCATTCCCACCACTGGGAGCATCCCCGTCAGCAAGACGCCCACCCCATGCACCAAGATATTCCATAATGCCTGAAGTAGGTAGAACAATACCAAGCCAACGGTGCAAACAAGCGCCCCGATCAAGAGGACTTGCATAAGCGCTTCCACCGCCATAGGCGGGACGAGCATTGAACGGGCAACAGGCTGAAAAATGGGGTTGAGAATGGCTGCCCGTTCCCACGCCCATGTTCCCGCATGGCTCAGGGTCAGGGTGGCTGCAAGCGGCGTCCCGATGGTCATCCCCAACAAGCGCATGACGAGGACGATAGAGGACGCCAAGCCTCGCTCAGATTCTTTTGCCTTGTCAATGACGATCAAACTGAGCGGACCCATCGTCAGCCCTAACCCCGCTCCGGCAATCGCCAGAGGGATGGCAATGAGGATTGTCGGGGCGGTGTATGTCCAAAATGTGGTCAGGCAAAACCCGATGATCGTCAAGAGTAAGCCGAGGGCGATAGGGATTGCCGCTCCAACACGATGATAGCGCCGTTCCCCAACGATAACGCCGGCAACCAGGGGAATCGTCAGGGCGGAGAGCATCAATCCGGCTTGCAGCGCCCCACTCAGCAGCCCTTCCCCCTTAAGGAACACAACGCGCAGATTGATCATCAGCGGGACGCCCGCCACAAAGAGGATCAACGACAAGCCGATGATCAGATTCACCACCAGCGCAGCACGCACCCGCCGCCCAAAGATGAATCGCAAGTCGATCAGAGCGCTTTTCAAACGGGCTTGCAACAGGAAAAAAATCACGAACAAAATCGCACTGCTGAGGAGAAAGGGGAGCGACGCCGCTTTTCCAATCGATTCTGCGCCAAGCGTGAGCGTGATCAGGGCGGCGGCAAAAAAGAACGCCCCGCCCCAATCGAAATGGCGCACCCCCCGCAGCGGGATGCTGCTGGTTGTCGATGGGAGGGGCTGTTCGGGGTAACCACGCAAGGCGATCACGGTCAGAATGAGGGCGATCAGTGCGATGCCAGCGTTAATGAGGAACAACCAGCGCCACGAGGGAAGGATTTGCAGCAGCAGCCCGGCGTAGAGATTGCCAATCACCCAGCCCATCGAATCAACAGCGCCGATCAAACTAATCGGGCGGGCGCGGCGCTCTGGGGGAAACAGATCGCCAACCAGCGCCATGCCCACCGAAACACTCGCCCCCGCGCCGATGGCTTGAATGACCCGCCCGATGATCAAGGAAATGAGCGGGAGCATGTCTCGATCTGGGAAAAAGGGGAGTGTGCTGATCACCTGTAGGGGAAAACCGGTCGCTGTTCCCGCCCACAGCGCCCCAATAATGAAGATCACGATGCAAGCGAGGAACACACGACGGCGGGGGAGGACATCGCTCAGGCGTCCCATCACGGCAAGGCTAATCGTATAGGCAAGAAGGTAGGCGGTCACCGTCCAGAGCGCAGCATCTGCCCGTTCTAACCCACGCGGACCCAAAATATCGAGCGTTGCCTGCGGCAAGACGACGACAATCGCCGTCAGATCGATTGACCCGATCAGAATCGGTGTGCAGATCAAAACAAAGGTGAGCCAGAGATTAGGCGGTTTCGCTGTTGGGCGTGGCATACTGATCCTTTAGTGCGATCCTTTGCTGGTTCTGCTTGGAAAATACCCCCAACAATGCCCCTTATATGAGGGAATCATCCCTACAGCATTTTTCAAGGAGATTGCCCCCTTCGTGGTTGACAGCCCCGCTTATCACGATATACTTACTGATGGGCTAGGCGATGGTGATCTAAAGGGTAAACGAACGACGCCCGCCCTTCTTGTAAGAAGGCTGGTTGCAGCCCAACCAGTGAGGGTACTGCAATAATTACTAGAGTATAGCGAAGTTTAGCCCATATGCCGTCCCTCACATGCGGCTTAAGACAACCCATACGCCCGCTGCGTAAAGAAGGGCGATGCCCACCGCCACACGGACGCCCCCTTCGGAGCGCGGTGTTTCCAACGAGCGTGTGAAGCGATGAAGCAAAAGGGGCAATCCAGCAAGGGCAAAGGGGGCAAGGTAAGCCGGAAACATCCCCTGCGAGGCGTGCCAAAGGGCTATCAGCCCGATCCCTACCGTTGCCGCATAGAGGACGCGCCGCGCCCGCGCCCGCCCCACCCAAATGGTGAAGTTTCCCTCGGTGCGCCGATCCACTTCATAATCACGAAGCTGCTGCTCTATTTGCGCTCCTAAAGAGTTTAAGACCAACACCCCAATCATGGCGATGTCCGCGCCAATCACGCCCCGCCCGCAGAGGAGGAGGGTTGCCACATAAGGGAGGGTTTGAACACCCAGGGCATGTGTCAAAAGATCAAGCCCGGGACGCCGCTTGAGGCGAATTGGGGGGGCGGAATATGCCCACCCAATCAGAAGCGCCCCGGCAAAGATAGCCATCCCCTGCTGCCCATAACGAGCGAAAAGCAATCCAATGCCCATGCCAACGACGCCCATCCCGCCCCGCACCCACCACGCCGAAGCCCGCCCGATAAAGGCATTGCGCTGGCGTTTTGCCTCGTCGGCAGCATCAGAGGGGGCATCGAACAAATCGTTAAGGGCAAAGGTGAACCAGGCGGTGGCGGCGATGTTCCCCGCCAAGAGAAGCCCCCCAAGCGAAAACCCCCCACCCAACCAGATACAGACGCTGGATAGGATGAAGGTCACCCCCCATGCATCGGCATGGTTTGTAAAAAGAACAATCAATGGCGCCGGTTGGCGGATAATTATTACGCTCATGGGGAACTTATGCACAATTCATAGCTTTTGAATAGACTCTCTCTATAACCTACAGCATAGGTATTTTCTAGCCTAGAGTAAGGAACACTCTCATGCGACTTTTGAAGCGAACGCTTTTTCCCACTGCTCTGATCATCACCTTGATCACAGGGGTCTTTCTTGGCAGCAGTATTGCCCCACTACGGGTGCAAGGTGAGGACTTCACCGACCAGCAGTCCGATCTTTTGGAACGCCTTTACGATATGGTCAACCCCGGTGTGGTGGCGATTGATGTCAGCGTGCCGGCAGACTTGGCGGGCGATCTCTTGCCCTTTGACCAAGACCCACAAGCCATTCCGCCTGGTCAGTTAATCACCGCACAAGGGGCTGGCTTCGTCTATGATAGCGCCGGGCATCTTGTGACGAACGCGCATGTCGTGGAAAACGCCAAACAGATTTTCGTCACCTTTGCTGACGGTATGACCTTTGCCGCGACGATTGTCGGGATGTCTACGGACGCCGACCTTGCGGTGATCAAGGTTGATGATCCCCGCGCCAAGTTCTTCCCCCTCAGTATAGGAGACTCAGATTTGCTGAAGGTTGGACAGCGGGCGGTGGCAATGGGCAACCCCTTTGGTTTGGCAAATACGATGACGGAGGGAATCATCAGCGCCCTGAATCGTTCCCTGCCGCAGTCACAATTTCGCATCCCCTATATCATCCAGACCGATGCCGCGATCAACCCAGGCAACAGCGGCGGACCGCTTTTGAACATCAAAGGGGAAGTGATCGGCGTGAACACCGCCATTCGTTCCCAAGTACGCCAATCCGCCGGTTTAGGTTTCGCTGTGCCAGCACGCATTGTCAAACAGATCGCTGACGCCCTCATCCAAAATGGCAAGATCGCCATTTCCTATTTGGGGATCACCGGCAGCACCCTGACCACAGACCTCAACGAACTGATCGGGCTGGACATCAACTTTCGGGGGGTTTTGGTCAGCAGCATTATGCGCGGCGGTCCGGCGGATCAGGCAGGGTTGCGGGGCAGTACACGGACAACAGTGGTTGATGGGCAAGACGTTCCGATTGGTGGGGACATTATTACCAAAGTGAATGAGCAAGAGATTCGCGTTTTCGAGGATTTGCTTGGCTATTTGTTCACCCGCACCAAGCCCGGGGATAAGGTAACGCTGACCATCCACCGCAACGGCGAAACAATCCAACTTGAGGCGACGCTCTCAGCCCGTCCGAACCAACCTTAAGCCAAAGGGAAGTGACTAGTACCCCACGATAAAGAGAGGTCGTGGGGTTGTCCCACCCCCCTATCCCTCTGTAAACAGAAAGGGGGAAGAAATTCGTCCCCTTTCTCCGCGTGCGGGGAAAGGGGGTAGGGGGACAGGGTTTTTCTAGAAATACTGGGACAACGTACTACGGATTCGACATGGGCGATGCCTCGTTCAAGGGCATACCACAAATTTCATAGACCCTCGCCTGATCAATCACCTCAACGTCTAACAGTTCCTTCGCCAGCGCATCCAACTTGTCCCGATTATCACGCAGGACATGGCGGGCGTGCTGGTGCGCTTGCTCCACAAGGCGCTTTGTCTCTTTGTCAATGAGCGCAGCGGTGGCATCGCTATACTGCCGAGTCTGAGCAAGGCTGTAGCCTAAGAAGGGCTGG
This sequence comes from Anaerolineales bacterium, assembly GCA_015075625.1. Lineage (NCBI taxonomy): Bacteria > Bacillati > Chloroflexota > Anaerolineae > Anaerolineales > Anaerolineales bacterium. The sequence continues at coordinate 1,889,212 of JABTTZ010000001.1, read as the reverse complement.
CGATCATTGTCCCCGTAATTGACAGGACCAACTTCCTCATTCATGCCCCATTGAGACACCATGCTGCGGGCAAGATTTGTCGCCTGGCGCAGGTCATTCTCTGCGCCAGTGGTGATCTGATTAAAGACGGTTTCCTCCGCGCTGCGCCCACCCATAATGTAGTAGAGCATCGCCATGAGGTAATCCTTCGAGTAGTTCCGGCGATCATCAGCAGGCATGTATTGGGTGACGCCCAACGCCCGTCCGCGTGGGACAATGGTTACCTTCACCACCGGGTCTGCTTCCGGCGTCATAATCGCCACCAATGCGTGACCCGCCTCGTGATAGGCAACAACCTTTCGCTCATGCTCGTTGGAGAGCGGTGGGCGTGTCGAGCCAAGCATGATCCGATCCAACGCCAGTTGGAAATCGCGCATGGTCACTTTGTCGCGGCGGTTGCGTGCCGCTGAGAGCGCTGCTTCATTGGCAAGGTTTTCCAGATCTGCGCCAGAAAAGCCGATTGTCCCGCCCGCCAACATCGCCAAGTCAACATCCCGTGAGAGCGGAATATCCCGTGTGTGAACCTTCAGGATATCCTCACGCCCTTTGCGATCCGGCAAATCAACCGTTACTTGGCGGTCAAAGCGCCCCGGACGGAGAAGGGCTGGATCAAGCACATCGGGACGGTTCGTCGCCGCCATGACAATGACCGTCTCGCGCTGATCAAAACCATCCATCTCCACAAGAAGCTGGTTCAACGTCTGCTCGCGCTCGTCGTTGCCGCCGCCCAAGCCCGCCCCACGCTGCCGCCCAACGGCGTCAATCTCGTCAATAAAGACGATGCTCGGCGCGGCTGCCTTCGCACGGGTGAACAAATCGCGCACGCGAGACGCCCCCACGCCAACAAACATCTCGACAAATTCCGAGGCAGAAAGGGAGAAAAAGGGCACTTTCGCCTCGCCAGCCACCGCACGGGCAAGGAGTGTCTTTCCCGTTCCGGGGGGACCAACCAACAGCACCCCACGCGGGATACGCGCCCCTAAGCGGATGTATTTATCGGGGTCTTTGAGGAAGTCCACCATCTCGGTGAGTTCTTCCTTCGCCGCATCTTCACCCGCGACATCGACAAAGGTCACTTGGGGGTGTTCCTCGTTGTATTGCCGCGCACGGCTTTGCCCAAAACCAAAAATCCCGTTTTGCTGTGTTCGGGCGCGGCTGAACGTCCAAAAGATGAGCAGCCCAATGAGGATCACTGGCAGCCATTGGACAATAATGTACAGCAGCGTCGAAGGCGATGAATCGTTGGCAATGACCGTGACGCCCTGCTTGTTTAGATCAGGCAAAAGGGCGCTGTCTTGCAAGGGCGGGAGCGTGACGCTGAAGGTAGAAGTCATCACCGAGGTCGTCCCCAAGGCTTCTGGGGAGTTCGGCTCTGGGTAGCGCACCGCCGTTTTGAATTCGCCGCGCACCGTTGTACCGGTAATCGCCACGATTTTGACATTTCCTGTATCCACTTGGTTGCGGAAGAAGGAGTACGCCACTTCCACCGTGTTCCCTCCGAAGGGATCGTTTGGTGAGAGCGCCCGCATCAGCAAGAGAAAGAGCAGCCCACCACCAAAAATGACAATCATCCACATGGGGATGGGCAAACGCGGCGGGGTGGGTTTGTTGTTGTTAGGATTACCGCCCCCATTCGGGTCGCTGCCGTTTTGGGGAGGCTTTTGCATGTTCGACATAGACTTTCCAACTCCGATGATTTGGTCGGGAGAGGCTGCACAACGAGGCGCTCAGTCGGCGCTGATCCCGTATGCCTCAGCGAGAATTTCGATTGGATGGACAACTTTTACCCCGCTTAACTGGGCAATGTGCCAGCGGCAGGTTTCCGTATCGCATATGGCAAGTGGTGCGCCTAATTCCTTGATCCGGTTAAAGAGGGGCGCTCCCACATCCTCTGCAATCTGACGCTTTTCCACTTTGTAAGCATAGGTGCCGGCAACGCCACAACATTCAGCGTCCATCTCAAGGGTATTCATGCCGGGAATCAGATCAAGCAGATCAAGGGCAGGACGTCCCATACCGTGTGCTTTTAACTGACATGGGGCGTGGTAGGGGACGCGCCGTTCGGCTGCCATCGCCCGTAGGTCAGGGGAAAAGTCTCCCACCGGACGAAACGCCGTGTTCAGTTTTCCCTCCCCATGAAGGCGATACAGGAATTCCGACATATCGTAAATGCCACCTGCCAGCGTGCGCGTGTCCTCATCATCCATGCCGAGAACATGCTGGTAATCCCCTTTCAGCGCCATAATGCAACTTGCCGATGTGCCAACAATGGGAATCCCCTGCCGCACATAGCCTGCCAACGCCTCTGTATTCTTTGCAGCGAAGCGCCGCGCTGCGGGAAAATCCCCGTTCGATTGCATCGGCAGCCCGCAGCACGCTTGCTCTGGAACGATCACGCGGAAACCATTTTTCTCCAAAATTTGGACGGCAAGTTTTCCGATGTGCGGCTCGTAGGTGTTTGTGCTGCAACCATGATAATAAACGACGGTAGGCGCGGTGATCGGGGTACTTTTTGCCGCCCGTTCACGCCGCCGCCACCACCCCCGAAAGGTGTACCCCGCCCACTTTGGAAACGCTGCCCGCTGCGAGACGCCTATTGTTTTTTCCAACGCCCAGCGAAAGGGTTTGAAGGTAAACAGCCAGTTCAAAAGCGCGGCAAAGGGCGTCCCTAAAAGCCCCCACCATGCATTACGCCCCAAAATCCAGTTGCGGAACTTCTTCACACCAAAAGGCTGTGCCTCGGCAAGGTGCGCCTTCGCCTGTGTGTTGATCTCCATGACGCGCACCCCATGCGGGCAGACAAGGGTGCAAATGCCGCAGCTTGAACAGTAATCAAGCGAATTATCCACCGAAGGCAGATCGCCATTACGGAAACGCTGTGCTTGGGGACCCACCGTTTTTGGACCCGGAAACAATGGCGTCACAGCAGCAACGGGACACGCTTGTGTGCAGATGTTGCATTTCAGGCAGTGGTCGGCACTGAAGGGCGTTTCCTCTAGATACGGCAGATGGGGCGTATAAGGTTGTTCATGTAATTCGAGCATGGCATCCTCACCGAACAACTATACAGCAAGCGCTGTGAGATGGCTATAAGAACGGTGTTGGAATGCCTGAGAGAATGGGGAGAAAGACAATAAAGAAAAGATGCACCTAGTCCCCTCGCTGGAAACGGCGAGGGGGCATATTTGTCCCCCCTCGCTGCTGATGATGGGTTGCAGAGGGTAAGATTTCTTCACCGCCTGACCTTCCTCGCCCGTAAGGGGTGCAGCTATTACACCCCTGGGCGCGTCGCCGTCTGCTGCACCGTTTGTGTAACATTGACCTCCCAACGTTCGCCCGGGTTCAGGTGAATATGCCACAGGTGCAGAAAGACCGTCCCTTGATAGGTGCTTTCAAATCCTGATTCCGAACACGTGATGGTCTCTAAGGGGAAAGACCATAAAAATGCTGGACGGCTCAATTCTGTGCGCACGGTGAGGTTTTTCAGGTTTGAATCGGTTGTATGGGCGTTCACCCCCTCAAATTCAGAGGGCAAGGCTAAAGAGCGCCGTTCGCCATCCTCGTTGACATGGAGCGCACAGTAGCGAAGATCATGCCCATCGTCAAAGCCAATGACAGTTTCCATGCCAAACCGAAGGAAAATGGGCGATTCACTGCCCTGCGTAATCGTGTATTTCACATAGAGCGTCGGATCGTTGAACTGAATCACAAACGATTTACGAATACGCACCGGGCGGTGTATCTCCCCGATCCAAACATGCCCGTCCCGCTCTAAGGCAACGTACACGGAGGTATCATCGCGCTGGACTTCGGCAAGTTTGTAGGGTTGGTTGACAAAATCCCCTTGTTCGGCATAAGTGGCGCGGGCAAATTCTGAAAATGTGGTTGTTGCGCCGAGGAAATGATCTATGTACCCTGTCCGCCGGTGCCAATCATAGACAAGGCGTTTCTCCAAGCCCGGCTCTTTGGAGCGCACCGCATCCGGTGGCAGCGTGTCTTGATAGTTGGGGGAGTCGGGGGTGATTACTTTGCCCTCAGCGGCGGCTTGCTCCAACACCGAGTGATAGCCTTCTTTGCGGCGCGTCATGACATTGTACAGGTTGTAATGCGCCGGGCGGTAATCAAGCTCAAGGATCGCCCCTCCTTGCGCCGGAGCGCAGATGGCATTCAACCCCTGACTGGTGATGATCAATTCCTCGTGTCCATCCGTATCAAAATCGCGCTGGTCAAGGGCGATCATCAACTCTTCACTCTCTGCCGCTTCTTCTGCGGCAATGATATTGGTGTAGTTCGCCACCCGAATATTGAACAGATAAGCGCCACCATACAGCCCATGCCAATAGGGATCGTTCCCCTGTGATGCCCAAAGCAGTTCCAACGCCCGATCTCGTTTTCGCCCTCGGCGCATAGCGTGAACTTTCTTGCTGACAAGCAGCATCCGCTTGTGAAGGTGGTTGATCTCCTCATACTTCACCATGAAGTTTCGCCACAACCCCCCCCCAAGAAAGCGAATCACCTCTGGGCGGCGTTCCCGTTCCAAGCGGCGGCGGACATCCCCCAAACGGGCGGAGTCATCGGGCAAGAGTGACCAAACGCCCATCTCCATATAGCTTTCGGCGGGGAGGTATGCCCGACCAAGCGGGGCAAATGTCCGTCGATATTCACCTGGGGTGATCGTCCGCAGCCATTCGCGGTTCATCTCGAAGGAGGTGAATAATTCCTCAATGTATTTGCCATCGCCCCAGCAATATTCGTATGTGCCGGGGAACATGCCGAACTTGGCGCTGTCGTCCGCCATCATCGCCAAGCGCGGCGGACGCCCCCCCTCCGGCGTGATCGCGTTTGCCCGCAGCCAATCAAAGAGGGTTTCCACCGGCGCATAGGGAATCGCATAGCGAAGGTAGGTCAAACTAGGAAACACTGCCAACGACGCCCCTTGCTCTTCGGTCATGTAATAGCCAAAGAGATCACGTTCTTTATCAAAGCCGACGCGCTCAAAATGGGTGTCGTCCAAAATAGCGTACTTGATGGCTGCTTGGGCAATTGGGCGGGCAAGATGTGGCTCCCAAATACGTTCTGCCAGCCATAAGCCCTCTGGTGGAGTTCCGAACATATTGAGAAGGGTGGTGTTCAGTTTCTCGATCTGCCCAATTTTGTCTTCATCAGGGATAGCGATTAGAGCAGGTTCATAATACCCCCCGGAGAGAAGTTCAACCTGTCCCCGTGTGACAAGCGCCCGCAGCCGTTCAATCAAATCGTGTTGGTGGTGCTGCACCCAATCAAGCAGCGCCCCGCTGAAGTGCATAGCTACTTTCACATGGCGAAAGCGCTCCAATGCTTCAATCAAAGGCAAATAGCTGACATGGGTGGCATGTTCGGTCACATAGTCGAACTGCCCAATGGGCTGATGGTTATGAAAGACAAGTGAGAGAAAAATCGGCGCAGTCATGACGCCCCCATGCCTTTTGCAGGGTGAGATGAATAGGTGAGGTCAATTATAGCGAGTGCATCTTCGGCTGCCTTGTGTCAGGCGTTACAATCTCCATAATGAACTACCTTTGCCGTTTAATCCTTTTGCTGTTAGTCGTCTTCGTTGTGGGAGGGCTGCCTGTCGCCGCCCAAGACGTCTTGCCGCCCCGTCTGATTGGCGCGGGTGATATTGCCGTTTGTTCTGATGTGGGCGATGAAGCCACCGCCAACCTTGTCGAATCCCTCCTTGATCCCACCCGCGATCTCGTGTTTACGGCGGGGGATAACGTCTATCAAAAGGGAACTCTGGAGGAATTCCAGACCTGCTATCACCCCTCTTGGGGACGGTTCAAACGCTATACGCGCCCCGTCTTGGGCAACCACGAGTATGGGACAAGGGGAGCAGAGGGATATTTTACCTATTTCGGGGAGAAAATCGCCCGCCCTGAAGGGTACAGCTTCTACAGTTTTACACACGGCGAATGGTTGATTCTGATGCTCAACAGCAACATCGACGCCCGTAAGGATGTTTCCATTCAAGGCAAGTGGCTGCGCGAGACGCTCGAAAAAAATCCACGCCGCTGCACAATGGCGATTTGGCACCACCCGCTGCTTGCTTCGGTGGGGGGGACGTATTCAGACCGCCCTCGCGATATTCCAGCCCTTTGGGAGGTTCTTTACGACTATGGGGTCGATGTCATTGTCAATGGGCATGTTCATAATTACGAACGCTTTGCCCCGCTAGACCCAATGGGGACTCTGGATCGGGCGCGGGGGATACGCCAATTCATTGTGGGAACGGGTGGCGCCAGCCGTTCGCGGAACATCCTGAACAAACGAAAACCCTATAGCGAGGCATACGACAAGACTTCCTTAGGCGTCATTGTCTTCACCTTATACGCGGATCGGTATGTATGGGAGTTTGTTCCGGCGGCGGGCTTCACCTACCGAGATCAAGGATCGGCGCGGTGCGTTGATTAACCTCCCCTACGCAGCGGGGTTGTCAACATGCTGTCTAGATGGTTTGAAATGGGATAAAAAGGCGTTTTTTATTGCATACGTGCGGTAGACATTATATACTACCCACATGTAACAGAATCACTTTGCGTCCACATCTGACTACATTGCCTCATCATCTTTTCTTGTTGTAGTGTTGGAAATCGGAGTCGCGGGTATGGCGGACGAAAACGCCCCTAACAAGCAAACAAATCCGTTGGAGCATCCCGACGATAAGCCGACGGTACGGATCAAACTGTCCGATCTACGGGATCGGACAAATCCAGTTTCTACATCGGGAGGGCTGCCCCCTCAAAACGCAGCCGATGAGCCACCCGCGCCCGATCCGGTCAAACCCCGCACACCGGAGATTCATACCTGCCCATCGTGCAACAAAGAATATCGCGTAGGCGAATTGGTCTGTACAAACTGCGGCTTCATTTTCAATGCCGCAGGCAAGACGAACAAAGTGGAAGACACCCTTCCCCAAGAAAAACGCCATTACATAACGGGCGATGCGCTTGCCGAGCGCCCGATCACCTTTGAGATCGAAAACAGCGAAGTACGCCTTCCTCCCCTAGAGAAAATCGTCATTGGGCGTGGTAGTGAACACCCCAATGATCCCTCGCCGGATGTCGATTTGACGCCCTTCAAGGCGGGCGAGTTGGGCGTATCACGGAAACATATCCGTATTCGACGGAATGGGACGCTCCTTTACGTAGCTGATTTGCGCAGCACAAACGGGACGCTTCTGAACGGGCGAAAATTGATCCCTGAAGGGGAGCGCTTACTGCGCAGCGGCGACGAACTACGGTTAGGTCATTTGCGGATCAAGGTCAAGTTTTAGCGTGTTTGCGCTCTAACGCCAGTCGTCCATCCCTTAATCTACGCCCATGATCCCTGACTGGCTGTTTCCTACCCTTGCTCTTGCCCCTGCTGCGTTGTGGGTCTTTTTCGGGGTGGGGTGGCACTGGGTAGGGGTACTCCTTCCCCCAACCGCCGCACGAATGACGCGCATCGGGGCAACCTTAGCCCTTAGCCCCGCCCTGGTCACTGTGGGCATGTTCCTCTTGGGGACGTTCGGGACGTTTAACGCCGCAACCATCCTTCTTATGACGGGCGTGATTGCCCTCACGGGATGGCTGTTTGCCCGCCGCCAACGCTATTCCCTCTCGCTTCTCCCCCACACAGCACCAACACCAGACAAGGCAACCCTCCTCACGTGGGTCTTGGTGGCGGTGACGGCGGTTGCCCTCCTCTTACGATTCTGGAACATCGCCTATTGGAATTTCACCACCTACGATGCCCTGTGGGTCTATGCCTACAATGCGAAGGTCTTTTTTCTTGAAGGGCGCATCCCGCCGACCATTGGCTACTATCCGCAGCACATCCCGTTGGCATATACCGCCATGCAGTTCCTTTGGGGGACGATCAACGATCACGCGGCGCGGGTTGTCCTCCCTTATATTGCACTAGGCAGCGTTATCATGGCATACCTGCTAGGGACGTTCGCGTTTAATTGGCGGGTGGGCTTGCTGGCGGCGGCGCTTTGGGCGCTTTATCCTCATCATGCCGTGTGGAGTCAGTTTGGCGATTTAGAAGTGACGGTCACCTTCTATATGACAGGGACAGCCGCCTTTTTTATTGCCGCTTGGCGAGAGCAAGAGGGACGGTATCGGTGGCGCTATCTCGCCCTTGCCGGAATAACCATGGGGGCAGCGCTGTGGACAAAGCCAACAGCCGCCGCCCTTGTGCAGAGTTTGGCGCTCATCGGGGGAGGGGCGATTCTTCCTATTCTTGCCAATGGTCGGCTGAGGGGAACCTCCCGCAAGCGCCTACCCTTTGAGGCGCTTGCGCCGCTGGTCACCCTTGCTTGTGCTGTTCCTCTCGGCGGGCTGTGGTATGTGCGCAATGTCCTTTATGGACACCCTGCGGTGACGCTCCCCCCGGGTTATTGGCAAGAGGCAGCCCAACGCTCTGGGCAAGAACTGGGTTTCCCGCTGCTCATCGCTACCGTTTTTGTTCTTTGGCGGGTTCTCCGCCCTCCCCGTGATCGCCACTTGATCGCGCTGTTGGCTGGTTATACGGTGTGTGCGGGGGGTATTTTGCTCTCCGCTTTTGGGGGACGGCTGCCCACCTTCGATGAACTGCGCTTGGCGGCGGTGGGGCAGATTGTCACGACGATCACCCCTCGGACGTTTAACCTCTCCGACTATGCGCTGCTCATCCTCGGCAGCGGGTTAATTCTCTGGGGGGCGCTCCCCACATGGCGGGCATGGAGTCCCACCCGACGCGGTATATTCCTGCTTCTCGCTGCCTTTACGCTGCCCTATGGGGTGACATGGTTTTGGTCGTATTCCTATCATTACCGCCTCAGTTTTGCCATCGTTCCCTTGATGATTGTTGTTTTGGCGGCGGGGATAGAGCGAATTGCGGCATCAATTCCCCTCAATCGGGTGCGTCGCATCGCCTTGTCGGTGGTTATCGTCGCCACATCCCTCCCCGGTTGGTATGGCGTCCTCAGCGGGCTTGAACCCGCGCTTAGCCATACCCTCCCCACTGATGAAGCAAAGATTGCCGCCGGCAACCGCGCCCTGATGGGCTTGGTCAATTTCCTCCGCGAGGAACGACAACGGTTAGGTAGACCGCTGCGCGTGATAGCACCGGGGGAACTTCGCCTGAATTTCTTCTTCCCCGGCGATGACATTCGCGGGGATGTTTATCCCACACACTTAGATGAGATTGCCGATAGTGATATCTTTGTCGATAGCTCGGTGGGGCAAAAACTGTATTTCTTTCAAGGGACGCTGTTCAACCAGATTTTGGCGTCGCTCACCCGTGAACCCTTCATGGTACGCCTTTACACTGTAGACGACGGAAACTTCCGATTTTCTGCCTATCGCATCAACAATGCCGCACGCTTCGAGCCTTTTGAGGGGCGAACCAATGCCGCTGTGGGGGATGTTGCCATCCTGTTGCAAACAGACCTCAGTACCCTTCAGCAGTTCCCCGGCGAAAACCTGTACATCACAAATTGGTGGCGGGCGGTGCGCCCCGCCGATGGTGATTACAGCGTTTTCATTCACCTCTATGATGCTGCCGCCGGGCGGTTGGTTGCGGCATGGGGCGGACAGCCCGTTGAAGGGGCGTTCACCGTTTGGCAGGGCGTGGAGGGTGCGCATTTCAGTGTCCCCTATCCAACACGCTTGTGGCAGGCAGGCGAACTAATTAAGGATGAATGGAAGGTGCGCATTCCCCTTGATGCTTCGCCAGGGCGCTACGAACTGCGTGTTGGGCTGTTTGAACCAACCAGCGGAAAACGCCTCCCCGTAGAGGGCGTTGAAGACACAACCGATTATGTTCTCATCCATGTTTTCGAGGTTTTAAAACGCCCATGAGCGCACTCCCTCCGCCCATCCATGCCTTTGGCGGCTCTGGCACGCCCGTCATCCACATGGCAATTGCCAATGGCTTCCCGTCCCAAACCTATACTCCCTTGCTGCGCCCATTGACCGCAGCACACCGCGTGATCGGAACGCTCCCCCGTGCGCTGTGGACACCTTCCCCGCCCCTCAAGACTGCCCAAACATGGGATGTTATGGCGGAGGATATTCTTGCCTGTTTGCGTGCTGAAGCCCTGAGCGACGTGATCGCCATTGGTCATTCGATGGGCGGTGTTGCCTCCATGTTGGCGGTGTTAAAAGAACCGCAGCGCTTCCGGGCATTGGTACTTCTTGATCCAACCTTTCTTCCACCGCGCTTGCTGCGCCCGCTGCGTGTTGTTCGCGCCTTAGGCTTGATTCAACTTATGCCGCCCGCAAAAAAGGCACTTCAGCGGCGGCGGGATTTCAGCAGTCAGGAGGCATTCTACGAGTACCTTCGCACGCGGAAGATTTTTAGCGATTGGACGCCAGAGGCGCTCCATGCCTATGCGCATTACGGATCACGCCCGAAAGAGGACGGACCGGGGGTGACACTCACATGGACGCCCGAATGGGAGGCGCAGTATTTCTTCGGAATATTTGGGCAAACATGGCGCACCGTCCCCAAACTGCGCGGACGTTTGCCTACCTTGATTGTGCGCGGGACGGCGAGCGACACGTTTTTTCCCGATGCGGCAGCATTAACCCGCCAAGCACTCCCAGAGGCGCACTTTGTCGAGTTACAGGGAAAGGGGCATTTGTTCCCCCAGACCCACCCAGAGGAAACAGCGGCACTCATTCAAGCGTGGTTGGAGGGCTACAAGTAGGCGTAAAAACGATACGCGGATTCCTAGCCAGCTATGCTATAGTCTCCCTTATGGCGACACCACTTCGTATTGATGTTCTGACCCTTTTTCCGGCAATGTTCGAGGGTCCGCTCACGGAGAGCATTCTCAAACGGGCGCAAGCGGCGAACCTTCTCGATGTGCGCCTGCATAACATCCGCGATTACACCACAGATAAACACCATGTCACCGACGAACCCCCCTATGGCGGCGGCGGGGGGATGGTCATGCGTGTTGATCCGATTGTTCACGCTGTAGAACACATTCTTGATGGGGCGGCGGGGGTTCCGGTCATTCTGACCACGCCCAAAGGGCGCGTCTTTAACCAAGCGCTGGCGGCAGAACTGGCACAGTATCCGCGCCTTGTGATTCTCTGTGGGCGGTACGAAGGGGTTGATGAGCGCGTTCGAGACCTGGTGATTACCGATGAGATCAGCATTGGCGATTTCGTCTTGACCGGAGGGGAACTTCCCGCCATGATCATGATCGATGCCCTTGCGCGGCATATTCCCGGAGTTTTGGGCGATGCCAACGCCGCCGCTCAAGACTCCCATGCAACGGGGTTGTTAGAATATGCTCACTACACCCGCCCAGTGGACTTTCGTGGGCTAACCGTTCCGGCGGTTTTACAGGGCGGTGATCATCGGGCAATTATGGCATGGCGGCGGGCGGATGCGCTCCGGCGGACGTGGGAGCAGCGCCCCGATATGTTGTTGCGGGCAAAGTTAAGCGAGAAGGAGCGTTACGCCCTTGCCGACCTTGCTTTGCAGTGGGTACGGACGCGGGGGAAAGGATGATCAATCAGTATGAATAGTGATTTGGTGAAGGCACAGATTGCCGAAGATATGGGGCTTGCCCCCGCCGACATCGCTCGTCTTTACGACCTTGACGAAGGGCGGCTAGATCGTCACCTTGCCACATTGGGGGCAGATGCCTCCAGCGCTGTTCAACGCATCCTTGCTGATGTGGACGCTGCTCGAATACGCCACCGTTACTACACCGCCAGCCCTGAGCATGGTGAGGCATTGCAAGCGATCCTGAAAAAATACCCCTTTCACAGCCTTGTCAGCCAGCCTACAGCGGCGGGGGGGGTGGGGTGGCGGCTAGGCAGTGATGATGCCCAATATGTTGCCTATCGCGCCGCCGATATTGTCCAGATCGATTTTGATTGGGGGGATGTGCTGCGCCCACGACTCCATCGGGTGATCCTCTATCGGGGGGAGAGTGCGCCGGCAATCACCCCCCCGTTTCGGGATCATCTCGTTGAGATCACGCTTTATTTGCTGGAATTGACCGGTGTCTTGTGATCGCTGTGCGGTACGGCTTGAAATCAGGCGGCACGCTTACACTCAGCTTTGCCGCCTTATGCTCAGCAATTTCAGCGAATTCAGGACGACGATCAGCGTGCTGCCCTCATGCCCAATGACACCAAGCGGAAGCGGCAAATTGAAGCCCAACGTCCCAATGACCAAAACGACAATCACCCCTAAGGCAAAGCTGATGTTCTGGATCATCACGCGGCGCGTCCGGTGGCTGAGCGCTATAACATCGGCAATCCCGTTCAGATCGTCCGCCATGAGGACGACATCCGCCGTCTCTAAGGCAACGTCCGTCCCCGCTGCGCCCATCGCCATGCCAATCGTTGCCGCAGCCAGCGCCGGAGCATCATTCACCCCATCCCCAATCATCGCCACCTTGCCATATTGCCCTTGAAGCTCACGAATAATCGTCAGCTTTTCGCCCGGCAAGAGATCAGCGCGAACGTCATCCACCCCCACCTGGGTGGCGATCTCGGCGGCGGCACGGGCGTTATCCCCGGTCAACATGACGATCCGCTTGATTCCCTCGCGGCGCAAACGGGCAATCACTGCCTTCGCGTTTGGGCGCGGCTCATCGGCAACGGCAATCACCCCTAGCCAACCAGCCTTCTCGTGGTGGGCAATCACTACCGTTTTTCCGGCTGCCTCAAAACGTTCGCGAAGGGCGGCAATCTCTGGCGGGACAGTTAGCCTGCTCTCTGCCATCAGGCGCATTGTGCCAACGCGCACCAACACACCATCAATCAGCCCGGAAACCCCGCGTCCCAAGATCGCCTCAAATGCGGTTGGTTCGGGGAGGGTGATTCCATCTATTTTTGCCTGTGTCAAGATCGCTAGGGCAATGGGATGCTCAGACCGTGCTTCGAGGGCGGCGGTCAGCGCCAGAAGGCTGTGGCGATCTGTCTCCCCAAAGGGCACTACGTCCGTCACCACAGGGCGTCCGGCTGTAATCGTCCCCGTCTTATCAAAAGCAACCACCTTCAAGGTTGCCATCATCTCAAGGTAGGCGCCGCCTTTGAACAACACCCCTCGGCGGGCGGCATGGGCAATCGCCGCGAGAATCGCGGCGGGCGTGCTAATGATCAGCGCACAGGGTGAAAGCGCCGTCAGCAGCACCATCGCTCGGTAAAAATTCCCGCTGAAGGCTACACCCAACACCAACGGCGGAAGGATAATGTAGAGCGCAACAACGAGGATCACGATCTTGGCATAGGTTTGCTCGAAAGCTGCCATAAATCGCTGCGTTGGGGCGCGTTGATCTTGGGCTTCCTCCACCATCTTAATGATTCGGGCAAGCGTGGTATCCGATACGGTGCGCGTCGTCCGCACTTCCAACCCGCCAGCGCCATTCACCGTGCCGGCAAATACCGTGTCGCCTAGCCCTTTCGTCACGGGCATCGATTCCCCGGTGATCGAGGCTTGATCAACGGCACTCATTCCTTCGATCACCTCACCATCGACAGGCAGGCGTTCGCCAGGGCGAATCACGACAATTTCACCAATCTGAAGGGATTCCACTGGGGCAACAACGATCTCCCCATCGCGCCGCACGGAGGCTTCATTCGGGCGCAGTTTCATCAGGGCGCGTATGGCGTTGCGGCTGCGTTCCATCGCATAGTGCTGCAACACATTGCTCAATAAGAACAGAAAGAGTAACAGCGCCCCTTCCTGTGCCTGATTGACAAGTGCTGCCCCAAATGCCGCCAAGATCATCAGGACATCAACGTTGATCTGCCTCTTGCGCAGGCTTGCCCATCCCTCTACCAACCCCATATAGCCACCATTGACATAGGCGACCAGTAAAGCAATCCCCACAAGGGTGGGCGACGCCCCCACCCAGCCCAAGACGATACTCCCGCCCAACCCGAGGGCGGTAAGAATAACCATGATCACTTCACGTTTGGCGAAAAACCCCTGCTCCTCATGGAGGGGAACGCGCTTCGGTTCACAGCAGCTTACAACCTCAGATGAGGTCGTGCTAATGACTTCATGTTTTGTTTCGAGTGTGTGAATCATCCGATCCTCCTTAGAATGATTCTACAGCCATTTTCGTTAGAGTGTCGTAACTAAGACATAGTATCGTTTGTCACAATCTTATTTTGAGACTTGGTTTCAATGCCTCAGCGGGTATTACAAGGCGTGTCCGCAGCTAGACTGTGTTGACGGTTTTGGGTCAGAACCCCTATCCCCCCCGGTTACTGCGCAGCAATCGCCTTTTCCCGTAGACAGGGAAAGGGGGAAAGACGAACGGCGTCTTTTGCCTTTTAAGCCCCGAGGGGTGGTTACTTCTAGCCCACTGCTTTAGCGGCGGGCGCACACGGACACCCCAGGGGTCGCCCTTACAGGGGCGCAGGGCTGAAGCTCACGCGCTAGGCATGATCACCCCGTTGGGGCTTAAAACGGAAGGCACGGTACGGCTTTTTGATTTCCAAGCCCCGAAGGGGTGGTTACTTCTAGCCCGCTGCTTTAGCGGCGGGCGCACAACAGACCTTAGTTACCGGACAGGCATTACAGTGCTTTTATTCCTCCAAAAGCGTCAGCGGGGCGACGGAGGCGGCGAGGCGCTTAATCCCCACGCGATCAAACTTCACCGTAATTTCTTCCTCCTCGCCGCGAACAACGCTCCCTAAAATCGTCCCATCGCCAAAGCGTTCATGGCGCACCCGCTGCCCTGATTTATAGAAGGATTGGACATTCGATTGCGGGCGCGGCGTTGGCGGGCGGTGGACAGGTGCGGGGGAGGGCGTCCACAGTTCAGCGCGACGGCGTTCTACCTCACGAGCGGCACTCCCGGGCAGGGGCGATCCAGTGACGAGGCGTTCTGGCAAATCTGCCAAAAACCGCGAAGGAATGGCAAACTCCCCCGGCGACCCACCATATCCGGCACGGCGGCGCTTCCATGTCAGGTGGAGGTGTTCCTCGGCACGGGTGATGCCCACATAGAGAAGGCGGCGTTCTTCGGACAGTTTTTCAGGATCGTCGGAACTATTTTGGTGGGGCAAGACACCATCTTCCAACCCCACAATGAAAACGATGGGAAATTCTAACCCTTTGGCGCTGTGCAACGTCAGCAAGACGACCCCTTCGGCATCCTCGTCGTAATTATCGACATCGGCAACAAGGGAGACATCCTGCAAATATTGGGAGAGCGTGATCTCGCCTGCTTCTTTCGTCGCGTTGTAAAGCTCTTGGACGTTTTGGGCGCGGTCTTTCCCTTCTTCCGAGCCATCGTTGATCGAATCGATGTAGTGCGTCGTTTCCAGAATATCCCGCACCAGATCGCTGACGCTGGTTGTCGCCACCATGCTGCGCCAACGTTCAATCATCTCCGTGAATTCGCCAAGCAGTTTCTTTGCCTTGCTGTTAAACGGCGAATCAGCGGCATGGGGAAGCGCTAAGAGCGCGGCATAGACGCTCATCCCCCGCGCCCCCGCATACCCTTCCAACTGGCTGATCGTTGTCGCCCCAATCCCCCGACGGGGGATATTGATAATCCGCTTCAGGCTGATCGAATCATCGGGATTCACAATCAGACGGAGGTAAGCAAGGACATCTTTGACTTCCTTACGCCCATAAAACCGCACGCCCCCAATCAGCCGGTAGGGAAGTTTGAGACGGCGGAACGATTCTTCAAGGGTGCGGGATTGCGCGTTCGTGCGGTACATAATGGCGCAATCCCGCAGGGGGTGACCCATCCGTTGGTATTCGCGGATCGTCCATGCCACATAATCCGCCTCGTCACGGTCATCGCTGAGTTGTTTCGCCATGATTGGACGGCTGTCGGTGCGCGGGGTGGTCAGGTTTTTCTTGATGCGGTTCGGGTTGCGGTCAATGATCGCCATCGCCGCATCAAGGATCGCCTGATGCGAGCGGTAATTTTCCTCCAAAAGAATCACCCGCACATGGGGATGATCGGCTTGAAAGCGCGTCACATTCCGATAGTCTGCCCCGCGAAAAGCATAGATGCTCTGGTCGGGGTCGCCCACACAAAAAAGGCTATTTTGGGGTTCGGTATCCCCCTCCAAAAGCCTCAGTAAAGCATATTGTGCGGCGTTTGTATCCTGAAATTCATCGACAAGGATATGTTTATACAGGGATCGATAATCCGCAATCACAGCCGGCGCTCGTCGAAAGAGAAACACCGTCAGCATGAGAAGATCGTCGAAGTCCAGCGCGTTGGACGCCCGCAGAATCTCATCGTAGCGACGGTAGAGCTTAGCGACAAGGCGATCCCCCTGACTGGTGTCTGGATAGGTATCGGGCGTGATCAGTTCGTTTTTTGCTGCAGAGACGGCGCTTAGAATGCTGCGTGGTTTGAATTTATCCGAGTCGAGATTGAGGTCTTCAATTGCCACCTTCATCGTGGCAAGTTGATCCTCGGTGTCATAAATTAAAAAGTCGGGGCGCAGGGCAATATGGGCTGCCTCGCGGCGCAAGATGCGGGCGCACAGGGCGTGAAATGTCCCAACGGCAAGCCCGCGCATCGTTCGCCCTAAAATCTTTTCGATGCGCACGCGCATTTCCCCGGCGGCTTTATTCGTAAACGTCACTGCCATGATTTCTTCGGGGTAAACGCCCATCTCGGTGATCAGATAGGCAACCCGCCGTGTCAGGACGCGAGTTTTGCCGCTGCCGGGTCCGGCAACAACCAGGGTTGCCCCCGCCGGTGTGGAGACAGCGGCACGTTGGGCATCGTTCAGCCCATCCAAAATAGCATTTGTGGACAAGAGGACTCTCCGTTGTCGTTCGTGGGAAAGATTATAGACGGAAGGGGCATAAGGATCGATCTGAAAGGGGAAGTTCGCTACTTTTCCCTTATTCGCCAACCGATTTTTTCTTTGTACTAGAATTACCTTGTTTGAAGGCAAGTGATCTTTAGGGGTATTGCAACCAGACCATCCCATAAGCGTTCAGGGTGATCGTCCCTGGACGGAGGCTTTCACCACTGAGCGGGTCGGTGTACACCCCACGCGGGTTGATGGGCGGCAAGTAGCGTCCATCAAGGGTCACTTCCGCCTCGGTAACATTTGCTAAGATGAGGATTACTTCGCCGCCATGCGTGCGCTCAAGGGCAATCACCCCCGCCTGAGCTGCATCAAGCCACACCGCCATACGCGCCGGAAAATGCGCCTCTAAACGAGCGTTAAAGGTGCGCCAAGTAGGGTCTTTCGGAAAGAGCGCTGGCAAGCGCGGACGAAGGCAGTCAAGAGAGCGAGCGGCGCGTCATCGGTGATCGTAGGGTATGGTGAACTCTAGCGTTCTGAGCGTTGTGTTCGGGCTGGTACAGCGTTGTCGTCATCGACTGGATCGCGCTCATCATCGTAGACAAGCTCGCCATCTTCACCGAGGCGGGCGCGACGTTTTGATTTTTGAAATTCAGCGGGGGCTAAGCCAAGACGGGCGCGTTCGCGCTCAATCTCACGCTGGATAGCATCCTCACGGCGGTTTACCAGCCTATCGCTTGTTTTGAAATAGGTATCCAAACCATGGCTGAGGAGACCAATGCCCCAGGCAATCATAACTAACAGCGGGTAGGGAAAGCGAAATTCGTTAATGTCGAACATGGTGAAGGGATCGACAAGGTTGAAAAGGTAAACCACCCACAGAACCAGGTTGATGGCAATGTAGATGGCGAAATGGATGAAGAACTCTTGGCGCTGTTTCATCCGCTTTTCCACCCGCCGGCGGATGGCTTCATGGTCAATATCGCTCATGGCACGTCCTTTTTGCTTTTAGTACGTTACGCTACTGCCAAACGTTTCGCCCGAAACGCCGCTCGAATGTCGGGTAGGATCGTCCAACCAGCCACCCACCAACTGCCCAAGCACGAGACGAATCCATACAGCGTCACAAAGTTATGCCCATGAATCAGCCCCAAAATTGCGGCAAGAAGGGCAAAAAAGCCCCAAACAATATCAAGGGCAATCCCGGGATCGGCGCGGACATGGTACTTGCTTTGCCATACGGTCTCCTTTTTATCGCCAAATTTCGGCGTGCGAAGGAATTCGCCATGCTGTCCAAGAAGGGCTTTTATGACCGCCCGCAGGGTGTTCATCGCCATGCCCGCGCCAATAATTTGGCAAAGCACCACCCCCACAACGGCGTTCAGGGTAGAACGTCTGGCAAGGATTTGGCTGGTGATGAAAAAAAGCGGCGGGGCAAGGGTGATCGGACCCAAGAAATCAAGGCTGTTGGGGGGAATGACAAAGCCCGGGATCAGCCGCCCCAGAAGAAGCAGAAACGGGTAGGAGATGAGCAAGAACGCCATGAGCGGCGTCACCAACGGACCCAAGAGGTGGATCGTCGCCTCAATCTTGGCGAGCAGCGGATAGCCGCTCCGCCAAATATCGGGAAGAAGCATTCGCGCTACTTCAATGCTGCCTCGCTGCCAGCGGGCTTGTTGGCGACGGAAGCCGGTCATCGTCGGTGGTAGTTCTGCCGGGGCGGTAACATCTTGGCGATACAACCCGTGCCAGCCGTGCAGCCATGCGCGGTACGTCAGATCGAGGTCTTCCGTTAGGGTGCTGTCTCGCCACCCACCAGCATCTATGATTGCCGTGCGCCGCCAAACCCCCGCCGTCCCATTAAACCCGAAGGCAAACCCCCCCCGTGAGCGGGCGTACTGCTCTATCATGAAATGGCTGTCAAGGGCAACCCCTTGTAGGCGCGTTAGCCATGAGGCGGTTAGGTTGAGATGCTCCCACCGCGATTGGATGAAGGCGGCGTGGGGGTCATGCTGAAGAAAGGGTATTGTCTCCCGCAGGAAATTCGCATGAGGAAGAAAATCGGCGTCAAAAATGGCAATGTATTCACCCCTGGCGGTGGGGAATGCCTTTGCCAACGCCCCCGCTTTGTACCCGCTGCGATCTACCCGATGGCAATGCTCAATGTCTAGCCCCTGCGCTTGCCAATAGCCGACCCGTGCCGCCACAATGTCCCGCGTTTCGTCGGTGGAATCGTCCAAGATTTGAATTTGGAGGCAATCCAAAGGGTAATCTAGGTGGGCAACCGCATCAATAACCCGTTCACTGACGTGCTGCTCGTTATAGAGCGGGACTTGTACGGTGACAAACGGCGTCACCTCTGAGGGGGTAGCATCTAGACGCTTTCGCCGCCAGAAGGTGATCAGAATCAAGATATAGAGGTTCGCGCCGTAGATGACCAACAACGCGAACACAGGAAAATAGATGACAACGAGAAGAATCGTCAGCAGCCACATAAACGCAGCACGCCCTTACTGTCTATAGTCGCCCCCCCTTATGATGCGTTGCTATACGGCATAGCACCAGTTAGGGCGATGTCTGATAAGACCACATAAGTTCAAAGGGATGATTCTCACGTGATGATAACGATCCTCAAACGGCTTGTGAAAATTGCCCCGAACACAAATGCGTGATTATAACAAGGCTCAAGGCTTGCGTACAGCATCTACTTCAGGTAGCCCATATCTAGCCCGTGAAAAACAGAAAATCAAGATTTCCTGGTGAATGTCCTTTACGGGTCAGCAAAGCAGCAATCTCTGAGTGATGCTGCATCCCATGAATGATAAGATGCTGAAGGATACGTGCTAGATCATAGGTTGCCTCGCCACGTGGCGAAGTGAGGGTTATTTTTCCCTCAATGTGCGCCACGCTCAATCCGTTCAGGTAGGAGTCCCACGCCGCTTGTTCACGGGCATACCCCTCGCGGAGCGCGGCAAGATCGGGGTATAGTTCGGGTGTCAGCGGCTCTTGGCGCGATCCTGTCTCTAATGCCCGCCGCCAGCCCTCATCGGCACGGAGAATGTGAAACAAGATGCTGTGGATCGAGCCATGCCCGTAACCAGCATCTTCACGGTATTCGGCGTCGGGGAGCTTTGCCGCGAAGTCCATCAGGTGACGAACGGTATGCCAGTGATAAGCAAACTGGGTTTGAAAGGTTGTTTTAGCGAACATACCAAGCCTTTATTCTGCCCTTATTCTTTAGTGCGGATTTCTAGCCTTGAACAGCACCAACCGGACGAATGGGAATGGCGTTTTGCTCAGTAGCACTCGCCTTTTTTCCTCTAACCATATGCCCCAAAACACGCAGCACCAAGCGAGGGGAAAGCAAGCCAGTGGGAGGACGGGTAAGGTTCGAGGTCTCGATGAATGCTAAGGAGAGTTGTTCGTCGTTGGGCATTGCCCGATTCACCTGATTGATATACCGCTGGACGAGGCGAGAAAAAGCGTTTGGCTTCGGACCTTCGGTCTCTGGATAGCGCATGTCCTCCCCTGTCGCCATCAGCCAGGGGTTGCGCACTGCCCCCGCCAGCGCTTTTTGAAAGCTGCCCGCCAACCCCTTCAACGATCCGCTCCTCATCTTGTGCGCGGTGATCAATTCACCGAGGCGCAGCGCTTCCAGCGCGGCAACAGTCATCCCCTGTCCATAGAGTGGATTAAAGCCACACACCGCATCGCCAATGACGAGGAAGTTTTCTGGGCGGCGGGTCATTTTTTCGTAATGGCGCAGCCGGTTTCCATCATAGCGGTAGCCATAGATGGGAGAAATGGGTTTGGCGTCTTTGATCGCCTCATAGAAGGCGGGTGTGGCAACCGTCTTGGCATACGCCAAAAAGCCCGCCTCGTCCGTTGGGGGATAATCGCGATTCAGCCCGCCAAGCGTTGCCACCCACTGTCCGCCTTCCACCTCGAAGATGCCTGCCCCGCGCTTCAAGCCTTGTTCGGGGCGGGCGTTGATGAACAGAACTTTCCAATCGTGTTTCCCAGCCGGCGCTTCATACCAGCGCGTAGCATAGCCAATGTAGGCATAGACGGTGGACACTGACGGCGCATCATAGCCGAGGGCGGTCAACCACTCCGGGGCTTTGGAATTCCGTCCGCTGGCGTCCACAACCATATCGCCCATGATTGGGTAATGCCCCGCCTCGCTTTTATCGCGCCGCGATTGGACATTCACGCCCACTACCGTCCCCTTATCCTCGCTGGCGATGAGGTCAAGCACGTCTGTTTCGGGCAGGAATTCAACGTTTCGGCGCAGCGCCAGTCGCTTGCGGATGAGGTGTTCTAAGGCAATGCGCGAGATGAGGTTTGTTTGGTAGCCGGTGGCAAAGCGCTTGACCCACCCCCCGGGCGTCAGAAATGCCGTATCCGTTCCCCACTCAATGCGCGGAGCGCCGATCTCTTTGAAATCCTCGGCAAGTCCGGGGAACATATCTTCCATAATGCGCTGCCCACGCGCAAGAAGGGCATGAACGTGCCGTGCTTGCGGGACGCCATTCCGAAACTCAGCGGTATCAGGGAACGAATCGCGTTCGATCACGATGACGCGGGCGAAGTGATCGCTGAGAACACGCGCCGTGAACAGACCCGCCATACTCCCACCAATGACAACTGCCTGAGAAGCTGCCTGCATAGTCACTACCTTCCTAATCCCACCGTCCGGTTACTTCCACAAACAAGCGCCCCTCATCACAACGAGGGCAGGTGATCCATGTTTCATCGCTTTTGCCAGCTAAGCCCGTCCCTTCCAGAATCAACACCCTCACCGCTGTGCTTCCGCAGTTTGTGCAGCTTGTCTCAGCGAGAGGGACATTTTCATCAAAGGTATCCAGTGCTTGCCGGAAAAACGGGAGCATATCCCGCGCTTGAAGATCGCCAATGACCGCATCGGCTTCCATCTGGGTGAGGGCGTACCGCGCCGTTTTCAAAGCATCGAGCGTCTCCTCGGCTGTGTTTGGGATCAGCAGCGAAACGACCTCGTGGCACGTTTGACAGACCCCTAACACATAGTGATTACGGAGCAAGGAGGTATCAATCCCACTCCCCCCCTCGTGGAGTACATCCTCAATATGGTAGTTGCACACTGGGCAAGGATGAATCGTCAGCAATCGTCCCATACGTCTCGATGCCTCATTCCTCAACGGCACCCACCCAACACACATCCTGTGGGGGCCCTAAACTGCCTCGGAATCCCATCCCCTTTGCAGTGTATAGAACACTATACGAAGAAAAGGGGATGAGGTATCAATGCTCTACAATTTCTCGGCAATTGATTTTGCCTGTGTGAACAGCAGCAGGTAATCCGGTCCGCCCGCCTTGCTATCCGTCCCTGACATATTGAACCCGCCGAAGGGATTCACCCCAACCAGCGCACCGGTGCATTTCCGGTTGAAATACAAATTCCCTACGTGGTATTCGCGCCGCGCCCGTTCAAGCCGTTCGCGGTTTTGGCTGTAGACTGCGCCTGTCAAGCCGAATTCGGTGCTGTTGGCAACTGCCAGCGCCTCATCAAAATCTGCCACTGGAATCAGCGCCAAGACGGGACCAAAAATTTCCTCCTGTGCAATGCGGGCATCGCCGGGGACATCGCCAAAGATGGTAGGCTCAATGAAGTACCCATCATCCGGCGTTTCTTTCACCTTTCCGCCACACAGAAGTGTTCCCTCCTGTGCGCCGATCTCGATGTACTTCATGATCTTCTTAAACGCCCGCTCGTCAGAGACCGGTCCTTGGTGAACGTCTGCGCCTTTATCGGGAGCGTCTTGCCGAAGTTTTTTCGTCCGCTCAACAACACGCTTGGCAACCGTTTCATAGACGCTCTTAACGATGATCGCCCGCGAACCAGCAGAGCATTTTTGCCCCTGAAAGCCGAAGGCGCTGGCAACAATGCCTTCCGCCGCAGCGTTCAAGTCAGCCGTTTCATCAACAATCACCGCATCTTTCCCGCCCATCTCCAAGATCGTCCGTTTTAGCCAAAGCTGCCCCGGATGAACTCGTGCGGCGCGTTCAAAAATACGCATCCCGACCTCTTTGCTGCCGGTGAAGGCAATGAAGCGCGTCTTAGGATGATCGACCATCGTATCCCCGATCTCTGCACCGGGACCGGGAACAAAGTTCAAGACGCCGGGCGGTAAGCCCTGTTTCCAGAACAGTTCGCATAATTTGTAGGCAATGATCGGTGTGATTCCGGCGGGCTTGAGAACAACACTGTTCCCAGAGACAATAGCCGCGCTGGTCATCCCCGCCATGATTGCATTGGGGAAGTTCCATGGAGGGATCACCGCACAAACACCCAACCCAATGTACTGTAATGCCAACTGTTCACCCGGCGCTTGGACAAGCTGTTCGCTGGCAGTGGTCAGGCGGATGGCTTGGCGGGCGTAATAGTCCATGAAATCAATCGCCTCGGCGGTGTCGGCATCGGCTTCCGCCCAACTTTTGCCAATCTCAAAGACCATCCACGCGCTGAATTCATGCTTCCGTTTGCGCATCTCAGCCGCAGCCCGGAGCAAATAGCGGGCGCGTTCGTGGGCATCCACATGCTGCCACTTCAAAAACGCTTCATGAGCGATCTCAATAGCACGGGCGGCATCGGCTTTCGTCGCTTCCGCCATAACCCCGACGACTTCCTTCGGGCGGGCGGGATTGATCGAAGGAAGGGTGTCCTTCGTCTCAATCCGCTCGTCACCAATGACGAGGGGATAATGCGTCCCAAGCTGGGAGCGGACGAGTTCCAGCGCCTCGCGGAAGGCGGTGCGGTTGCTCTCTACGGAAAAATCTGTAAGGGGTTCGTTCGTAAAGGGAGGGAGGGCAGACGACATCCAGTGTTCTCCTGTGGCGTAAGGTGTACGCGCAAAATAATGGCGATCTTTACGCTGATCAGTATAGCGCGGCAGGAGAATTTTTTCAGGGTGAAAGGGGGAAAGCCTTGCCATAACTAGGCTAGTGGGGATAGCACGCCGAGTTGAGATCAGTTGCCCATTGACCCAGAATCCCTACAATTGTAAGTATATGTTCCGATTGCAAAGGAGGTTTCGTCGTGATCACTCATTTTCCACCTCGCCGCACGTTAGTGACCCTCATCCTTATCTTGGCGCTCACCTTTATTGGTGCTGCCCAAACGCCGGCTCGTGCTGCCGGAGCGGGACGGGTGCGCGTAGTTCATGCCTCGGCACAAGCGCCGCGTGTTGATGTGTATATTGACGGGTCGCTTTTTTTCGACAGTATGGCATATGGCACATATTCAAACTATGTGAACGCCGACGAGGGGGAGTATCAGGTTGATATTCGCCTTGATGATGACCCAGAGACGGCGAAACCCCTTTTTAGCGCAACAGTCACCATCGCTGCCGATTCAGTGAATACCGTCGTAGCTCAAGGCGTGCCGGGGCAGAATTTTGGGGTGGGCATGTACCAGACCACAGAAACACCCCCTACCGGTAAGGCGCTGATCCAATTGGTGAACACCATTGACGAAAATACCCCTGTTGATCTCACCGCTGGCGGATCACCGGTCACAAAGGGCGTCGAATTTGGCACACTGCGAAGCCTTCCGGCAGATGAGGGTGTCTATGCCTTAGCCGTCAATGCCAAAGGCGAAACCCTTTACGATTTCGGGACGATTGGGATCGTCAAAGAGATGATCTACACCTATATCCTGGTGGCAGATAAGAACGGCGCGTCGTTGGTGCGCATCGTGGATGGTGTTCTCTTTGCCGGGGCGATCAATGCCTCCCCGAATACGCCGCCCATCGATATCTATCTAAACGGGGAACTCCAGTTCGAGAATGTTGAATTCAAGAATTTCAGCGATCTGTATAGCATTGCTGGCAAGCGCTATAGTGTGGCGCTGCGCGAACATGGCGCTGCCGCTGATAGCAAACCGATTTATGAAACGTTCATCGCCGTTCCCGGTGGGGTTGCCGCCAACTTCGTGATCATGGGCAAGCTCGATGGGCGAACGGAAGAAGATCGCTTACGGATCAATGCCTATTGGGGCGATCCGATTGTCCCCGCTGGGCGTTCTGGGCTAAATGTGATCCATGCCTTGCCCAAAGGGAATAAAATCGTCGTTTTGGAGAGTGGCAATACCGTTATTGATCCCCTTGCCTACGAGGATATTGGCTCGGCATCTGGTCCAGCGCAAAAGTACAACATTCAGGTGGTCGATGCCGACAACACTTCAAATGTCCTGATTGACCTCCCGGGTTATGAATTGAAGGATGGCAAACTCCATTGGGTGATTGCCCTTCCCGGTGAAAATGGCGGGGTGGATGTCTTGCGTTTCTTTGCCAATCCCTTCACCACCCTGCGCGGCGACTAAGCGCCTATCCGTAAATTCGGCTGTGAGGTATGAGCTTCTTGGCAAACGTCTGTTGGCTTCTCCGCTTCGCAAAAGGCGTTTTCCCCCTCGTCGCCTCTTTGCGGGGTGGGGGAGGGAGCTAGTCGTCGATCCAGAAGGCAACCATAGAAAGAGACAGCCCTCATCCCCTTTAACCCCCTTCTGCCTGTGGGAGAAGGGGGAATCATGTCTTTGAGGGGGCTTCCCCCTCACCCCTTGACTCCCAGAATGTCTTGCCTTTCCCTGTGTACGGGGTGGGGTTAGGGTTTTCAAGCCCCGAAGGGGCGGTTGCTTTCAGCCCGCTGCTTTAGCGGCGGGCGACCACACGGGATCGCCCGTCCCGTCCCGCCCCAATCCTTACGCCGTCGCTAGTGCCTCTTGGGTGATGGGCATGACCTCGACATCGAGTTCAATGGTGATCTCTTTGCCCACCAACCAACCGCCCGTTTCCAAGGCCACATTCCATGTCAGCCCGTAGTCCTCACGGTTGATTTTCGTCTTTCCAGTGAAGCCAAGCCGCTTATCACCCCCAAAGGGATTGATTGTCTCACCGAGGAATTCGGCATCGAGGACGACGGGGAGAGTCTTTGCCCGAATGGTCAACTCCCCATGAATCTTTGCTGAGTCTTTTCCTGTCGGTTCAACCCGCGTGCTTTTGAAGGTGATCACAGGGTAGTTTGCCACATCGAAAAAGTCAGGGCTGCGCAAATGCCCGTCGCGCTGGTCGCTGCCGGTGTTGATGCTATTAGCGTGAATCTGCGCCTCAACACGGCTGTTGGCGGGATTTTCCGCATCAAATTCAAGCGTTCCGGTGACATCCTCGAACTGTCCGCGTACATTCGTGATCATCATGTGGCGGACGCTGAAATTGGCACGGGTGTGACCGCTCTCAAAGGTATAGGTTGCCATGATTGGACTGCTCCTCTGTATTGTATGGGTGCTTCTGTTCACCAAAGTGGACTGTAGTCCGTTTACGGTAAGACAGATGAGGCAACCTTCCCCTTCCCTTACCGAAGAAAGATGAGTGTCAGATGAGAAGCGGACTATCGTCCGCTTTTGATATCAAAGACACCGCACCTTCACGCCAGGCTTGTGCCGCGCTATACTTACCCACTAAGTATGTCTGTCTGAGGATTGCCCGTGCCTGATTACATGCCTATCTTTGCGGTGGGAATCGCTGCCTCTGTGGGGTTGACGCCGCTGACACGGCGGCTTGCCCTGCGTATTGGGATGGTTGATAAACCGAACGCTCGCAAAGTCCACCGCAAGCCGATTCCACTGATGGGTGGGCTGGCGATCTACCTCGCCTTTTTGATCACGTTGGTCGTTTTTATCCCGCTCCCCAAACATCTGATGGAATTAGGGGCGATCTTACTAGGGGCGACCTTCCTCGCCGTCGTCGGCTTCTGGGATGACCGCTATGAACTGAAACCAAGCCAGAAATACCTTGCCTCGGCGGTAGCTGCGTTCGGCGTCATGGCGGCGGGGATTCGGGTCGATCTGTTTGGGATATGGTTTTTGGATATTCCCCTCACCCTGTTGTGGTTTGTAGGGATCATCAATGCGGTCAACCTAATGGACAACATGGATGGCTTGGCGGCGGGTGTCAGCGCCATTGCCGCCTTTTTCTTATTCATTTTGGCGTCTTCGCAAGGGCAAGAGTTGGTCAGCACGCTTTCGGCGGCGCTGTGCGGGGCGCTGCTTGGCTTCCTTGTCTATAATTTCAACCCGGCACGCACCTTCATGGGCGATATGGGCGCTCTGGTAATCGGCTTTCTTCTCGCCGTTTTGGGGATCAAACTCCGCTTTCAAACGCAAGTGACCCTTGCCTCGTGGATGATTCCCGTCCTTGTGTTGGGGATGCCCATTTTCGATACGACTCTGGTCACTTTCACCCGCCTGCGAGAGGGACGTTCTCCGGCGCAAGGGGGGAAAGATCACACCAGCCATCGTCTTGTGGCAATGGGGTTGCATCCCCGCGTGGCGGTGATCACCATCTATGTGGCGGGCGCTCTTTTGGGCTGTGGAGCATTGATCATCAGCCAGGTACCCTTAGAACCTGCCCTGATTGTTGGAGCGGGAATCGTGATCGCGGCGGGGGGGTGTTTCCTCATTTTGGAATACGTCCGCGTTCAGCAGCGGCGAAAGGAATTCGCGGCGCAACATCATGAGAAGGGGGGCGTGTGACTGTTTACCTGATCACGGGTGGGGCGGGGTTCATTGGCTCGCACCTTGCCGAAACGCTGCTTCGGCGGGGGGAGCGCGTGCGCATCCTCGATAACTTCAGCACGGGCAAGCGCGATCATTTGGCACTGCTGCGGGAGATTGGGGGCGATCTGACCATTCACGAGGGGAGCATCACCGATGCGGCGCTGGTGCGCGAGGTGATGGCGGGCGTTGATTACGTCCTTCATCAGGCAGCGCTCCCTTCCGTTCCCCGTTCTGTGGCGGACCCGCTCGAAACGCATGAGGTGTGCGCCACTGGTACCTTGAATATCCTGATTGCCGCACGGGATGCCGGCGTCAAGCGGCTTATCTATGCCTCGTCTTCTGCGGTGTACGGCGATCTCCCGGGCGACTACAAGATGGAGACGATGCTTCCTCAGACGCTCTCCCCTTACGCGGCGGCAAAACTGGCGGGCGAATACTATTGTCGGACGTTCACCGCCGTCTATGGCTTAGAAACCGTCGCCTTACGCTATTTCAATGTCTTTGGCGAACGGCAAGACCCCGATTCCCCGTATGCGGCGGTGATCCCGCTTTTTATCCGCGCTATGCTGCGTGGCGAACGCCCGACGATCTATGGGGATGGGACACAAACCCGCGATTTTGTTCATGTTGCTGATATTGTGGCGGGCAACCTGCGAGCGTGCCATGCCGAGCCAAGCGCGGCGGGCGCGGCGTATAACCTTGCTGGCGGATCACCGATCAGCCTGCTTGATCTGATTGCCCACCTGAACGGCTTGTTGGGGACGGCGATCACGCCTATTTTTGCCGCAGAGCGCCCCGGCGACATCAAACATTCCTGTGCTGATATTCGCCGTGCCGGGGATCGGCTTGGCTATGAACCACAGGTTGGGTTGGCAGAGGGGTTAGGACGGACATTGGCATGGTTTCAGCAGCGGCTGACACTGGCATGATTCTCCATATTGCGAAAATGACCGGGGTTGCTGGCACGGAAAACCACCTTCTGACGCTTCTTCCAGCGCTCAGGCAGGCGGGGGTTGACCCGCACTTGGTGATCCTTGTTGAGCCAGATAAGCCAATGGATGCTTATGTGGAGGAGATGACCGGGCGCGGCGTCCCTACCATCCAGCGCGTGATTCAGAAGGATGTTGATTTCCCGCTGATCCGTGATTTGACGGCGTTGATCCGTGATATACAGCCGAGTGCTGTTCACACCCATCTGATTCACGCCGATTGGCACGGGGTGATTGCGGCACGGCGGGCGAAGGTGAAACGGATTTATTGGTCGGGGCATAACGACGATCCATTCCGTCGCCGTCTGGCGATACGCCTGATTCAGGCGTACCTTTGGCAGCGGGTGACGGCGGGCATTGCCATTAGCGAAGCGGTGCGGCAGTTTATGGTGAAGGTTGAGTTTGCCCCGCCACGCAAAACACACACGATTCACTATGGCTTTGATCCCACCGATGAATCCCCCCGTATACGGGGAATTTTCCGCCGCGAATTGGGAATTCCCCCGGAAGCGTTCGTCTTTGGTTCGGTCTGCCGTCTGATTGAACAAAAGGGGCTTGACCATGCGGTTACTGCCTTTGGATCGCTGGTCGGGGAAAACCCACTCGCCCATTATGTAATCATAGGCGATGGGATACTCCGCGATGAACTGCAAACGCAGATCGACACCCTCGGTTTAAGGGAGCGTGTTCACCTTGCGGGCTGGCGGGCGAACGCCGCCGCACTGATGCCCGCCTTCGATGCCTTTGTAATGCCCTCGCGGTGGGAAGGATTCGGGCTAGTTCTGTTGGAGGCGATGGCGGCGCGGCTGCCTATCCTTGCCTCGCGGGTGAGCGCCTTGCCAGAGATCGTCGCCCCCGGAGAGACGGGCTACCTTGTTCCGCCGGGCGATTTTCAGGTGATCCGCACGGGGATGTTGGCACTTCTCCGTGACCCAGAGGCGGCACGGCTGATGGGCGAGGCAGGTAGGCAGCGCCTGGAGGCGCACTTCAGTGTGGCGGAGATGGTCGAAAAGACGCTCAAGGTCTACAATCTCGCGCCATGACAAAAGTCCTCAACGTCATTTCCCGTCTGAATATTGGCGGGATAGCCCCTTACCTAATCCCTCTCACCACTCATTTACGTTCTCTTGGCTTCGACGCGCAGCTTGTTGCCGGAAATGTCGGCAAAAACGAAGGGGATATGGCGTATCTCACGGCGAAAGCGGGAATCGAGGTGATCAGCGTGCCGCGTTTAGGGCGGGATATTTCCCCGCTGCGCGATCTGGCAACTGTGCGTGATTTGTTCCGCCTGTTTCGGCGGGAGCGCCCCGATATTGTTCATACCCACACGGCAAAGGCAGGGTTCGCCGGACGTGTAGCGGCAAAGATGGCGGGTGTCCCCTACATTTTCCATACCTATCATGGGCATGTTTTCAGTGGCTATTTCAGCCCGCGCAAAACAGCATTTTACAAGGCGCTGGATCGCTTCACGGCGGCGCTTTCCACACACGTGATCACCGTTGCCAACTACCTCCGCCGCGACCTCACCGAGGTGCATCATATTGCCGCGCCGCACAAGGTGAGCGTCCTCATCCCGGGCTATGAATTGGGTGATCTGTATGCCCTACAGCGCGGATTATCTGCCTTTCGAGATGCCCATGCGATCCCTCTTGATGCGCCATTGGTGGGCATTGTCGGAAGGCTTGTGCCGATCAAAAACCACGATCTCTTTCTTCAGGCGGCGGTAAAGGTAAGCGCGGGGATGCCCAATACCGTTTTTGCTATTGTTGGGGATGGCGAACGCCGCGCCGAGATCGAAGCGCAGGTGGATGCGTTTGGACTAAGGGAACACGTCCGGTTCACGGGCTGGCAGACAGACCTCCCCCCCATCTACAGCGACTTGGACTGCCTAGTCTTATGTTCCCACAACGAGGGCTTGCCGAGTTCAATCATTGAGGCGTTGGTGACGGGCGTTCCCGTCGTGGCAACTGCGGTTGGAGGCGTTGTTGACCTTCTTGCCAAAGGGCGCGGGGAGCTTATTCCCGCTGGCGATGCTCAGGCATTGGCGGCGGGGGTGATTGATGCCCTCCGCAATCCAACGGTGAAGGATGGGGCTGTTACACGGCGGGGGAGCGCCTTTGCCCTCTATGACATGCGCCCAAGTGCGGAACGTGTGGCAGCATTTTACCGGGAGTGGCTTGGAAAGTGAGTTAAACTACCCGCTAACCGAGAACAAGAGCAACCTACCTGTGACTGAGCAGCCCACCCCTTCCCCCGAACTGACGAACATTCCAGAGGTGATTCCAGAGCGGCATATCGCCCCGGAGTTTCCCGAAGGGGCACCCTCGCCAGCGGAACAACCCCCAAAGAGGGGCAAAGCCCGCCCCGCCATCGAACAACCTACCTTTATGGAGCGGACGAGAGCCGCCCCCGCGGGCAAGGCACGGCGCGAGGAAAAACGCCCACCAAAGGGCGAACCTCCCGTTCAGCACACAGGGGCGATCCGCCAGTTGGTGCGCGGACGCAAAGCATCTGCCGGACGGGTGAAAGCGCCGGTGACGCCCACCGCCCCAAAGGTGGGAAACTTCCCCCTTGTCACCGCCGTGAGCGCTTTGCGTTCGTTTGTCGTCGCCTTCGCCGCGGCGGTCATTATCGCCACGATTTTCATGTGGTGGACATCGCCAGACTTTCTGCCCACGCAAGCACGGCGCGAACTTGCCCCCATCCAAGCCACAGCACAGCGTGTTGTTAGCCAGCCGACGGCACTTCCTACACCGCAGTGGTTCAACCGCATTGGCATCGTCGCCGGACACAGTGGCCCAAACCGTTTGGGCAACCCTGACCCCGGCGCCGTTTGCGCCGATGGCTTCAACGAACTGACCGTGACGACAGGCACTGCCGAACGCTTGGCGGCAATGCTGCGCGGCAAGGGCTTTACGGTGGATATTTTAGGCGAGTTTGATACCCGCCGAATGGGGTATGAAGCCGCCGCTTATATCTCGCTGCACGCCGATTCCTGTGGCGATTTTGGCTACGGCGGGTTCAAATCAACCTATCCGGGCAGCCGCCAGACCAGCCGCGAGGCAGACGAACGCTTGAATGAATGTGTCCGCCAAAACTATGCTGCCGTCACCGGCTTAGAGTTCCAGCCCGGAAATATCACCGCGAACATGTTGGAATACCATCATTGGAAAGAGATCGCCCCTACAACGCCAGCGATCATCCTCGAATTAGGGTTTCTGAGCTATGATCGAAGTCTGCTGCAAAACCAACAAGACAAGGTGGCATTGGGGATTATGAATGGCTTGATTTGCTTTCTGACACCCATTAGTTAGTAGTTCATCAGGAAGGTCGCCATAGAATGAGATAACCCTCATCCTCCTACCCCCCTTCTTCCGCAAGGAGGAGGGGGAATCACGTCTTTGAGGGGGTTTCCCCCTCACCCCCTCGCCCGGAGAATTTCTCTCCTTTACCTGTCTACAGGGAAAGGGGGCAGGGGGATAAGGGTTCTTTTAGAATTTTCTTGACGGACTATTCGCTGCCATATCGATAGGTCATCATGAAAGCCATGCAATCTGAGCGAAAGGGAAAAAATAGGGAAACCCCCGTATGAGCCGACCTTATGAACTCGTCATGTACAGCCGAACAACGCCCTGCGCCTATGTGACCATTGCACGAGGCGTTTTGACTAAACGCGGCGTCCCCTACCGCGAACTGTTCATCGATGAACAGGACACCTATCGCCAGCGCGTTTTGGATTGGACGGGGTTTCTATCTGTGCCAACGCTCATCGTTGTTGAGCCAGGGGGGGAACTCCCTGTCGAACCGCCCACCCTGCTTCCCAAGGGGGCTTCCCCACGCGGGGTAAATCGTGGGTCGATGATTACCGAGGCAACCGAACCCGAACTTGTAGCATGGTTGACTCAACATGGCTTATTGCCTTAAAGCCCTAGCGAACGCAACCACTGAGCGCAGGAGTAGATGACGTGATTTTTTCTGGCGATCAATTCAATCTGGCGCGGCTTTTATCTGCTGCGATTGTCGTCCTAATCGCAATGGCTGTCCATGAATATGCCCACAATTATGTTGCGGATCGGATGGGCGACCCCACCCCCCGCCAAATGGGGCGGCTGACGCTAAACCCTTTTGTCCATATTGATTGGTTTGGGTACGCCATGTGGGTGATCGTTGGCTTTGGGGCGCTTGGCTATGCCATTATTCGCCCCGAACGGATGCGCAACCCGCGTTGGGGCTACCTTCTCGCGGTGGCAGCGGGACCCTTCGCTAACTTGCTGTTAGCGGCATTCGCCGCCCTGCTTTACCGCTTCAATGTGTGGGAGTATCAACCGATTTTTGGGCGGCGGGACATCATCCCCAATTTTGATCAGTTTATGACGGTGTGGTTCAACCTGAACATGCTCTTGTTCCTGTTCAACCTGATCCCGCTCTTTCCGCTGGATGGTTGGCGCGTGTTGTTGATGCTCTTGCCGCCAAAGGAATCACGCCAACTTCAGCGCTACGAGCGCGAGAGTTATTACGTCCTCATTGGACTCATCTTGTTATCCTTCATTGGGCTGCCCATTTTAGGTTACGCGATCAATCCGCCCTTCCAATTTATGGCGCGTCTTTTGCTAGGGTTGTGATGGGTGCTTGGAACGCCGAACGTCGCCGCTGGCGGCAAGGGATTCGGGCGCTTTCCGCCGGACTGCGCCCTGTGGAGGATACCCTTGCCCAAACTCACCTTCCGCCGCCGCTCTATACGCTCTATCGAGAGCTGCGGCGGGGGGAGCGCCAGCACAGCCTAAACGTGCTGCGTTCACTGCAAACTAGCGGCGAGGCACATCCCGCCTTACTCCAAGCGGCACTCTTGCATGATGTGGGCAAAAGCCGCACCCCTTTTTACCTTTGGGAGCGCGTCATTGTTGTCTTGGCGAACAAGGCATTTCCGGTGGCAGCACACCGTTGGGGAACGTACCATACCCCCACTGGCTGGCGGCGCCCATTCGTGATCAATGTGCAGCACGCCCAATGGGGGGCGGATATGGTGCGCGAGGCGGGCGGCGATCCGCTGTTAGTTGCCCTGATCGCGGCGCACCCTGAACCAGGAGCGTTTCGGGATGATCTAGAGGGGGCGACGCTCTTGGCGGCGCTGCAAAAAGCAGACGATACGAATTGATCCCCACATAGGATGGGTCTGGGAGGCTGTGCCTTCCAGACCATGTTTCCCTCTCGCCCAACGCGAGAAGGCTAGGCGCTGCCCTTCTGGTTATCTATTGATTAGGTGTTGCCGTTGGGGTGGGCGTCGCCGTAAGCGAGGGTTGGGTTGTGCTGGTGATCGTCGCTGTCGCTGTGACCGTTGGCGTCGCCGTTGCCTCAGAGGTGGCTGTTACTGCCGGCGTCGCTGAGGGGATCGCTGTTGCCGTCGGTGTGGGCGTCGGCGTGGGCGGAAGAATCAGCGAGTCACGAGTCAGGTTGGTGAAGGTTTCCGTGGTGGCTGCGGCAAGGATCACATAGTGATCGGACTCGGATGACTTCACATAGTAGCCCGTTCCCGCCTCTGTTTTCGCCCCAATCGTCAGCGTATATGTTTTTTCCTCTACGGTGGCGTTCACCGAGGATGCATTGGGCGTCAAGGGAAGCGGCACATCCACCCCAACAGGCGTTGCACTTGGGTCGGGGGTGGGGGTGATTTCCTTCCGTGTTTGGATGGTGATCACCGCCAACGGCGCGTCCATTCCGTAGACTGCCTCGTTTGTCGTCCCTAGCGGGTCATCCAAGCGGATGGTTGCCACGCGGCTGAGGATCGCCTCGATTTGCGCCGTGTTGAACACCTCTCCGGCGTTCAATCCGGCAAACGTCCACGCCTCGCCCGCTTTGTCAAAGGTGAATGTCCCATTCCCGTTCGTCACGGTGATCGTCGCCACCTCTGGTTGGGGGATGGCAAGATACACGGCGTTCACCCACTGTGCCGCACGGGTCGAAATTTCCCATGTATTCAAACCGCCCACAAGGTAGACATTATCACGCCCGCCGCGCCGGACGTGGGTACTGTTTGCCCCACTGGACGTGCCGAGGTAGAGCCGCTGTGTCTCGCCTTGCCGCGTCGTGATCTCAATGAGGCGCTCATAGTCTTCATCTGCCACCTTCAGCCGCGCATGATTCGCCTTGTTCTGGGCGATCAGACGGCTGGTGTCTAACCCTTTCATGGCGTTCAGAAGGGATTCAACGCGGAACGCTTCCACCGGATAGTTTCCGGCATTGGGGAGCGACCAAGCGCCTTCAGAGTCCTTCAGCATCGTTACCGCCGCACCCGCACCATCCTTCACCGTGATTCCCGTCACATCATCGGGGATTAGGTTGGGAAGAATAGCGGCGGTGTTTGTGGGCGGTGCGCCCGCCCCTGCCCCTGAAGCAAAGAGGGCGATCACGGCAACCAGTTGGAAGATCGCCAGCCCGATGAGCAGCGTGTTTGTGCGTGTCAGTTTCATGGCTAGTTTTCTCCCTCAGTCTGGGCATTTTCGGCAGGTGGCTCAGGGGTTGGTGGTGGGGCGGCGGCACGCTCTGGAATGCCCGGAAGGGGCATCGGTTTTTCCGTCCGACGGCGCACTTGCCAGAGGAATCCTAAACCAACAAGGGCAACCACGGCAAAGAGGTAGTTAAAGCCCTCCCAACGCCCTTGTTCCCCTTCGGCAAGGGGGCGCAGCAGGCGCGACGCCGATCCCCGCGCCCGGATGCTGGAGAGCGCCGTATCTTCGACAAACCAATCCGCCAGATTCTGGACGAGTTGAATGTTGTTCGCGGCGCGGTTATCCCCCAAGCGGTTTTGCAGGGAGAGAACGTTATCGTTGAATGTCTCGGCACTGCCAATGACGACGATGCGAGCATTCGCGGGCGATTGTTCAATCAACCCCACCGGCGCGGCTGGGGGGGTTGCCGCCGGATTCGTCGGATCGGTGGACTCGGTGAAGGGCGAGGGTTTGCCTTTGAAATAGCTGGTGAACGTCCCCGTCACCGAAACGGCGAGGATTTGTTTTCCCTGTGTCGCCCCAATGGGAAAGCCCGTTTCTGGGTAGAACTGGAAGTCCGGCTGCGTGTTGCTATCCGAGGTTGTCCACGATTCCGCGCTGGAGGTGAACAGAGTCACGACGGTGCGTCCGGCGTTTTTCTCTGGGTCCAGCGTGATCGGTGATCCCCAATTGATCGTCACCGAAGGGAGGTTACGAAGGGCGGGGTTGTCCCGATCCATCGCGTCGGGGCGAACATCGACAAAGTGCGGATAGGCAAGTGCCTGAATTTCCTGCACAGCGATGCCACCGACATTGCGTGTCACCGGGACAGGGAACGGTGCATTTTGGCTATCCAGCACCAGCGTTGGTTCAAGGGTGATGCCATACTCCGCCAACATCGTTTGCAGACCGGAATTGACCTTCACCAAACCGATCCCGCCTTGCTGCGTCGTCGTGATTTGGTAGTTCCCTCCGGCGATGAAGATGGATCCACCGCGCATGAGGAACTGATCCACCGCATAGCGATCCATATCGGTGAGCGCTTGCGGGGCAAAGATAAAGAGGGCATTCACATCGTTGGGGACTTGCCCGCTGATCAGGTCTACTTGGCGAATTTCGTAGTTCTTGCCCAGCGCGGCAAGCGATTGTTGGAACACTTGCAACTGCTGCCCACCGCCGCCGCCGAAAGGATTCGCCGCCGGATCAGGGGGTGTCCACACGCCAATCACCTTCAAAAAGCCCGGAGCAAGCCGTTTCAGGGCAGATTCGACACTCGTCCGCGTCTCATTCTCGCTGAAGCCGCCGGAGGGGAAAATGACTTGCGTTTTATCGCCAACCTTCAAGACCATGTGCAGATAAAACGTCTGGGTGGCAAGGAAATCCGCCGCGACGGGTTGAATCTGGTATTGGTCAAAGAGTTGGCGAGGGGTGACGCCCGCATCGGGGGCAGACATATTTACGACGCGGTAGGTGAAATTTTTCCCGGCGCGGGTTTTTAGGCTTTCTGCCACGGCTTGAATCGTCTCTGGGGCAGCCTTCAACGATTCTGGCAGCGTGTCTGGCGTCACATAAACCGTCAGTTCGGCGGGGGCGCTTAAGGATGCCAACACCGCATCAATGTTCTGAAAGCCATAGGCAACGCGCTGGATACTGCTGGTGAGGTCGTATTCCAAATTGCGCAAGCGGACATCCAACGCCCCGCCAACCTCGTTCACCTCGATCATATCAAGCAGATTGAGCGTCACATTTTGGTCGCCATAGCGGAGCAAAATATCAAAGTAGGCGTTCACCAGCGATGTACCGCCGCGTTCCTGAACTTGCAGGGGCGTCGGGCGAATACCATAGGTTTGGTTCGCCTCTGCCTCAAGGTCAGGGTTCGAGATCGGGTCGAGGAATTCCACCCGAACGCGCCCGCCGCTTGCCGACTCATATTCCTTCATCATGTCGCGGATACGGGGGATCAGCGGGGAGAGCAGCGGGTGATTGCGTTGGCTGAAGTAGCCGCGCAGCAAGAGCGGCTCGCTCAGGTTGCCCAACACCTCCCGCGTGACGCTGGAAAGGGTGTATTCCCCATTTTGGGTCAAATCGGCACGGACAGCGCCCGCACGGAACATCACCACATTGAACAGAATCAGGTTGACGGCGATGAGGACAACCCCCACACGGCGGTTCTCGCGGTAACTGCGCAGGGCTGCCCCTTTGCTCCACCGCTTACTATCCAAACTCAGGCTGTTCAGAATCAGAAACAGGGCGGTGAGCGAGAGGTAGTAGATCACATCGCGGGCGTCAATCACGCCCCGTTCGATGCTCTCAAAGCGGCTGCCTGTGCCAATTGCCCGCAGCGCTTCGGCTGTCCCCGTGCTGACCAAGCCCGTCAGGGTGGGCGATCCGATCAAATAGAATGCCCCACCGACGATCACCGTCAAAATGAGGGCGACGATCTGGTTATCCGTTTGGGAGGAAAGGAACAACCCTACCGCCGCATATGCCGCCGCCAGCAGCATTGCCGCAAGGTAGCCGCCGATGACCGGACCCCAATCAAGGTTGCCAAGCGAGGCCGTGGTAAGCGGGATGGTCAGCGTGAGCGCTAACGCCACCGCCACCAACGCCATAACCGCCAGAAATTTTCCCACCACCAATGCCGAAAGTTTGATCGGCATCGTCAGGAGCATATCGAGCGTGCCGGTTTGTTGTTCTTCGCTCCATTGGCGCATGGTCAGCGCGGCAATGAGGAAGATCAAGAGGACGGGCATTGCCTGAAACAGAGGGCGAACATCAGCGATCCCTCGTGAGAAGAATCCGCCCACCCAGAAAAAGGTGTAATGGGTCACCAAGAGAAAGACGCCGATGAAGATCAGCGCCATAGGTGAGCCGAAATAGCTATCCAGTTCTTTGCGTGCGATTGCTAACGCTTGTTTCATCGTTTGGTATCCGTTGTGACTATCCTCAACAGGGTATTACGCGCTGGTGGCGAGGCGATTGAAGACCGTCTCTAGGGTAAGGGTATCCCGCCGCAGTTCACGCAGGGGCAGGTTATGCGCCCGTGCGACAGCGTAAACATGCGGGGCAATATCCGCGTCGCTGGTCAGCCGGTAGGCAGGGAATCCCTCACGGGTGGTGAAGGATTCAACGGCAGACACCCCCGCGATCTGACGGAGCGCTGGCTCTGCCTCTGCTTGTTCAGAGAGGACAAGAATTGTGTTGTTCGTCGTCTCTAGGTCGTCCAAGCGGGCGTCGGCACGAACTTCCCCGTTGATGATGATGATCACGCGGTCACAAAGCGCCTCTACCTCAGAGAGAATATGGGAGGAAAACAGGACGGTACTTTGCCGCGCTAGGCTTTTGATCAGCCCGCGAATTTCGACAATTTGGGTGGGGTCAAGCCCAACAGTGGGTTCATCCAAAATGAGCAGGCGCGGCTTATGGAGGATCGCCTGCGCCAGACCGACACGCTGCCGCAGCCCTTTGCTCAACTGCCCAATCCGCCGCGTGCGGTAATCCGTCAGCCCGGTGGCAAGAATGGCATCCCCAATGAGTTGGGGCTGCTCTGCGTCGGGAAGTTGGCGCAAATCTGCCATGAGTTTGAGGTACATCTGAACAGAGAGGTTTGGGTAAAGCGGCGTGTTTTCGGAGAGGTAGCCAAGCCGTGCTTGGACAGCGATTCCCTCTGTCAGCACGTCCAACCCATCAATGGCAACCGTGCCATCATCCGGGTGCAAACAGCCGGTCAGGATTTTGATCGTGGTGGACTTCCCCGCCCCGTTGGGTCCGAGCAAGCCCACGATCTCCCCTGCCCCGACGTGGAAACTGACGCCGCGTAGCGCTTGAATCGCGCCGTAGGCTTTCGTCACATGGTCAACGGTGATCATAGGTGGTGAACATTCGTCCTTTTTAATCAGCGGTGCTTTTGCTGAGGCACGAATCGTTAACCATAGCGGAGAGAGAGGCACTTGGCAAGGGCTATTTAGGGAGGGTTAAGGTAGCCCTTTACGGGAAGGCGTTCGTTAGCCAAGAGCGCAACTGATGCGATATGCTTTCCGTATAGAACCCCAAAGGACAGCCCTACTCATGTTTCGACGCTTACGCTTCGCCTTCACCTATGCGGCTCGCAATCTGGTGCGCAACCGCCAGCGAACCCTGTTCGCCCTGATGAGCATTGCCGCCGGGGTTGCTACCGTCGTCGCCCTTCGGGCGCTTGGGTTGATGCTCACCGATGCGCTCACCGCCAATGCTCAGAGCTTTTTACGCGGGGATATTCGGCTGAACACACGAGGGAACGAGGTTCGCATCACGCTTTTGGGTGGGCAGCGCGACCCCGCCTTTAGCCCAGAGGTGATCCGCCAAATGGATCGGTGGGCAGCACAGCATAGCGTCGAGATCACTTATACCCTCAGCAGCGAACTGCTTCAACTATCGGTCATGGATGCCGAGGGGAATGGCGGGCGTCCCGCCTTTGCGATGGGGACGTTTCTCGATCCGACAAAATACCCCTTTTACGATGTGATTCGTCCTGATGCGCCCGCCGGAGCGAGCTTAGATTCCCTTCTTGCCGCACCAAATACGCTGGTTATTGGGCAGCGCTTGGCGTCGCAGTTGGGGGCAAAGGTGGGGGACCAGGTGCGTCTTAGCCTGAACGATGCGCTTCATACCATCACCGGCATTTTGCCCGACTCGGCGGAAAGCCTTTTCAACAACCCCAACACCTTTTTCTTCAGTTTTATCTTCATCAACCGATCCCACATGGCGGCTTATGAGACTCAGCCGGGTTGGGCAGATTATGCCTACCTGAAAGTCCCCGCCGGGACGAATATTTCTCGCTTTGCCGCCCAAATGCGGCAGGACATCCCCGCCGCCGCCAATCGGCGCAATTGGAACATCGTCACCGCCGAGGAGGTCTTGCGCAACAATGCTCTTGCCGCCGATCTGATCTCGCGCTTTGTCTTGCTGTGCAGCCTTGTTGGGCTGGTTATTGGTGGGGTGGGCATCATCAACACGATGCTTGTCTCAGTAAACCGCCGTTCAGGGGAGATCGCCACGCTCAAAACACTGGGCTTGAAGGGGCGAGGCGTCACTCTGATCTTTTTTGTTGAGGCACTTCTGTTAGGTGTGGTTGGGAGTTTTCTGGGCGTGATCATCGGGAATCTTCTCAGTATCCTCGCCCGCGATTTTGGTCAGCAGGCGGTGGGCGTCCCTCTCCCCTGGCGATTTTACCTTGATCCAGTACTGATGGGCATGGTGTTGGGGGTCACGATTACCCTCTTTTTCAGCATCCTCCCCACGCTCATGGCGGGGGGTATTCGCCCTGCCTATGTGCTGCGTCAGGGGACGATTCCCATGGCGCGGGCGGGGTGTTTGCCCTCACTGCTTAGTGTGGTAATCCTCATCGTCGGCTTGGGGGCGCTTGTCGATGCCATTCTTGGCGCCGATTTACGCGCCATGTTCTGGCGTGGGGGCAATTTCGCCGCGGATACCATTGGGGGAGGAGGGCGCTCACGCTCGTTTCTGGAAACGCTGCAACGCTCCTTGAGTATCGGCGTCTTTGGGACGTTCATCATTTTTCTGATCCTCGGCATTGTCGTTGCCATTATGTGGCTGTTTGTCTGGCTGCTTGGCAAGCTGCCGAGTTTGCGCAACCCCAATATGCGGATTGCCCTGCGCGGCTTAACGCAGCACCGCATACGCACGGCGCTCAGCCTAACCGCCCTTGTCATCGGCATGACAGCGCTCAGCGGGACACTCATTATGGCGCGGAGCATTACTGTGCTGCTCTATACCAGTCTGAGTGATCCGATTGGGGGCAACGTGGTGATCCTCCCCTTGCTGCCCATCGAGGGCATTGTGAACACCCGTCTAGAGAGCTTGGCGGGCGTGAATGGCTATCGAAATATTCGCTTTCCGGCATCCGTTCGCCTTGCCGCGATCAACGGCAATACCAATTGGGAAAACACCCTCGTTCCGAACGAGGACGATCCGCAAACCTTTGAAGCGTTCTTTGCTGCGCTTGGGTGGGAACTGCCCATCGGGGTACGTGTCTATGGCAGCCCCAAACGGAGCGGCTTGGTGGAGGGGCGCTACCTGATGCCCGAAGATGCCGGTAAGGATGTTATTGTCGTCCCTTATTCCCCCTCGCTGGATGTTTTGGGGGTGAAGGTTGGCTCTACCTTCACCTATCGCATAGAAGGGGTTCGGCGCGACTTCACCATTGTAGGGATTCTGCAACCCACCGCTGCGGACAGCCTGATCCCCTTCAGTTTAGGCGATAGTGCCGTACAAATGCCGCTGGAATCGATGCCCAAAGCGCTCCCCTTTGATCTGATTGTTGCCGATGTCCAGCCGGATAAAGTGAACGATGTTCTCGCCGGTGCAGTGCTGCCAGGGGTTTTTGTCTTTGACGTGGGGATTTTCGATTCGATCATCAGCCGTATTTTGAATTCGATGGCGGCGATTCCGCTTCTGGTTGCCTTGCTCTCGCTTTTTGCAGCGGCAGCGCTCATCGCCAGCACAGTTTCCCTCGCCACGATGGAGCGCCGTCGGCAGATTGGGATTTTGAAAGCGGTGGGGGTCAAGCGCCAGCAGGCATTGGGGCAACTTTTGATCGAAAATGGAATCGTTGGGGCGGCGGGTGGTATCATCAGCCTCTTGCCAACGCTGCTGATCTTAGCCGTTGTCCCCACACTGACAAACGGACTGGTGCGTTTGCCTGTCCCATGGGAATTGATCGCGCTCATGTTTCTGACGGCGGTGGCGGTCACCTTAGGGGCAACTCTGCTCACTGCCTGGGGCGCATCGAGCGAACACCCCTTACGTGTTCTGCGCTACGAGTAGATCGTTTTGAGACTGTCGGGGCGACCCCCTGTAGTCGCCCGCCTGCTCACGCCGGGCTTGGCGCTGCCCCCAATTTCGGCGGCTTCTCGTCACGCCCTTCTTTAAGGTTTTGCGGATCGCGCCCGGTGTAGGGTTTCGGAGTGATCTCTGGGCGTTTGCGGCGGGCTGTCGCCGTATCGCCCATTAGTTCAAGGAAGGCATCATAATCAATCGTCTCCACCTCCAAAAGGCGTTGGGCGACGATCTCCAGTTTTTCCCGATGGTCGCTCAGGAGCGTCAGGGCGCGGCGGTACGCCTCATCGACAATGAGTTTCACTTCCTCGTCAATGATTTGGGCAACCTGTTCGCTGTAATCGCGCTGTTCCGAAATTTCACGTCCGAGGAAGAT
The DNA here is from genome assembly GCA_015075625.1 of Anaerolineales bacterium. Classification (NCBI taxonomy): domain Bacteria; kingdom Bacillati; phylum Chloroflexota; class Anaerolineae; order Anaerolineales; species Anaerolineales bacterium. The sequence continues at coordinate 1,847,123 of JABTTZ010000001.1, read as the reverse complement.
CATTTCCTCTTTCTGCCCAAAAATCATCGGACCCAAGCGCTCGCTCATCCCGAAACGGGTGACCATCGCCCGTGCATAGCGGGTGACGGTGGCAAGATCGCTGCCGTTTCCCCCGCCCGCACCAGTGGTAATCTCCCCAAAAACGGTTTCCTCCGCCGCCCGCCCGCCAAGCGCCTGCACAATGGCATCCTTGATCCGCGAGCGGCTTTCGGGCCCAAAATCATCTTCGGGCATCGAGAGTACCGATCCACCCGACATGCCGCGTGGGACAATCGTGATTTTGCGCACCGGATCGCAGTTCGGCAGCAAATGTCCGGCAACGGCGTGACCCGCCTCGTGGTAGGCAACCAGCCGCCGCTGTTCTTCGGTAATCACCCGACTTTTGCGTTCAGGACCCAAAATGACGCGGTAAATTGCCTCCTCACAATCGCGCATGGCGACGGATTTCTTGTTCTTCCGGGCGGCAAGGATTGCCGCCTCATTGACAAGGTTTTCGAGGTCAGCACCAACAAAACCCGGCGTCGTTCGCGCAAGGACATTCAGATCAACGTCGGACGCCAGCGGTTTCCCCCGTGTGTGGACGCGCAGGATCGCTTCGCGCCCTTTCATATCGGGGCGATCTAGGATTACGCGGCGGTCAAAGCGTCCGGGGCGCATGAGGGCGGGGTCAAGAATATCTGGGCGGTTTGTGGCGGCGACGACGATTACGTTTGTGTCCGTATCGAAGCCGTCCATCTCCACCAAAATTTGGTTTAACGTCTGCTCGCGCTCATCGTGGCTGCCGCCCAAGCCCGCCCCGCGATGCCGCCCTACGGCGTCAATTTCATCGACAAACACAATACAGGGGCTGTGGCGCTTTGCCTGATCAAAGAGATCGCGGACGCGAGAGGCACCCACCCCCACAAACATCTCAACGAACTCTGAGCCGCTGATGCTGAAAAACGGTACACCCGCTTCGCCAGCTACCGCTTTGGCAAGGAGTGTCTTGCCCGTGCCCGGGCTGCCACTCAACAGAACGCCTTTGGGGATGCGTGCGCCAAGCTGGATAAATTTTTCTGGCTCTCTGAGAAACTCCACAACCTCACGGAGTTCTTCCTTTGCTTCGTCTGCTCCGGCAACATCATCAAAGGTGATGGTGGGACGATCTCCAGTGAACAGGCGAGCGCGGCTTTTCCCAAAGGACATCGCTTGGTTATTCGATCCCTGTGCCTGCCGCAGCATGAAGAAGAAAAAGCCTGCGATCAGCAAAAAGGGCAAAATGGACATGACGATTTGGAAAAAGGGAAGGAGATCGCTTGGCGCAGAAACGAATAGCGGGAGTGTTTCTAGCTCCGGTTGGGCAACCCCTAAGGTCTTCAACTGCTCCACAAGGGAGGAGCCGCTCTCTTTTCGGCTGAGAGCGATGGTCTGATTGGCATAGGTGACGCGCACGCTGTTTTCACTCACCTCAATGGCGGTGATGCGCGGTGTACCATTCCGTATCTGAAGTGCCAACTCGCTTAATTTCAGTTCTGTCGTCGGTTGGCTGCTGCTGCGCAAGCTTAAGAACAAAAAGATCACGGCAACCGCAATAACACTGTAGAGAATGAAATTACGGAAACGCGGGTTGTTCACCGAATTCATAAAGTCCGTTCCAATCCACCTACCATGTATGAAGGCAACCCTGAGGGGGAGATCGTTTCTATTCCGCTATTTTACCATAGCCGCTCACTGGCACTGTGTTCGGTTGTGTTGACGTTTTTATTCCCGCCCCCCATTCCCCACTGGCAGGGAACGGGGAGATTGGGCGACAGGATAGGCGACCCTGTTGAGATTCAGCGCTGCCCATTGCATGTCTGGGGCGACCATAACCCCAGATCGTCGCGCTGTGCCGTTCTTTGGGCAGCTTTGAACTGTGCCTGATATTGGTAGGGGTTGCTCCGATCATAGGTGTATTCATAAGCGTACCCCTCAGCGATCATTTGCAGATTGAACAGACTGCCATCCTCCAACCAGATGAAGCGCAGCAGCCGCCCATATTGATCTACCGTGTCTGCTTTGGGGTCGGTTTCAAGGTAGACGGTCAGTCGGGCTGGCAAAAGTTCTTTGGCGCGATTCGCCGCCTCTTTGCCGAAACACTCCACCGGACGATTTTCGGCAACCGATTCCGGCGTGTTGATCCCAAGCACGCGCACCCGCTCATCACGCCCATTAAGGGTGATAACCATCGTATCCCCATCGACAACGCGCACAAGAGTCCCCTTCACCAACTTTGTTTTGGCAGGCATCGTGGGGTAGTTAATCGTGGTATCGGCAGGGGTAGCAGCTTCTGCTCTTGGACTGACCGTGTTTGTTGGGGGGATAGTGCGCTGTGTCGCGGTTGGGCGGGGCGTGTTCGTCGGTTGGGCGGGGCGTCGCGTCGCGGTATAGGTGGGCGTCCATGATGGCGGCAAGGCGACGATCCGCGTGGCTGGTACGTTTGTGGCAGTGTTGGCAGCGGACAAAGGCGATGTGGGAGATGGGGCGTGGGGCGTGGGGGATGTTGGTGTGGCAGATGTACAACCCGCCAATACACCGATCAGCAAAAGAATAATGATGCCGCCTAAGCGTGTTTCCACGTTTTTTCGAGGCGGTTCGCTGTTATTGGTATTGGGTGTCGATGTTCCTTGCGGGGCTTCACGGTGGGGCGGAGTCCACGAGGGGGTTCGCCGCCGCTTAAAGAGGTTTTTTCCCGCCCGGACGAAAAGACTGCGAAAGAAATCTCGAAGGGGGCTCACACGTTCTCCGTTTCTTGAGCAAGGATGACAACACGGCAGCGTTCGCAGCGACCATAAAGCTCCAACAAATGCCCATCAATGCGGCAGCCATAGCGCATCTCAAGGTTTTCAATGAGCGACATAAGCCCGCAGTCCTCAAACTCAATGCGGACGCCGCAGTTGGTACAGATGATGTGATGGTGGTGTCCGCTTGGCATGAGCATATAATGGACAGTGCTGCCGCCCTGCACCGTCGTCCAAATGATGCCCAATTTAATCATCAAATCAAGCGTGCGAAAGACGCTCGCCCGCCCGATGGACGGATCGCGTTCGGTGACGCGGGTGAGCAGTTCAGCCGCCGTAATATCGCCTTCGGATGCTTCTAAAATCTCCAGAATCGTCAGCCGAGGGATAGTCATTTTATATCCAGCGCGGCGTAGCGCGGCAACAGCGGGTGATTCAAAACTAGCCATGTGCGCCGTCCATTCCATTCACATTCATGATGCTATTTTACCACTCTCGAAAAATAGTGATGGATGCCGTAGTTACAATGCCCCCTCGCTTTTATTCCCTTGCCGATTTTCGCTTTTCTCCAATTCTGATATACACTTAACTCTCACAACCTTGTTCGTGAATCTTGTGCGCATCGTTGGGGAACTCATTCGGGGATGATCATGATTGTTCGTAACCCACGCTTCACGCGCCGTCCGTTGGCTCTCACGCTGGTTATAGCGCTCATGGCGCTCATGGTTTTGCCAGCTTGCTCCACCACACCCTCAAAAATCATCACGATTGGGATCGTGAACTTTGCGCCCGTCCTCGATACGGTGGTCAATGGCTTTAAAGAAGGCATGGCTGATCTCGGCTGGCGCGAAGGCGTGAACATCCGCTATCTTTACGAAGGTGACTTGGGCGGTGTGCGTGATAAAGTGACCCCCGCCATCCAAGCCTACCTTGACCAGAACGTTGATCTTCTCCTTGCTATCAGCACACCCGTTGCCCAAGACGCGAAAGTACTTTTTGAAAAATCCGAATACAAAAAACGCCAATTTGTCTTTTCCAGCGTCCTTGACCCCATCTTTGCCAAGATTGTGACCGAAGAAGAAATCGTTCGCCGCGAGGGGAACTTCACGGGGATTCGGCATGGTGTGAACGAGCCAAAACGGATGGAATGGTTCTTGCGCCTTGCCCCAGAGATCAAAACCGTTTATGTCCCCTTTAACCCCAATGATGCCGCAGCAGTAATCAATTTGCAGGTGGTTAAAGAGATTGCCGCTAAGTTTGGGGTCAGCGTGATTGAACGCGAGACTCCTGATGCGGCTGCCGTTCGTCAGGCGATTGATGAAATTCCTACCGATATTCCCGGCTTGGGGCTTGTCCTTTTGGCAGATAACGTCGTCGCCTCTCAGTTGAATTACTTCACGGCAGTGGCGCTCCAACGAAAATTACCGCTCTCTGTGCCAAACGGACCCCAAGTGCCGGCGGGAGGGCTGCTTGCCTATGGTTTTGATTTTACGGCGATTGGGCGACAATCGGCACGCTTGGTCGATCAGGTTTTGAAGGGCGTTGCTCCGGGCGACCTTCCCATTGAAACGGCGGAGTTCTTCCTGACGATTAACCAATGGGTTGCCAACCAAATTGGCTTGCCTATTTCCGATGCCATTTTGCGCCAGGCAGATCGGGTGATCTATACCGCACCAGCCCCAACGGCAACGCCTATCCCACCAACACCCTCCAACGAAGCCACCGCCGAACCGACCAATGCACCAATCAGCGCACCGACGACGGTACCCACTGGTGAGCCAACCACACCCCCAACGGAGATACCTCCAACGGAGTTGCCCACCAGTGAGCCAACACCAGAGCCAACAACGCCTGCAACGGCGACACCAGCGAGTTTCTAAGGGAGGGTAACGCCCGTGCGAACCAGCAGTATCCGCCGCCGTCTAACGCTTGCTTTCATCCTTGTGGCTGCTGTGCCGCTCCTTTTGGTCGGCGTCGTGTTGACCTTGCGCAGCTTCAATGTTCTTCTTGAGCAAGCCACATTTTTTGAGACCACCGTTGCACAGCGTGTGTCTACCGAAGTAACCGCCTTCATCAAGCGCATGGAAGGGGAGTTGAAAACGGTGGCAAACACGCTCCCCGGCAATTCCTTATCTCGCCAGCGCGATATGCTCTCGCTGCTGCCTTCGTTTCCCGAAACCTTTGAGGAAATTGCCCTCCTAGATCGGGAAGGGGTTGAACAACTCCGCCTGACGCGCTTGGATGTGGTTGCCCCCTCCGATTTGAAAAATTGGGCGGATAACGATGCTTTCACCATCCCGAAAACGCTCAAACAAACCTACTACGGGACGGTTGAAACGGATCCCCTCAGTGGCGAGCCATCGATGCTTATCAGCGTGCCGATTCCGAATGTGCGCAGCGGCATTGTGGATCAGGTCTTGATCGGGCGGATTCGCTTCAAGCCGATTTGGGACTTGTTGGGGAATATCTCGCTCAACACGGGAGAGAGCGTCTACATCACCGATTCGACAGACCGCGTGATTGCTCATCGCAACCCTTCTGTGGCGCTGCGCCGTCCGCTGTTTCCCATCCCTAGCGCAACGGGCATTACACGAGGGTTGGATAACCTCAACGTGGTTCTTGCCACAAATACAATTCGCTTTGGCGATGCCTCTTTAGCAGAGGGAGAAAACCCAGACACAGGCAATGGCAAGCCTGCTATCCCTAGTGGCGTTCAGATTTTCAATGTGATTGCCGAGCGTAATTCCGCCAACGCCCTTGATCTGTTGATCCAAACGGCGATTATCACCGGTATCCTTTTGATCGTCGCCCTTCTCATCGCCACCACACAAGGTATTCTTGCGGCGCGGCGTATCACGCAGCCAATCCAAGACCTTGCCCAAGTGGCGCAGGAACTCACCGAAAAATCGGAATCCTTTGACCCCAAGCGCCTTCACGAGGCGGCTGAACGCACCGATGAAATCGGGCAGTTTGCCCGCGTGTTCCAGACAATGGGGCAGCAAGTGGTGATCCGTGAGACGACCCTGAAGAAACAGGTCATGGCGCTCAAAATTGAGATTGACGAGCAAAAGAAGCAGGCGAGCATCAAGGAAATTGTCGATACGGAATATTTCAAGGATTTGGAAAGCAAAGCCGCCAGCATCCGGGCGGCACGGAAAAACCGTACCAGCAGCCTTGCTACCGATACACCCGCCACACCCGCCACAGGCGAACAGACAACAGAAAAAAAAGAGTAATCTTCCAGATTGCCTCAAGCCTGTTTCAGCGAACGATCCCAATTGGGATCGTTCGCTGTTTTTTAGGCTGTGCTGACGTTTTGGTTCAGAACCGCTATCCCCCCGGTTACTGCGCAGCAGCAGCCTTTTCCTGTCTACGGGGAAAGGGGGAGAGATTCCCTCTCTTTGTTTATAGGGTGGAGGTTAGGGTTTCCAAGCCCCGAAGGGGTGGCTATTCATAGCCCGCCGCTTGAGCGGTAGAGATACTTACGGCATGTCGTCCGTGCGCGGTTCAAAGAGATTGCCCGTGACAACATAGATGATCCGCTCGCAGATGTTACAGACACGATCGGCAAAACGCTCCACATTGTGCGACACCCATAGAAGCATCGTCGCCATCTCCACTGTTGTTGGGTTATCGATCATCGTCTTGATCAACATCGCGTAGACATGCTCGTGGAGGGCGTCAATGGCGTTATCGCTGCGGACGATCTGCCGCGCAAGGGGCGCATCGTGGTTGCCCAATGCCAACATCGCGCTGCGCAGGTTTGTCGTTGCAAGGGTTGTCATGTCTTTGAATTCTGGAATGTTGATCACCACTGCCTCAGGGTTCATCCGCAAAACGAGGCGGGCGATTCCAGCCGCATGGTCACCCATCCGCTCTAGATTGGTGGCAATGCTCACCGCCCCAACAATCCGCCGCATGTCGCCGGAGTTTGGCTGCTGCAAAGCGAGCAGCGTGTAGGAACGCTCCTCTATCTCATAGCGAAGGGTGTTCAAGGCGGCGTCAAATTCATGAACGCGCTGGGCGATGATCATGTCCATCGTGTAAAGGGCTTTGATCGCCTCTACAAGTTGTGTCTCTACCAATTCCGCAAGGCGCAGCAGGTCGGTTTCCAACATCTTCAGTTGACGGTCAAAAGCAGTACGAACGGTTGTCATGGCGTGTCCTCCTCGTGGCTGCTTTCGCAGTGGTTGCATTAAATGATTTAACCTGTATTTTACATTCTCTTAAACTTAAGAGAAGATTCAATTATGTGACCGTTCAATTAAAAAGTGGTCATAAAGCATCCTCTCCGCGCTGTTTACAGGCAGAGAAAGGGGGTATTTCCTTTCCCTGTCTGAAGGGAACAATGAAGGGGGAAAGGTTCTCCCGTTACCCGCGATCATCTTGTAATGAGGCAGATTGTGATCACTGCCGACCACCGCGCTATAATCAAACCTTGATCCATGCGCAAAGCGGAAACATCCATGTCCGACCTGCTTCTCGGAAAAAAACTAGGCGATTATCAAATTCAGCGGCTGCTCGGCAAGGGCGGTATGGCGCGGGTGTACGTTGGCTTTGATGAGCGCCTTCAACGTCACGCTGCGGTCAAGGTGATCAACAGCGATCTGATGGTTGCCGACAAAGGCGAATATGCCGAACGCTTCCGGCGGGAGGCGCGTGCCATTGCCCGCCTAAACCATCCTAACATTGTTGGCGTCTACCAATTTGGCGATTACGAGACGCTCTACTACATGGCAATGGCGTTTATCGAAGGGCGTGATCTGCGTCAAATCCTGCGCGAGAACAGCGATAGGGGAACACGAATGCCTTACCGCGATATTCTCAATATCGTTCAGGGTATTGGAGCAGCCCTTGATTACGCACACAGTCGGGGGGTAATCCACCGCGACATCAAGCCCTCGAATATCATGCTTGATGCCGACAACCGTCCCGTCCTAACGGATTTTGGTTTGGCGTTGGCACAATGGGAAGGGACACTTGGGGATACCTTTGGTACGGCGCATTATATTGCCCCAGAACAGGCGGTTTCCTCAGCAAAAGCTGTCCCCCAGAGTGATCTGTACTCGCTCGGCATTTGCACCTACGAGATGCTTACTGGAAAAGTTCCCTTTGACGACCCCTCGGCAATGAGTGTCGCGCTCAAACACCTGAACGACGCCCCGCCGCCCCTGCGTACCTATGTCCCCGATATTCCTCCGGCGGTGGAAGGGGTGATCCTCAAGGCGATTGAAAAAGACGCAGCCCGCCGCTTTGCCAATGGGGTGGAGATGGCAGACGCCCTCGCCGTCGCTATGGCGCATCACATTACCGATAGTCGCCCATCACGGCGCTCTGTTCTCTTTAATGATTTGAAACTAAGCGAGTCGCAAATGCGCCGTTTGGGGATTCTGTCCCCAACAAGTGCGAGCAATGCGCCCACCTCCGGCGCTAGTGCGCCACGCCCACCCATCCCTATGGAAGGGTATTCGTCCAACGCCCCTACCAGTGAGGTGAAGGCAGCAAAAACAGACGCGCCCTCTCTGCGCCGCGAGACTCTACCGGTTGCCAGTGCTGGTGCCAAACGAAGCCGCCGTCCGTTGATCCTTGCTGCTTTGCTCCTTGTCGGTCTTTTGGCTGGCGGGTTGTTTGTCTTCCTCAATCGCGGCGGCACAGACAGCCCTATCCCAACGGCAGTTGCCGGACTTGGGGGAACGGGAACGCCCACCACGCCTGAAGGAACAGCAGAATCAACCCCCAACCCGACGGGCGAGGGGACAATCGCTGTGATCGTGGAAACGCCGCCGACCTCTGCTACCGCCGATGTGGCAACCGAAATTTCTACCCAAGCAACGGGCGAAGCGACAGGGACGGCAGCCGCCACTACCAAACCGACACAAGAGTCGACGAATCAGGCAACAGAGGTCGTCACAGGGAGCGCCCCAACGGTGGATACGGCACTGGTTACAGTAGTGACGAATGTACCCACCAACCGCGCATCGCCCACCGCCACCCAAACGATTACCCAGACACGCCCGCCGCCCGCCACAAACACGCCACGCCGGACGCCCACACCCACCGCCAGCCCCACTGCCAGCGCTACGGTCACCTTAGGACCAACGCCTTCGGTGAATACGGCGGCGCAAGGCGATCTGCTCCTGATCTACAACTACCTTCAATTAAACGTGATCAACACCAGTGGGCGAACACTCGATATTTCCAAACTCGTCTTCCGGCAAGGTATGCGAGGGTTTGAGGCAAGCGTTTGGGGGCGCTTTGCCGAGTTTCCCCCCGAAGCCCTGCCCGACAAGGTGTGTTTTCAGGTAGGGCGCTTGGATCGTCCACGTGGGCTGCCCTTTGATGAGTGTGAACGGCTTTCTGGGTTTCGGCTGACCTCAGATCCCGGGTGGTTCTGGCTGAGGGAAAACCGCTCCATAGAAACCTTCGCCGTCTATCAGGGGGACATTCAGGTAGCGACCTGTGAGGTTGGCACGACAGCAGACGATACACTTCGGCGCTGTGTGATTACCCTTCCCTAATGCCGCCGTGCGGAGGGTTTGGCAAGCGTCCTTTCATGCGATGGTGGTGAATCTATCATGATGAGTAAGTGAGACAGCAGACGATCATGGCACATGTATCTGGTGTATCCGGGCAGCAGCCCAACCCCACCGACCAAACGCGCCAACTGAAAATGTTGGTTGAGATTGCTCGTCTGCTTTCGACGCTTGATTTGGATCAGGTTTTAAAAACAATCATTGAATTGACGACAGAGACAGTCAACGCAGCGCAAGGCAGTTTTTTTCTGATTGATGAAACGGGACGACGCTTGCAGCGGTTCATCCCGGCACGCCCTATTGACCCGGAAAAAATGGAGGCGGTGTCGGGAAAGATTTTGGAGAGTGGGCTTGCTAGTTGGGTCATTGCTAATCGTGTCTCTGCTCGTATCGATGACACAGCAAACGATCCGCGCTGGCAAATTTTAGATCGTGAAGCCGAATTAAAACGTGTTCGCTCAGCTATATGTGTTCCGTTTTTTGTGGCAGGGCAGCTGCGCGGGGTGGTGACCCTAGAACACCCCAACCCCGCCCATTTTACCGAGGATGACTTGCAGCTTGTGCAAGCGGCAGCAAACCAAGCAGCAAATGTCCTCCGCAACGCCCAACTCTTTGACAAAGTGACCCAACAGCAGCGGCAGTTGGAGGCAGTTCTTAACAGCATCTCCGATATACTTCTGGTCATTGATGGCGACTGGCGTTTGAAGATGGTCAACCCTGAGGCGCTGGCGTTCATCGGCGCTCCCTCAGACTTGATTCAAGACCGCCGCCTGTTCGAGATCAGCGGGTTAGGCAAACCCATTTTCGAGAACATCTATGCCAAACTCTCAGCCGAGGCGCGGCGCGGCGAAAGCATCACCTTTGAAGCCCGTGACGAACTGAGCAAGCGCGATTTCGCCATTCACGCTGCCCCGCTGAACCTGACCGATCCTAAACAGGATGGGTATGTCATTGCCCTCCACGATATTTCCTCGCTAAAAGACCTAAACCGCCTTAAAAATCACATGATTGAACTGGCGACACACGATCTAAAAAACCCCATCGGCGTGGTGAAGGGCTATCTGACCGTGATTAAAGAAGATGCCGAGGCGGGCGTTATCCCCGATGGAGCATTTTTAGAGAACATGGAGAAGGCGATCAGCCGGATGGAAGGGCTGGTGGCAAATCTGCTCGATATTCAGCGGGCAGAGAGCAGTTCTCCCTTGCGGCGCGAATTGATTGATCCCCTGCACCTTGTAGAAGTCGTTCTCGATGATATGGCGCCAACAGCCGATCACATGAATCAGACAATCGTCCGCGATATTCAAGCGAACTTAAACCCCATTTCGGGTGATTTTGACCGCCTTCGAGAGGTGATGAACAACCTCCTCGAAAATGCAATCAAGTACACCCCACCGGGCGGCACAATCACGGTCAAAGTGTTTAGCGAGGGGCGACGCTTTGCCTTCCACGTTGTCGATACGGGGTATGGCATCCCCGAAGACAAAAAAGCGTTCATCTTTACCCCGCACTTCCGCGCCCTTCAGTCGGGAACGGAACATATTCCCGGCACGGGCGTTGGCTTAAGCCTCGTCAAAGAGATGGTCGAACGGCATGGTGGGCAGGTTTGGTTTGTGAGTAAAGAGGGTGAGGGCAGCACCTTTGGGTTCTGGCTGCCGCTCTTAACAGAATGATCATCGAAAGGCGATGATCAGACGCCCCCGCTGTGGTACAATGGGGCAACTACTGGCAAAGACACTGAGCGATACTGGGCTTTTCGCCCCTACTGAGGCGCTTTATGGCATACACCCTAGAACAAGTTCAACAGATGCGCGATGCAAAACTTCGCGGCGCGTTGGGCGCTCTTGCCCCTATCTGGCTCGTCAAGGAGGAGTTTCGCCCTCGTGAGGATGCCCTGATCTTCCACCTTGTCTACAACGACCAATCCTATGGGTGGATGAACCGCGCTTACAAATACGATGCCTTTAACAACGTCCTTTACCACATGGGCTGGCATTTGGTCAGCGAGGACGATGCCGTAGCCATTCAAGACCTTCCCCCTCACATTGAGGGCGACGTTGCCAGCCATGTCCCCAACGCCCCCGCGTTCCGTGCGGGCAGCGCGGCGGGGCGTCCGCGCTAAGGAGAGCCACCACCCATGAGTCGTGTGATCAACCCCGATAGTGTCGGGAAAGAGCGTAACCAACTCATGCGCACCGCCGCCGAACTGCTGCGGCGCCTGAGCCAAAAAACGGAGATTGATGACGAGGCGAAGGATATGGTCGCCGCCCTTGTCTATTGTTTTCGGGGCATTGAGGATGGCATTGAAGCCTCCATGGTGGCGTGGGAAAAACGGAACTATTGGAACAAGGTGGAGCAGTTTCGCAATGAGTGGATTTGGGTAGGGAGCGCCAGCGCCCGCCTGACGGAACTCATCCGTAACGGCGCATGGGACGCACTCCCCGCGCAGATGGTGACTCTTTTGCCCCGCTTCGCCAGCATCAGCATTAGCAAATTCACACGGGATGCCTCCTCATGGCAGGGGGCATTTGCCAAGCTGACGGCAGAGACGCCTCCGGCAAAACCAACGTTGAAAGCATAGGACACTTCGCCATTCTTCGGTAGGCTGCCGCATATTCGGCATAGCCTACCGAGAGGGCAAACATCGCGGACAGCCTTACAACCCACCATTTGCCGCAACACCCTCTAGCCGGACGCACCAGAATTGAGTATCATTCTCCAACTTGAAGAAAGTTGGGGTCCTATGCGTGATCTTGTCTCTCTCGTTGAATACATCGCCAAAACCCTTGTCAGCCACCCCGAAGCGGTGGAGGTTGTGGAGATTCCCAAGCGCCACCTGACGGTGATCGAACTGCGTGTTGCCCCCGACGATATGGGGCGGGTGATTGGCAAAGAGGGGCGGGTGGCGAACGCCATTCGCACACTCATTCGCACTGCCACTGCCGATAGCGGCATGCGCTACGTCTTGGATATCACCTAAACCGTGCTTCCTCCAGCAAACGATTCCCCCTCACCTTCCTATCTCATCATTGGGCGGGTCTCCCGTCCGCATGGTGTGCGCGGCGATCTGCGTGTGCTTGCCCTCACGCCGGAGCCAGAACGCCTCCGCGAGATAGAAACAGTATTCGTCGGGCGTGACCCTGACAATCAGACGGCGCTCACCGCCTATACGATCACCCGCGCTCGCCCCGATACAAAAAACGAATGGCTGCTTCATCTTGTCGGAATCGACACCCGCGATGATGCCGAACGCTTTCGGGGGTGTTACCTTTTCCTTCCCCTCAGCGAAGCAGTCCCTTTAGCTGAGGATGAGGTTTATCTCTTTCAAATCATTGGGGCGGAGGTGCGCACCGAATCCGGCGAGGTTATCGGACATCTTGCCGATTACATGGAAACAGGCGCACACGGGATTTACGTCGTGCGTGGCGAGCGCTACGGCGAGGTCTTAATTCCCGATGTGGAAGGGTTTATCCGCGATATTCGCCCCACCGAAAAAATCATGATTGTGCGCTTGCTGCCCGGGCTGCTGCCCACCGATCCTGATGATCCCGACGAGACAGCTTAACGAGGTTAACGGCATCATGCGCTTACGCTGGATTGTGTTTGCACTACTGTTTATTTTCTATGTCGGAAGTGTGCCAGCGGCAGCCGAAGACCCTGTAGGGGCGACGGTAGCCACCCATTACACGTTCAGCCGACCCCTGCCCGCCTCTGCCAAACAAATTCCCGAATACCTTTACCCCTATGGATGGAATCGCGGCGGGACGCTGCTAACCCATCACGGAGCCGATATTGTCAACCCGCGTGGGACACCCGTCCTCGCCGTTGGGGAGGGGACGGTTTACTATGCAGGCGGGGACGCGGAGCGAATTTTCGGCACAAAGGGCAACTTTTACGGGAACGTGATCGTCATTGAGCATGATTTTGATGCGCCAGAGGGCGGCAAAGTCTATACCCTGTATGGACACCTGAACACGATTGATGTAGAGGGAGGCACGCGGGTGGCAGCGGGGCAGCAAATTGGGACGGTGGGCGCAAAAGGCGTGGCGCTTGGCAGCCATCTTCACCTTGAAGTGCGCGTGGGGAACCCCGATGATTACAATGCCGTGCGTAACCCGATGTTGTGGCTACAGCCCTTGCAAGGTTCAGGGACGTTGATCGCCCGAATGGTGAATGCCGATGGCACCCTTGCCACTGGCATACGGGTGACAATCACTACAGAGGACAGTGTACGCCCCACCTTTACCTATATTGAAGGCTTCAGTCAGGTCGATCCTGCCTATAACGAAAACCTTGTCCTAAGCGACCTTCCGGCGGGTTGTTATCGCCTTCGTGTCCGAGGGCGCTATGATGCTGTGTTCTGTATTCAGGCAGGCGAGGCAACCTTTGTTGAGGCGGTGTTGAACTAACGATGCGTCGTCGGCAATTTCTGATCGGGATGGTTTTCTTCGTCGTTACGTTTACAGTGCTTCGTGTGGTAGGGCGTTCCCTTGCCCAAGAGCCAACGGGAACACCAACAGGAACGGGGACGGCAGCCCCTACCTTGACCCCGACGATCACGCCTACGCCAACCATCGTCCCCACCGAAACGTCTACCCCCTCACCAACCCTTTCGGGGACGCCGCCAACGCCCGCCCCTCTCTTGGATCGTCTGAACGCTGAGACACTTCTTCCCTATGCCCTGCGCTTTTCTATTTTTCTCAGGACGACGCCACCCGCTCTAACAAAGATAGCCCTCCGCGTTTACAACGATGTCTACAGCCGCGATGTGCCGCTTGATCTGAACAAAGACCCTGTAGAGCTAACCTCAGGGCTGGTCTTAATCACGGGTATCATGCCGCTTGATTTGGCTGATCCCACCACACCACCTGTCTTTACCACTGTCAACTACACTTGGACAATCACAACGCGGGATGGGCGATCCCTTGTTGAGACACGCAGCCTGACCATCCAAGATGAGCGTCAGCCGGAAGGCGGCAGAGGCGTCTGGCGGCGGATAGGCGTGCCGCCATTGGAGATTTTTAGCCATAACCCGACACTCTCGCTGGAATTCATTCAAATCGCAGCCAACCGGACACTCTATCGCCTAAGCACCGATTTGGGCATACCCTCATCACTCAAGATAGCCCTCTATGACGCCGAGGCGCAGCTTTGCCAGCGCGATGCAGCGACGGGAGAAGCGTTTCTCGCCTCAACGATCATTGGCGGGGTGCGTTTCGCCTGTACCCCCAATGATGCCCTACAGTATTACAGGCAAAGTGGTTATACCGTCATTCGCCGTCCCGATAACAGCCTTCCTGCCACCCGTGATCGTGTGGCGGAGATTATCGCTGAGCGCGTTTTAGCCGATTACGTATCAGGTGTACCGCTGCCCCACTCAATCTCTGCGGGGGTTGTTGCCCTTTATGGCGCACGGACGCGCCCCCGCGATCTAGAGAGCGTTCGTGCAGCGCTGGCGGAAGGGCGCTGGCTCTCGCCAGAGGTGATGAATGCTCCACCGCCTGAAAACGCTGTGCAGCTTGCTCAATACAACGCCCAAGCCTATATTGGGATAGTTTATTTGGCAGATCGTTATGGGGCGCGGACTCCGCTTAATCTTGTGCGGTGGCTGGCAGCGGGGGGAAGCTATGATGATTTTTTGCGTCTGATTTTGAACACAGAGCCAGCCGCACTTGATGAGGCGGCGCAAGCATGGGTGAACACAGCCGCAGCGGAACGAGCAGTGAACTGGTCGCCCTTCTTACAGACAACTCCCACAGCCACCTCAACACTCACGCTCTATCCTAGCACCACCCCAACTTCTAGCGTCCCCTCTGCCACCCCAACGCGCATTCTCTCGCGCACGCCCGCGCAGGTGCTGCCCACACGTACCCTGACGCCGACAGTCACGCCGCTGCCGCCCGGAAGCCTGCGCCGGACGGTCACTGCCGAACCGGCGGATATTCCACCTCTCCCCCCCTCAAGCCAAAGCGAGGCTGCGCCGTTCAATGCCTTGTCGTGGTTTGTTCCAGTGGCTATTGTCGTGATTACCATCGTTGGGTTGTTCCTTGCCCTTCGGCGGCGGCGACTATAACGCGGGGCGCAGCATGTCATGCGCCCCTACCTCCCAACGTCTGCCTACCTCCCATCTACCTTTGCTGCTGTTCAAACCAATTGAGGGCGTAATCGGCAAGTTCTTCCCACCCCGCTTGCCCAATCCCGTAATGATTGCGGTTGGGAAATTCTTTGAAGGCTGTGACGGATGGTGAGGCGTTATAGGCGGCGAAATTCTTCCTGTTCGGCAACTCTTACAAGAAGGGCGGGCGTCGTTCGTTTGCCCTTTAGATCACCACCGCCTAGCCCATCGGTAAGTATATTGTGATAAGCGGGGCTATCAACCACTAAGGGGTCAATCTCCTTGAAAAATGCTGTAGGCACAGCAGCGGCAGGTTCTCCGAGGTGGGGAGAGCAGATCGGGGTGTGATCGTCCTCTTGGCGATCTCAGCCCGGCGCGAAAAACACCGGGCGAGATTAACGGCAATTGTGACCAGATACCAGCGATTACCTAGGGCATATTGTCCAGCTTTAGCACACCGCCAACAATGCCCGGTCCAAGTGGGATTGCCCCAAATGTGACATAAAAGGCGCCATCGGGAGATTTCGCTAAAGCAAACGGTGCAGGCAGCCCATCGGCAACAATCGTAGCCCCTGTGGCGTCCACTTTCACCACATTCCCCGCGCCGGGACCTTCCGCGCCAATGGTGAACAACTGAACAGCATAAAGGGTATCCCCATCAAGCAGTATGTCGGTCACACCGTCAAGTCCGCCAAACGTCTCAGCTAGTTTCCCACCTGACCAACGTTCGATCTTTGCGACGCCCGGGGCTTGCCCCGATCCAAAGAACCCAACATAGAGATCGCCATTCGCCGCAACTTCCACAGCCGTTGGGACAGAGTTATCGGCCCATGCAGCGACCACCGCCAAGCCTTTTTCTGCCGTCCACGAGAGAAGCGAATTCGCCCGCGCATCGGTAATATAGAGCGTTCCATCCGCACCCCAAGCAAGGTCACTGGGATTGCTTTCCGGCAAATTCCCATCGGGGTTGTTTGCTTGTTCAAAGGCAGAGAGGTTAATCACATGCTTTGGCTCAAGCGTGTTCATATCCATTTCTACAACAGACGCGCCCCAATACGTGCCGGGTCCCGTCCAATTGTAGAGTATCCACATTGAATCGCCCTTTGGGATGGCGCGATAGACTCCAAGCGTTTCTTGCGGTGTGGCGTAGCTAGGCAGTGCGGATAAGACAGGGAGAACCTCGCCCGCTGTGCTAAGGGCAAGGATGCGCCCGGTCAATCCGGCAGCAATGCTCATCATCACCGTTGGGTCTTCAAAACTGGGAACGCTAATTTCGGTGTCGCCACCATTTCCGGCATCCGTCACAACGAGCGTCCCATCATCAGCAAAGGCAAGCCCACGCGGAGAAACAAGATCGCTGAGTACCACGGTGCCGGGGAGAGGGGGGGCGTCTTGTGCGGCGGTGGGACGAAGGGGGCTAGAGAGTGCCGCTGCCAAAAGAAAAAGGATTAGGCTAAGTTTCATGGAAGAAATGAGGTGTTTCCTGTACATGGTCGTTCCTTTTTGCCATGTGGAGATTACCAAGAGACATTTTACTGTAGGTTAGGGGATGAAGCCACTTGAGTAGAGCGTATTTCAAAAACCCCTATCCCCCTACCCCCTTTCCGTTTATAGGGAGGGAGAAGGGGTGGCACTTTGAAATGACTTGCAGTTCGTACCGCCCCATTCTCAACGCGAGCGTCTAAACGAGATATTTATGATCCCTCTGGACGGATCACCTCTAAACCGCCGAGATAAGGGCGCAGCACATCTGGCACAACGACAGAACCATCCGCCTGTTGGTAATTTTCCAAAATAGCGATGATCACACGGGGGGCAGCCAACCCCGACCCATTCAGGGTATGGAGGTATTCCGACTTCCCCCCCGGTGTGGGGCGATATTTCAAGGCGCTGCGCCGCGCTTGATAGGCTTTCGCATTGGAACACGAGCTTACTTCTAGCCATTCATTGCAGCCAGGCGCCCACATCTCAAGATCAATCGTCCGCGACATGGCAAAGCCCATATCGCCCCCGCAGAGTTCCACTTTGCGGAAGGGAATCCCCAAAGAGCGGCACAAATCACTTGCCGCATTGATGATTCGTTCGTGTTCGGCGGCGCTTTCCTCTGGCGTACAGAGCGTGTACATCTCCACCTTTTGAAATTGGTGGACGCGCTTGATTCCGCGCACGTCACGACCAGCACTGGTCGCCTCTCGTCGCCAACAAGGAGTGTTCGCCATATAACGCAGGGGGAGTTGAGCCGCCTCCAACACCTCATCGCGGTGGACATTTGTCAAACCGATCTCTGCCGTCGGCAGAAGGTACAACCCGGCGTCTTGATCGGTATAGACCTCGTTTTTGAACTTCGGGAACTGCCCCGCCCCATAGAGCATGTCTTCTTTGACGAGGTAGGGCAGGTAAAACTCGGTGAACCCCCGCCCTCCGTGAAAATCAAGGAAGTAGTTCAACAGCGCCCGTTGCAGCCGGGCGCCCATCCCTTTTAGGATATAAAAGCGCGTCCCGCTCAGTTTGACGCCCCGCTCAAAGTCAATGATGTCGAGGGCAGGACCAATTTCCCAATGGGGTTTCGGCGTGAAATCGAACGTGCGAGGTGTCCCTTCCGCAGGGTGAATCACGTTATCATCACTGGTCACCCCTTCTGGCACAGCATCATCCAGAAAGTTGGGCAGCCATTGGAGGTGATCATGAAGATCGTGGTCGATCTTCTCCAATTGGCTGTTCAAGCCCTCTACCGCCTCTCCCATAACGCGCAGCGCATCCGAGAGGGCGCTCAGCCCGCCTTCTTTGTCGCCTTCGCCCGTTGTGGGTGGGTTGCTCAGCAGGTCAAGGGCGGCGCTGTAATCCCGCGCTGCAATGAGCATCGCTGCACGGCTGGCAGCCGCCCCCGCTGCGCCCGGCAATAAGGTTTTGTTCCCTCGAAACCGCCCAATCGCGGCATTCAGCTTTTTGCGTTCTGCTTGCATGGCTTCCGCCTGCTGAATGAGCGTCCGGCGGAGTTTATCAAGTTCAAGCAGGGGATCGATGCGGGCGAGTGCCGTCTCATCATGACGGCGGGCGATGTGCGCCTTCACCCAATCAGGTTTTTCGCGGATCAGGGCAAGGTCTATCATTGGTGTTTTTTCTCCGTCTTGCTCGTCTTGCTAGGGGTTGTCTCAGGTCTAACATCCGTCGTGGTGGGGCTGGCGGTCTTGGCAAAGGAGTCGAGCGACTGCCGATACCAGGGATCGCCATCGTTGGGAAAGCGCGCCCCCCGTTTGAAATCGGTGCGGAGGCGGCGGAGGGCAAAAAACGCCCCAACACCGATCAGGGCGATCACGATGAGATCAAAAAAAACAGGAGGGATGGTTTGCATGTGGTCTTATCCTTTGCCTTCAGTACGGCAAATTCGCTATCAAGAATGAAAAATCCCCCCGCCAAGAAAGGTCGGGGGGACTGAGTATCTTACACCATTCGCGCTACCGCGTGCCTCAGTTTGCCGTCCGCTGCCCTTTCTTGAGTGCCTCTTTGAGCGCCTCCAGAGAGCCAAGGTCGTCTTCTGTAGATCGCACTTCGGAAACGATCAAGCGCAAATGCCCCTGCGACATCGCCTGACGCGCCTTTTCGCGATCTTTCAAGGGATAAAAATACTCCATCGACTGCTTGATGCGCATTTCAACCCGTTCGCGGATGGGGGCGATTTTCGAGGGGTCGGTGAGGATGATGAACTCTGTTGGGGCAAGGTGTCCGAGGAAATCGGTATCGCTGCCTATCTCACGGATAGCGTTGTTCATCATCAGGGTGACTGCCCGCAAGACATCATCGGAGTTGACAAAGCCGTACATCTCGCGGAATTGATCTAACCCCTCAATGCCAAGCGCCAAAGCCCCCCAGGGCGTTCCAGCCGCAATCACTTGGTTGATCCGTTCGCTGACGAGCGACCCTTCAGGGGTGTTCGTCACCGGATTGATCATGGTTGATTGCTCTGCCCGTCGAAGGACATTACGCACGCGCAAGCGCAGTTCCTGAATGTCAAAGGGCTTCGTGATGTAATCAACGACGCCCAATTCCAAGCCCATCAGTTTATCAACGCGATCCCGCTTTTCGGTCAGAAAAATAACGGGGACATCTTGCGTTCGGCGGTTGGTGCGGATGCGCCGACAGACTTCGTAACCATCAATATCGGGCAGGCGAATATCAAGCATTACAAGGCTTGGTGTGTTTTCGCGGGTTAACCTCACGGCGTCTTCGCCCCACGCTGCGGTGAGGACATCATAGCCCTGTACCCGGAAATAGTTGTTCAACATCTCCGAGAGATCGGGATCATCTTCGACGATGATGATTTGCGCTTTGTCCGTCACGTTGATCTTTCCAAAAGTTTGTTTTGCTGTACCGCATGATCGCTTGAACCCAACATGCCCTTACACAGAACGCAATGGAGAGCTTTACCCGATTGGTTCTTTGTACACAACAAAGACGCCGTTTTCATCGCCCTTTGCTTTGCAATCGGTTTCCACGACGCGGAATTCCAGTCCACCGCTCACCCACCGCAAGCCTTCTTGGAGCAGCCCCACCGCCGCATGACCCACCGGCTTATCCGAGGTGCGCTGCCAGCACAGCGGGCATTTCTTGATGATGTAGGCAAAATGATCGTCGTGTTCTTCAACCACCGAAATTTGATCGCTGAAGTTTGTGAAGATTGATGCCATCGCTGGCAAGCCCATCTTCAGCTTTGCCGAGAGCGGCAGCACCTTAAAGGCAAGGTCGCCCGCGCCGGCCAAGGCGCCGAAGTTTTTCAACCCCTGGGCAAAACACGCCCGCCCCGCCCGCAGTGCCAAGCCACGCCCGCCACGCGGACCGTACATATCTTCCAGGGCAATTTGGAGTGAGGTGAAATCCGAGAAGTCAAACTCCCGCTCCAGATTATCTGGCGGGAAATTATCAATGTATTTCTGTAACCCGGCGAGGTTCAGAATTGCATTTAGCCCGTTTTTCCCCATCACATCTTCCATCGCCGCAAGGAAGATACGGGCGATTTTGTTGGGGTAATACAACCCGCTCAGTTCCCGCACTTTTTCAGCCACGAAGTCCCTCCCTAGCTAGGCATTCTCAGTGAACCATCCAGGACGTAGAATTCCGATGCGCCGAGTGCGCCTACACCAGCTTCGTCAATTCTTTTACGGCGCGGCTCATATCAAGGAAAATTAACCCCAGTTTCGCCTGTTCCCGCGCCAAAACAGTCAACACGGCTTCGTCCCCCACCGACATAAGGATGACATAGCCATATTGCCCCTTCACATACACCGTGTCAAGGTTGCCGCGTCCGAGTTCGCCGGTGATCCGTTCACCGAGGGAGAGCATCGCCGCTGACATTGCCGACACACGGTCTTCATCATAATCAGCAGGCATGACAGAGGCTATACTCAAGCCATCTACACTCACGATAGCGGCTGCCTCTACGTCTGCCGAACTCGCTTGTAAATCGCGCAACTTTTCAACAAGTTGATCGTTTCGTGTCCTAGTCAAGGCGTTATTCTCCTTCAACGAAATGCGCGTAGGTCCGCGTTTTGGGGTGCGGTACTGACGGAAGTCAATCTCTTTAGTGTAACGCTAGTTTTCTTACAAAGCCTCACCTTGTGCCGTACTGTAGCACAGCGTGACAACTATTGTCAAGCAATCCTCCCTCCCCTTCTCTGGGTAGGATTTCTATCGTTCCTCGTCTAGAATTGTACCCAGAAATTCAAACAGCAAAACAACCGAGGTTGTATGTTCGATAAATTGCGCGGAATAGCCGCCCGCTTTGAGGAACTTGAGCGGCTTTTGGCGGCGGGCGCTCCTGATGGTGATTACAGCAAAGTGGTTGCCCTTGCCCAAGAACGCGCTGAGCTTGACCCCATTATCACCGTCTACCGCGCCTATCAACAGGTCATGCATCAACATGATGACGCCCACGCCCTCCTTGAAGGGGAAACCGACCCCGAACTACGCCTTATGGCAGAGCAGGAAATTAAGGACTTAGAGCCGACCATTGCCGATTTAGAGGCACAGCTTAAGGCACTTCTTCTTCCCAAAGACCCCCGCGACGACAAAAACGTGATCCTCGAAGTTCGCGCCGGTACAGGTGGTGACGAGGCGGGCTTGTTTGCCGCCGATCTCTTTCGGATGTACACCCGCTATGCCGATGGGCGGCGCTGGAAGGTCGAAATTCTCAGCGAGAGCGAATCGGGCATTGGCGGCTATAGCAATGTGGTTGCCTCCATTTCCGGCAAAGGGGCGTATTCTCGTTTTAAATATGAGAGCGGTGTCCATCGCGTTCAGCGCGTCCCCCAGACGGAAAGCCAGGGACGCATCCATACCTCTACGGCGACGGTGGCGGTCATGGCCGAAGTGGGCGAGGTCGATATTCAGATCAACCCCACCGAGATTGAAGTAGAAACCTACAAATCCAGTGGCGCTGGCGGGCAGAACGTTCAGAAAAACGAGACGGCAATCCGTATTTTTCACAAGCCAACGGGCTTGATCGTCACCTGTCAAGATGAGCGCAGCCAACTCCAAAACCGCCTTCGCGCCATGAGCATTCTTCGCGCCCGTCTCTATGAGATGGAGATTGAACGGCGCAAGATGGAGGAGGATTCGACCCGCCGCAACCAGATCGGCAGCGGAGATCGGAGCGAGAAAATTCGCACCTACAACTACCCGCAAAACCGCATTACCGATCACCGTATCGGGATGACCGTCTACAACCTTCCCGCCGTGATGGAAGGTGATTTGGATGGCTTCATTGATGAACTTGCCACCCGTGCGCAATCGGAGAAATTAGGGGCGGGGGCAGCCCTCCCCACAACCGCCGACGACGATTAGGCTGTGCCATAGAGCGGTGGTTGAGGGGGACTTAGCCTTCAAGTCCTGTTTTGTTATAGTTCTGAGATTCAGGGGCTTATTGCAGTACCCTCACTGGTTGGACTGCAACCAGCCTTCTTACAAGAAGGACGGGCGTCGTTCGTTTCCCTTGATCGCCACCGCCTGCCCATCACCGAGTATATCGTGATAAGCAGGGCTGTCAACCACTGAGGGTCAATCTCGTTGAAAAATGCTGTAGGTTTGGGTTGTTTTGCGGCTCAGTCTTGTGGTATGCTCTCTTTTGACCATTTCATTCATCCTGGTCAAAAGGAGTTCTCCAATGTTGTATCTACCGCGTGAAGAAGGTCAGGGTTTGGTTGAATACGCTCTTATCTTGGTGTTGGTCGCCATCGTTGTGATCATCATCTTGGCGTTGTTGGGACCGGCGATTGCCAACGTCTTCTCCAACATCGTGCGCGTTCTCTAAACCGTATCTCTGCATCATCTGGTTCTTGTCAGGCAGCACCCGCTCGAAAGCGGGTGTTGTTCTTTACGACAGTTGACACCCCCTTTCCCTCCACGCTACAATCTTTCTTAAGATAACGCACCTTACGCGGTTGAGGTTGTTTACCCCGTATTCATCGAATGGGGTAGGTTGAGGGGGAAGCCCCCTCAGAAAAAGGGATTCCCCCTCCCGCTACGCGGGAGAGGGGGTAAGGGTCTGTGCGTAAGGTGAGTTAGATAATTTGGGATAACCCAACGCACGCTGAGGAGAGCCTTACCATGCTCTGCAACAAGCATGATAAGCACCGAAGGGGCAAACCCTCTACCACGCCAATGTGGGGGGTGAAACTCTCAGGTACAGGGACTCGCCGTGTTCGTTTCTCTGGTCAGACAGGGACACACCGCAGGCAGTGTGTCCCTTTTTTGTTTATGGTGATGCACACATTTAGGAGATGATTGTTTATGAGTACGTTCAAAACGCCCGCCGAATGTAAGTACGCTAAATCTGATGAGTGGGTACGCCTTGATGGTGAGGAGGCAGTTTTTGGCGTCAGCGATTACGCCCAAGACGCCCTCTCCGATATTGTCTTTGTCGAACTCCCTGCTGTTGGGGCAGTTCTGAAGGCGGGTGAGAGTTTCGGCACGATTGAAAGCGTGAAAGCAGCTTCCGACCTAAATGCGCCGATCAGCGGCGTTGTCACCGCCGTCAACAGCAGCCTTGAAGATGCCCCGGAAAAGGTGAATAGTGATCCCTTTGGCGAGGCATGGCTCGTCCGCATCAAGCCCAATAATCTTTCCGAATTAGATGCTTTAATGAGCGCTGACGCCTACGCCGCCTATTGCGACGAGCGCGGCTAAACACACTGTACGAACCACCTATATACGTGAATAAGCAGTAAAAGAGCTTCAACGATGGCATACATTCCCCACACCGAGGCAGACCGTGCGGCAATGCTGGCACGGATCGGCATTACCCGCCTCGAAGATTTATTTGACGCCGTGCCGGAAGGTCAGCGTTTTCCGGCGCTGGACATCCCCCACCCCAAAAGCGAGATGGAAACCCTCTGGGAACTGCAAGGCTTAGCCGGAGCGAACGCCTCTGCCGCCTCCCATGCCATGTTCTTGGGTGCTGGCGCGTATAACCATTACTCGCCAAGCGCGGTGAACCACATGCTGTTACGTGGCGAGTTCTATACGGCATACACGCCCTACCAACCAGAGGTTTCGCAAGGAACTCTCCAAGCGATCTTTGAATGGCAGAGCATGATTGCCGCGCTCACCGGCATGGATGTGGCAAACGCCAGCCACTACGACGGCGCAACGGCGCTGGCGGAGGCAGTGACTATGGCGATCCAGCACGGCAAAGGCAAACGCCACAAGGTCATCCTCAGCCCGAACGTTCACCCCCAATACCGCGCCGTCGCCCGTACCTATCATCAAGGGACAGGCGTTCGCTTTGTGGGGGATAAGGGCTTGGCAACCCTTGAAGACCTTGAAGACATGATTGACGATTCAACCGCGCTCTTTGTTGTCCAATACCCCAACTTCTTGGGTCAGATCGAAGATTTCAAGGGCTTGGCAGAGAAAGTTCACAAGGTCGGGGCGCTGCTGTGCATCGTCACCTACCCTATCGCCCTCGGCTTGCTCACCCCCCCTGGGGCATTCGGGGCAGATATTGTTGTGGGCGAGGGGCAAAGTTTGGGTATCCCGCTCAGCTTTGGCGGTCCCTATGTGGGCTTCTTCGCCACCCGCACCGAATATGTCCGCAAAATTGCCGGACGGATCGTTGGCGAGACGGTGGATGGCGACGGGCGCAAGGCATACGTCATGACGCTCCGCCCCCGCGAACAAGACATTCGTCGTGAAAAGGCGACGAGCAATATTTGCACCAATCAGGGGTTGATGGCGCTGGCGGGCTGTATTTACCTTGCTCTTATGGGCAAGCACGGTGTCCGCCGTGTGGCAGAACTGTGCTACCACAAGGCGCATTACGCCGCCGAACGGATTGCCGCTCTGGAAGGGTACAACGTGAACATGCGCTACCCCTTCTTCAACGAATTCGTTGTCACCTGCCCGAAACCCATCAGCCATGTGAACCAGTTTCTCTATGACGAGTACGCCATCCTCGGCGGCTATGATTTGGGGGCGGAATACCCTGACCGTGCCGGACAAATGCTCATCGCGGTGACAGAGACAAACACAAAGGCTGAAATTGACGACCTGATCGAAGGCTTACGCCGTGTGGCGGAGTCGGCAAAGGTGTAAAGGTAGAAAAACACCATGGACGCGACAAAAGAACTGATCATCCTTGAGCCACTGATTTATGATCTTGGCTCACCCGGGCGGAATGTTTCCACCCTTCTGACCCAATGCGATGTGCCACAAACAGCCCTTCCCGCCCATCTTCTGCGCCATGACCTTGACCTTCCAGAGGTTTCCGAACTGGATGTGGTGCGCCATTTTGTCAAACTGAGCGGGTTAAATCACAGCATCGACAAAGGGTTTTACCCACTCGGCAGCTGTACGATGAAATACAACCCGAAGATTGACGAAGATACCGCCCGTTTGCCCGGCTTCGCCCTCTCCCACCCGCTCCAAGACGAGGCGACGACGCAAGGCAATTTGGCGCTTATGTACACCCTTCAACAGTGGTTGGCAGAGATCGTCGGCTTTGCCGGAGTCAGCCTTCAGCCCGCGGCAGGAGCGCATGGCGAATTTGCCGGAATCCTGATGATCCGCGCTTATCACCTTGAGCGGGGCGATACAAAGCGGACGAAAATCCTCGTCCCCAACAGCGCTCACGGAACAAATCCAGCAACCTCCACGATGGCAGGGTATACCGTTGTTGAACTGCCTTCCGATGCCAATGGCGATGTTGATCTGGAAGCGCTCCGTAAAGCAGCCGATGACACAGTGGCGGGCATGATGATCACCGTCCCTAGCACGCTCGGCTTGATCGATAAAAATGTCGAGGAAATCATCCAGATCGTCCATGCCTGCGGCGGGCTGCTCTACATGGACGGCGCAAACATGAACGCCTTGCTTGGGGTCTTAAAGCCCGGCACGCTCGGCTTTGATGTGATGCACTACAACCTGCATAAAACATTCAGCACCCCGCACGGCGGCGGCGGTCCCGGTTCGGGTCCTGTTGCCGTCAGCGAAAGGCTGCTGCCTTACCTGCCGGGTCCGATTGTGGCAATCCGTGAGGAAGGCAAAGGCGGGGAAGCGCCGTTGTATGGCTGGCACATGCCGGAAAAAAGCATCGGGCGTTTGAAGGCATTTCACGGCAACTTTGGGATGCACATCCGCGCTTACACCTACATCATGCTGCACGGGGCAGAGGGCTTGGAAGCGATCAGCCGCCATGCCGTCCTCAATGCGAACTATGTACGTGTTGAACTGGCAGAGACATATACCGTCCCCTACAATCGGATGTGTGGGCATGAGGTCGTCATTGAAGGGCGCTTTAAAGATGCGCCAGACATTCACGCCCTCGATATTTCCAAGCGGCTGATGGATTATGGGATTCACCCGCCAACAAACTACTTCCCGCTCATCGTCCCCGAAGCGCTGCTCATTGAGCCGACGGAGAGCGAGACGAAAGAGACGCTCGATAACTTCATCGGTGTGATGAAGCGTATTGCAAACGAGGCGCGGGAAAACCCCGATCTCTTGCATAGTGCGCCGCACGGGACGCCCGTCAGCCGCGTGGACGAAGTTTTGGCGGCGAAACAGCTTGTCTTGTGCTGCCGCCCCGCCTACCTAGATAAAGAGGATGCATAACGATGGCACAAAACTACGATGTCGTTGTCTTAGGGGCGGGTCCCGGTGGCTATGTTGCCGCCATTCGCGCCGCACAATTAGGGCTAAAGACAGCGATTATTGAAAAGCAATGGTGGGGGGGAATCTGCCTGAATGTTGGCTGCATCCCCTCCAAGGCGCTGCTCCACAATGCGGAACTGGCGCACATTGTCAAACACCGCGCCGCTGAATTTGGCTTCACCATCAGTGGTGAGGTTCAGTTTGATTACAGCGTTGCCCACAAGCGCAGCCGCAGCACATCGGATCGCTTGGTGAAGGGCGTCAAATCCCTGATGAAGAAGAATAAAATCGATACCTATGAAGGGTGGGGATCGTTCACTTCGGCAACGACGCTGGAGGTTGATTTAGGTGGTGGCAAGAGGGAAACGCTGAACGCAAAAAATGTCATTCTCGCCACCGGCAGCGAAGTGCGGATGCTCCCCAACACCAAAGTAACCGAACGGGTCAAAACCTACCTTGAGGTGATTCTCTCCGAGACGCTCCCCAAGAGCATCATCATTGCCGGCGCGGGTGCAATTGGCATGGAGTTCGCCTAT
This sequence comes from Anaerolineales bacterium, assembly GCA_015075625.1. Lineage (NCBI taxonomy): Bacteria > Bacillati > Chloroflexota > Anaerolineae > Anaerolineales > Anaerolineales bacterium. The sequence continues at coordinate 1,820,038 of JABTTZ010000001.1, read as the reverse complement.
GTCATGCACAATTACGGCGTTCAGGTCACCGTCGTGGAGTTCATGCCCAACGTTCTCCCCTTAGAGGATGAGGAAGTCTCCAAAGAGATGGAGCGCCAATACAAGAAGATGGGCGTCAGCCTGCTCACCGGAACGCGGGTGGATAAGATTGACGAGGACAAAGACGGCGTGACTGTCACCGTCACCCGTGATGGCAAGGTGGAGACGCTCCGCGCTGAATGGGTCTTACAAGCATTAGGCTGGCGTCCGCGCACGGAAGGCTATGGGCTGGAAAAAACGGGCGTCAAACTGACCGAACGCGGGTGGATCGATGTCGATGATCACCTCCGTACCAATGTCCCCGGCGTCTACGCCATTGGCGATATTACGGCGAAGTTGGCGCTGGCACATGTTGCTAGTGCGCAGGGAATCATTGCCGCCGAGACGATTGCTGGCGTCGAAACGATGCCGCTCAATTACATCATGATGCCGCGCTGCACCTACTGTCAGCCACAGGTTGCCAGTTTTGGCTATACGGAAAAGCAGGCGAGGGAAAAAGGCTACGAGATCAAGGTCGCCAAATTCCCCTGGCAGGCGAACGGCAAGGCGTTGGGCATGGGCGAAACAGCCGGCTTTGTCAAGCTGATCAGCGATGCCAAGTATGGCGAGTTTCTCGGCGGACACCTGATTGGACCCAGCGTCACCGAACTGCTCCCAGAGTTAACCCTTGCCCAAATGTGGGAACTGACTCCCGCAGAGCTTGCCCGCAATGTCCATGCTCACCCCACGCTAAGCGAAGCGCTTATGGAAGTGGCGCACGGACTCGAAGGGCATATGATCAACCTGTAAGGGCGATAACTACACGTCATTTCACATCCCCCCCATGCCCCTTTCCCTAAACGGAGAGGGGGAAGGAAGTTACCCCTTTCCCTATCCACGCGGAACGGGGTAAATTTCTAAAATCTTCTTCGCCCTCCTTTAGGAGAGGATGGCGTCAGATACACATCTAAGAATCTCAAAAAATAAGGATGCTGCTCAGCCATGATTGACTTTCTCACGGATCGGGCTGCTCGCAAACCCGAAGTCGATTCCAAACTTGACCGTCTGCGGGCGCGGATGGTTGCTGCCAATATCGATGCGCTGCACATCACCCAAAACGCCACCATTGCCTGGCTGACAGCGGGGGCGCTCACCTACATCCATGAGGCGACAGATACCAGCCCAGTTTCCCTTCTTGTGACGATGGATCATGCCTATGCCCTCACCGATACAATTGAGATGCCGCGCCTTCGTGATGAACAGGGCTTAGAGGCGTTGGGCTTCGAGTTCGTCGTTGAAAAATGGTACGACAAAGGGCAGGCACTGATTACCCTGACCGAAGGGAAACGCGCCGTTGGGGATTCTGGCGGTGGGGCAGCGATTGTCCAAGAGTTACGGAGCGTGCTATCGCCCGATGAAGTGGATCGTTTCCGCTATGCCGGGCATCTTGCCGCTGATGCGATGGATGAAGCCATTCGCGCCACCCAAGTGGGAGACTCAGAACTGCTCCTCGCCGGACGTATGACCTCGGCGGCGCGGGCGCGGGGCGGGATCAGCGTCGTAAACCTCGTCGCCAGCGACGAACGGGTTGCCCAATACCGTCACCCCCTCCCCGCCCGAAAATCCGTCGATAAATACGCCATGCTCGTCATGTGCTTTCGCTACGAAGGTTTGGTCATTTCCCTAACGCGCTTTGTCTTTTTTGGGGCAATCCCTAGCGAACTCAAAGCGCGGCGGGATGCTTGCGCTCGTGTCGATACCAAGTTGATCTTGGGGACACACGCCGGGCGCACACTTGGGGAGATGTTTGAGATTGCCAAAGCGGGCTATGCCGCAGAGGGCTTTCCAGAGGCAATTGAGGAACACCATCAGGGTGGTTCGGCGGGTTATGCCCCCCGCGAGGTGGTGGCTCGCCCGGGCTTGACGACGATCATCCAGCCGAATCAGGCGTTCGCCTGGAATCCCTCCATTCGCGGGGTGAAATCCGAGGATACGATCCTGCTCACGTCGGAGGGGGTGGAAATCCTCACCGCAATGCCCGGTTTTCCGACGATCAAAGTCACCATACCGGAGGGAACATTAGAGCGTCCCGACATTTTGCAGATGTGACGCGCCACGTACAACCATGTTGAAAAGGCGAGATAACTGGCGTCACAAGGAATATGGCGTGCGCCCGCCGCTAAAGCAGCGGGCTAAGAGAACCATCCCTGACCCGCCCCGTCGCCGCGCCAACATCAATAATGACTTGATTCATAGCACTCTTTTTGACCATAAGAGTGGGTAGTAAAGAGGGTTGTTTTGAGAGTAACTAACTCACCTTACGCACAGACCCTCACCCCCTAACCCTCTCTCCCGCTATGCGGGAGAGAGGGAATGCACTTTTTTGAGGGGGCTTCCCCCTCAAACTGCCCCTTTCGATGAATACGGGGTAAACACACCCAACTGCGTAAGGTGAATAACTAGCTGACCATGTGAATGTCCTGTATCATATAGATTTAGAACTTATGCAATTGAACGTGTTTTCCCCTCTCCCCTTGTGGGAAAAGGGGGACAAGGGGTGAGGCAAAGGTATAACGTCTATAGTTAAAGGATAAAGCTCATGCGTACACGCCTAGTGACTTGTATCGTGGTTAGTATCTTGCTGGCTACTTTCCTAAGCGGGGCGGTGGTATTTGCTCCTTCAGTAATGGCGCAGGGAGAGCCGCCAATCAGCCGCAGTCCATTTCTTCATCTGCTGGCATATACTCCCGATATGCGTTCAGATGACTATCCCCTGGCTGGTGTGATTAGCTATGTCAATCTTCATGAAATCGCCCGAATTGGCAATGTGACAGTCAGCGATCTCGAAACCTTTGAAAAAGATGAAGATATTCAGATAGCATGGCGATGGGCAATGTCCCGCATTACCACTCCGCCTGAGTTTGTCGCGTATGAACGAGCGTTAATGCCCACCATGCCGGAGGTGGTTGGCATGAATTGGTTCGCCATAAACGCTGCCTTGGAGTTTGGTGTTTCGCCCCGGAACGGCGTGTTCATTGATTTTCGGTTGGGGGATGATTCTAGCGGCTTAGATTTGGATATGGTGACAAAAGCGCTCACCAAACGCGGCTTCGCTGTACAAGATGTAGAAAGTGTCCCTGTTTGGCATCGCTTTGACGATGGCAAAATGGGTACCCCGGATAGATTTAGGGGCGATCCATTCGGAGCCGATATAGGTTTGCCTGAGCGGATTCAACTCTATAACGGAGAATTCGCCGGATTGGTGGGAAATGGACGTAATTGGACGCTCGCAAAGGCGATGATCGGAGCGGTCAAGGAGACGGGGGCTGATTTGCTCGATTCTCCCGACTACGCCGTCCTTGCTCAAGCACTGACTGATCCAGCCTACTACCCAAAAGATACGGGAGAGCAGCTATCTGATCTCTTACAAGTCTACATTATCCCCCCTATTCAGGGCGAATCAACACCTTCCTCGGCGGGCGATCCACTACCACCCTATATGCTCATGGCGATGGCTGACCGCCAGAAAGGTTCACAGCAATTTCACCAGATTGTGCTGATCTACCCCTCTCGCGATTTTGCCTTACGCGCCAGCGATATTCTGCTAGGACGGCTGCGCACCTTTTTGCCTGAGGCGCTGATAACCGAACATCAGGTCGAATTTACCGAACCACTTGTTTACACCGCCAAAGATGGTTGGTCAGCCGCCATTGTCGGGGTGCACTATCCCCTGCCGGCGGACGTCCTCAATTCACAGACAGGGAAAATGAATCTGCAAGGGGAGATCTATCGCTATCTGAGTTACAAACTTTGGCAGGGTCAGCTTACACCGATTGGACTTAAGCCCTGAACGGAAGGCGGGCGCATATAATGCGCCCCCACCTACTCAACGCTCCCGCAAGAGCGCCACGCCTAACGCGCCGGGACCAACCTGGACGCCCGTCGCCGCCCCAACATCAATGAGGATCGTCTCCGCCGGCGCAAGATCGCCCAATGCTGCCCGAATGCCCTCTGCGCCCTCTGGAAAATGGGTGTGCATTACGGCAAGGCGGGCGATTGGCGCGGCGCTGCGGGCGAGATCGATAATCTTCTCTGTCGCCTTGCGCATCGTCCGGGCGCGGGCGATGGTTTCGGGGTGACCGTCTTTTAGTTGAATTATTGGCTTACAGCATTTTTCAACGAGATTGACCCTCAGTGGTTAACAGCCCCGCTTATGACGATATACGTGGTGATGGGCAGGCGGTGGCGATCAAGGGAAACGAACGACGCCCGTCCTTCTTGTAAGAAGGCTGGTTGCCGTCCAACCAGTGAGGGTACTGCAATCAACGCCTGCCACCAGCGCATTCACCCGCCCGCCCCGCCGCAGATAATCGAGGGTGTCTGGGGCTGCCCAGACCTCCACCCGGGCGCGTGCCTCACGGATCGCCATCAGCACGGCATCGGGCGGCGCTCCCTGTTCGGCGGCTTCGGCGGCGGCAAGCGCCTGCCAGCCCACGCCCATGCTCAACGATCCGCTGTCATAGACGGTGATCCGCGCTGGATCGATCTCCTTTGCCGCCAGTTGAAAAACATTGTGAATCCCGCTGAAGTTTGTCGAGAGCGTCAGGGCGACGACGTGATCGACCCCTTCCAGCGCCGCCCGCAAGCCATCCACCGCCACGCCCAAGGAGGGGGCAGAGGTCGTGGCGAGGACGCTTGAGGCGACAAGACGGCGGTAAAACTCCGCGCGGGGGAGGGCGATTCCATCGTCGGGGTAGCTTTCCGCCCCAAAATTGACAAAGGCGGGGATCATCCGCATGTCATAGCGGGCGAGATACTCTGGCGGCACGTCGGCGGTGCTGTCTACAACAATCCGAACACGACGAGTCATTGATCACCATCCTTTTTTTCATTGGCGTCTTTTAAAGCATAAACGATTAGACCCTATTTCAAGACCTCCTATCTCCCGCTGCCAACCGACCCCCCTCTCCCTGCCGATCATTTTCCCACTCTTTTCTTTGTGCTAGGTTAGGATGTGGTAAAATCGCCCTTTAATCGGTATCCCCGTCGGGCAGGGCGCGCCCCGGCACAGGAGGCTCATCGTGGTAGGGATCAAACGGTTTTGGAACGTTTTCAAAAACATTGCGATCATTTTCTCGTTCGTGATGAATTTTGTCTTTCTCGTCACGCTCTTTATCTTGCTCACGCTCTTGTTCCAGATCAAAGCGGGCATTGCCGAGCCGCTGGTCACTGGCTTGTACAGCAGCTTTGTCGGGCTGAACGACGCAACGATCAAGACGAACATCAAGGTCGAAGATGTGATCCCCGTCCGTGATTCGATCACGGTGGCGGATACGATCAACGTCAAAGACACCATTGTTGTCCAAGACACCATCCCCGTCCGCCTGAACATCCCCCTTCAGCAAAACACGACGGTTGTCCTGACCCAAAATGTAGACCTGACGGCAAACGCGCAGTTCACCCTCCCCGGCGGTGGGGGCAGTATTCGCGGCTCGGTGGCGATCACCCTCCCTACGGGCTTGCAGCTTCCCGTTGCGCTCAATTTGAACGTCCCAGTTGACCAGCCGCTGCCCATCACGCTGCGCGTCCCTGTCGATTTGAAAGTGCCGATCAACCTGAAAGTGCCGGTGAATATTGATGTTCCGGTGGTGCTGAACGTCCCTGTCAATATCCCGCTGAACGAGACGCAGTTGAACGATGTCGCGCTCAGCCTAAAAAATGTGGTCGATCCTTTTGCCCGCATCCTGACCAACCTTCCAAGCAGTTGGCGCGAGTTTTGGCCCTGGTTCTTCCGTGCCGCACGTGGGCAAGGCGGCAACTTGTTGGATAGCAACCCCTTCATTGAGGATCCATGGCCCGGCTACGAGACAGGGAACGGCTCTACGCTGTTCACGCCCACGCCAGCATCCATGCTGACGCCCTTCGTCTCCCCGCCGACGAGCATCCCACAGGTTACTAGCCAACCGCCAACCCCCGCCCCCGATCAGCCCGGCGGGGCAACGCCCACCCCCACCTTGTCGATTCCAACTCCGGTGCCGACGGTGGGAAATTAACCATCCCTTTGGTGTGTGTCCGGTGTCATAACGCCGGACACGCCTTTCCCGATAAACGCTGATGAGTCTTGCCCAACCACCGAGTACCGAACGCCCATGACCGATTTGCCTAAGACAGCCCCGAACACAGCGCCCCAAACAGCGCCCGATGTCTGCGATTACGAAGGGTCAACCTACCGCGTAGACTTCTGGGAAGGCAAAGGGCGCGGCTATGAAGATGCCGTAGAGCGGATCGCCCTGCGCCGTTTGCTGCCCGCCCGCGCCCGCCGCTACGTCGATTTTGGCGTCGGCTTTGGGCGGCTGATCAACGAGGCAGACGCCTACGATCAGGTCGTCCTCATGGATTACTCGCGGACGATGCTCCAAGATGCGCAGTCGCGCTTGGGGCGTTCCCCTCGGCTGATCTACGTCGCCGCCGACCTCTACCGCTTGCCCTTCGCCGCCAACAGCTTTGATGCCGGAATCATGTGCCGCGTGATTCACCATCTTGCCGATGCCCCCGCCGCGCTGAAGAACATCCAGGCCTGTTTTGCGCCAGGGGGGACGTTTGTCCTTGAATTTGCCAACAAGCTGAACCTGAAGGCGATTGTCCGCTACGCCTTGCGCCTTCAGGCATGGAGTCCCTACAGCCGCGATCCGGTGGAGTTTGTCAAACTCAATTTTGACTTTCACCCCGCTTACATCGGTGAGGCGCTGGTAGCGGCGGGCTTCCGCAGCGGGCGGCGCTTGGCGGTTAGCTGGCTGCGCTTGGGGCTGTTTAAGCGCCTGCTCCCCCTGAAAATGATGGCTGGAATCGATGCGCTGTTGCAGCATCTGGGCGGGGTTGCGCCGCTTTCGCCAAGCCTATGGCTGGAAACCCATGTGGCGGGGTCACCTGCCGACCTCACCCCAACGGAATCGCTGTTCGTCTGCCCGATCAGCCGCCAACCCTTGCAGCGCGAGGGGGACGTGATGATCAGCCCATCGGGTGGCTACCGTTGGGCGGTGCGCGATGGCATTTATGACTTCAAAGAGCCGCTCTGAGCCGCCGCACGATGACGACGGCTAACCCAAACACAGACTGGCGCACAGGGCGGTTCGTCCGCAATGTCGCCCTCAAGACGGTGTTCCTTTTTGTCGCCGCCAATCTCGCCTTCATTGCCCTTCGCCCGCTGGCGGGGTGGAATCAACCAAGCCTGTACAATCTGCTGGTGCCCGGGCGCTTGCGCCTTCCCTTTGGGGAAAACCCCGATCAATCCTATAACCTCAGCCTGCAAAACCTGCCCGCCATGCTTGCCAGCCATGCCCTGCACGGGACGCCCAAAGCGGCGGACGAGTACCGCGTGATCCTCATCGGGGATTCGGCGGTGTGGGGCGTTCTGCTATCAAACACAGAGACGCTCTCTGCCCAGATCACCGCCGCCGCGCTGACCACCGCCGACGGACGCCGTGTACGCGCCTACAACCTCGGCTATCCGGTGCAATCGCTCCTGAAAGACCTCCTGATTCTCTCAGCGGTGCGGCGCTATGACCCCGATCTGATTGTCTGGTTGTTCACCCCGGAAGCCTTTGCCCCCGATCAACAGCTTGCGACGCGGTTGGTTCAGGAAAACCCCGATCTCGTTGAAAGCTTGATCCGGCAGTTCAGCCTTCCCATACGGACGGACGACCCCAAATTCATCCGCCCGACGCTCTGGGAACAGACGATCATTGGGCAGCGTCGGGCGCTGGCAGATTGGCTGCGCCTGCAACTTTATGGTCTGGCGTGGGGCGTCACCGAACATGATCAAACCTACCCCCGCTTTTACCTCCCCCGCATGGAAGATTTTGGCGAGGATGTGGACTGGCACGGCTTCACCCCGGAAACTCTCCCCGAGTCGGCAATGGCGGATACCCTCGCCTTTGAGATGCTGGCGGCGGGGAGCGCCCTCATGGGGAACGTCCCCATTCTCTTTGTGAACGAGCCGATGTTCCGTTCCGAGGGAATCAACAGCACCCTTCGCTACAATTTTTTTTACCCGCGTTGGGTGGTAGATCGCTTTCGGGCGGTTATGGCGGCGGAAAGTCAGGCACGCTTGTGGCTGTACCTCGATCTGTGGAACGCTGTCCCCTCGGCACAGTTCACCGATAGCGCCGTTCACCTGACGCCGGAGGGGGTGCGGATGGCGGCGGTACGGGTGGGAATCGCCATTTTAGAGGCGGCAAACCCTACCTTATTGCAGTACCCTCACTGGTTGGACGGCAACCAGCCTTCTGACAAGAAGGACGGGCGTCGTTCGTTTTCCCTTGATCACCACCGCCTGCCCATCGGTAAGCATATCGTGATAAGCGGGACTGTCAACCACTGAGGGGTCAATCTCGTTGAAAAATGCTGTAGGCGCACTGCGCAATGAATGAGCGGGAGGGCGACCATGTGGTGTCCCCCCTCCCCGCGACTTCTCATCCCCCCTTGCGTAAAGGGAGAATAACAACCCGTTACGGAGAATCACCATGACCCGCGTGATCTTAACTGGCATTGATGGGACGGCATTTCAGCATCCCGCTGACCGCGACGCCACCGAAAACCTGAAACGCTTATTCGGCTTTGACCGCCTTGTGGCAAAGTTCCTTGAACTGCGTTACGAACGCTTGATGTACGTCTACAACATCGGCAGCAGCGTCCGCGTGGGCGAGCGCCAGTTTCCCCGTCTAAACGCCATGCTCCGCGAGGCGTCGGCGGTGCTGGATATTTCCGAACCAGAGCTTTACGTGACGCAATCGCCGCTGGTGAACGCCTTCACCTTTGGGCATACCACGCCCTATGTGATGATTTTTACCGGATTGATCGATCTGCTCAGCGATGATGAACTCTACGCCGTGATCGGGCATGAGTTGGGGCATATCAAATGTGGGCATGTCCTCTACAACACCATGACGGGGATGATCCGCGATGTGATCAGCATTGCCGGGCAGCTTACGCTTGGCGTTGGGCGTCTGATTGGGGCAACCATCGAGGCAACCCTCATGGAATGGCGGCGGCGGGCGGAGCTTTCCGCAGACCGGGCGGCGCTCCTCGCCACTCAAGATGCCTCCGTTGTGATCAGCGGGCTGACGAAACTTGCCGGCGGAACGCGCCGCTTTGCCAATGAACTGAGTACAGAGGCGTTCCTTGACCAAGCGCGGCGCTACCGTGCCGAGGGGGAGACGGACGACATGATGACCATTCTTTACCGCTCGCTGGCAGAATTCATGCAGGGCAATCACCCTTTTGCGGTGGAGCGCGTCCACGAGGTCGATGCGTGGTTTGGCGGGGAAGAATACCAAACAATCTTGAAGGGCGAGTACCCCCGTGCGGTGAAGAAAGTTCAGATCAAGGTGAATAAGGTCGGGTAGGCGCGGAGGGACGCCCGCGCTAAAGCACGGGGCTGAAAACAGGGAAAGGCGACTGCTGCGCAGTAACCGGGGGGATAGGGGTTCTGTGACCCAAACCCGTCACCACAGCCAAGAGCGCCCGCCCCTAAAGGGGACGGGCTGAAAGTAACCACCCCTTCGGGGCTTGAAGGCAAAGAGGCTCTCCTGTTTTAAGCCCCAACGGGGTGATTAGTCCTAGCGCGGGCGTTTTAACCCCGCGCTATTGCCCCGCCCCCTGGGACGCCCGCCGAGAGATACCCCGCGCCCGCACCTTCCCCGCTCGCAGATCGTCATTCTGCACAAGACCGCCTAATTCCCCTCCCAAGAATTGACCCTTCCTCCATTCTAAACGCCGACAAAAGGGCAAAAACAGGCGGGAACGGGGTAGATTTCCCCCTTTTTCGTAAGGGACAGGGCAGTTGAGCGCGTTTTGACGTGTCTTGACAGACCCTCTAGAATACTCCCTCACAAATCAAGATAGCGTGGCACACAAGGTCTTTTCTTATGGATAACGGACTTCCTGATAACGTACAGCTTCAACACTTCGCCTCCAGCATCTCGTGGGAGCGCGTGAACGAACTGCGCGAACAGTTTCAGGAATTCGTCAGCAGCATCCGCAACAAGCGCGGCTCACATCCCGTCACCAGCCGGATGATCCGTCACCTTGTGCGCGGCTATGCCGAGATGGACGAGGAAAACCCCGATGGCAACGTCCTGCTTGCCCGTGACGAACCGATTGTCCTTGCCACCCTTTTAGGGCGGCGCTTTCAGCAAGGACCATGGCTGGATTACATCAAGCCCTATAACCTGAACCCCGCCGTGATCCATGAAAACATTCACGAGGCGGGCGGGATGCTCCAAATTCGTCCGGTGGGGACGGAATTGGAAGTGGGCGTCGTCCGCCCCGATCTGGAAGACCCCACCGAGGCAGATTTGGATATGTTCCATGACGCCTACCTCACCAACGCCCAACGCCTCGGCGCAACCCTTGATATTGCCCCTGAACTGTGCATCTATCAGGCGGAGATCACGCAAGGTCCCGCCATTGGCTTTGCTAAGATTCAGCGCAACGTCGAACTAAACCTTGCGGCGCTGGCACATGCCACCAAAGCGGCGGGGCTGTGGCTGGCGGTGCTTTCCACCTACCCCACCG